>NZ_PSVY01000006.1:0-177919 GCF_002932635.1 Rathayibacter sp. AY1D1
GGTTGTTCGCTCTCCCCCCGAGCCGAACGATCGATCCGCGTGCCAGCGGATCGATCTAGGCGATCGCTCCCCGCTCTGCGAATCGCATCCGCCCTGGAAAGCCGACTGCGCCGAGCCCGGCCGGGACGGGCTCGGGGACGAGCACCGCGACCGCGCCGAGCCCGGCGGGGACGGGCTCGGTATGAAACACCCTCGAGCCGAACGATCGATCCGCGTGCCAGCGGATCGATCTAGGCGATCGCTCCCCGCTCTGCGAAACGTGACCACCCTCTCCGGCCGACCGCGCCGAGCCCGGCGGGGACGGGCTCGAAGGAAGATCAGCCGAGGCTCGCGACCCACTCCGAGCTGCCGTCGACGAAGGACTGCTCCTTCCAGATCGGCACCGACGCCTTGATGTCGTCGACCAGTGCCGCGCAGGCTTCGAAGGCCGCTGCGCGGTGGGCCGAGGCCACGGCGCAGGCGAGGGCGAGGTCGCCGACCACGAGGTCGCCGACCCGGTGCACGGCGGCGATCCGGACGTCAGGCCAGCGCTCGGCGATGCGGCGGGCGGAGGCGAGGAGTGCGGCGGGGGCGTCCGGGTGCGCCTCGTAGGACAGCCGGAGCACGCCGCGGCCCTCGTCGTGGTCGCGGACGACGCCCGCGAAGGTCACGACGGCGCCGTGCGTCGGGGAGTCGACCGCCTGCTCGCACTCGTCGACGGTGATGGCCTCGGCCGCGAGCCGGGCGAGGGCGACCGGCTCAGCGGGCATGGTCGCCGCCTCCGAGCTGATCGAGGAGGTGCCCGATCACCGGGTCGAGCACGTCGATCCCGTCGCGGACGCCGCCGGGGGAGCCGGGGAGGTTCACCACGACGGTGCGGCCGCTGACGCCGGCGAGCCCGCGGCTGAGCACGGCGGTCGGGACGTGGGCGGCGCCCTTGGCGCGCACCGCCTCGGCGAGGCCGGGCAGGGGCCTCTCCAGGAGGGGGGCGGTCTGCTCCGGGGTGACGTCGCTCGGGGCGACGCCCGTCCCACCGGTGGTCACGACCACGTCGACTCCGCTGCCGATCGCGTCGGCGATCGCCTCGCCCACCGCGTCGCCGTCGGCCACGACGACCACCCGGGACTCCCAGCCGCGGGTGGTGAACCAGGCCTCCAGCGCCGGTCCCGTCCGGTCCTCGTACACGCCGGAGGCGGCACGGGTGGAGGCGACGACCGCCACCGCCCGCCGCGTCACGGGGTTCCTCCGCTCGTCCACGAGCCGCTCCTCCCGCCCGCCTTCGCGAGCACACGGATACCGGTGATCGCGGCACCGCGATCGACCGCCTTGATCATGTCGTAGACCGTGAGGGCGGCCACGCTGACCGCGGTCAGCGCCTCCATCTCGACGCCGGTGCGCCCGGTCGTGCGCACGCGCGCCTCGATCCGGACGCGGCCGTCCTGCGGCTCGAGGTCCACGTCGACGCCGTCCAGCGCCAGCGGGTGGCAGAGCGGGATGAGGGTCGAGGTCGCCTTCGCGCCGAGGATCCCGGCGATCCGCGCCACGCCGAGCGCTTCGCCCTTGGGCAGCTCGCCCTGCTCGAGGAGCCGCACCACCTCGGGCGAGGTCTCGACGTACCCCTCGGCGACGGCGGTGCGCGCCGTGACCTCCTTCGCGCTCACATCGACCATGTGCACGGCTCCGTCGCCGCGCACATGGGTGAGCCGATCGCTCTCAGTCATCGATCCTCCAGATCTCGACCGTGTCGCCGGTCGCTGCGTGGTCCGTCCCGACGGGGACGTGGATGAGCACGGTGGAGCGGGCGTAGGACGCCAGCAGGTGCGAGCCGGGCCCGCCCACCGGGTGCACGAGGCCCTCGTCGTCGAGGACTCCGCGGCGGATCTGGTGCAGGTGCGCGGGCGAGTCGAGCGCCGTGCCGAGGCGCGCACGGAGCCGCGGCCGCTCGGCGGGCGTCCGTCCCGCGAGCGAGCGCAGCACGGGCCGGAGGAACACCTCGAACGAGACCAGGGCGCTCACCGGGTTCCCGGGAAGCGAGACGACCGGCAGGTGCAGCCCCTCGGCCACGCGCACGAGACCGAGGCCCTGCGGGCCGCCCGGCTGCATCTCGACGTGGCCGAACTCCGAGCCCGCCGGGCCGAGCGCGTCGCGGACGACCTCGTAGGCGCCCGCGCTGACACCGCCGACCGTGATCACCAGGTCGGCCGCGCCCGCGTGCTCCTCGAGCAGCGCCAGGAGGTCCTCGGCCCGATCGCTCGTGCAGGCGGCGACGACGGGCAGCGCGCCCGCTTCGCGGACGGCCTCGGCCAGCAGGGCGCCGTTCGCGTCGTGGATCTGCGCCTCCTCGAGGACAACGCCTGCGGGACGGATCTCGTTGCCGGTGGGGACGACGAGCACCCGGAGTCGCGGCAGCACCTCCGCCTCGGTCAGCCCGAGGGAGGCGAGGAGTCCGTAGTGGGCCGCGCGGAGGACAGTGCCGGCCGGGAGGGCGAGCTCGCCGCGGCGGGCGTCGCTGCCCCGGGCTCGGACGAAGGTCGCCGGCACCACCGGGTGCGCGAAGGCGACGCTGCCCGCCGCGGGGAAGCGCGGAGGATCGACGCGCTCGACCGGGACGACGGCGTCGGCCCCCTCCGGCAGCGGCGAGCCGGTCATGATCGGTGTCGCCGTGCCGGGCTCGTGCCGCGGCGCCCGGTCGCCCGCGGGGATCGGCGCCGAGACGGGCAGGGCGACGGGATGCTCCGGCGCAGCCGCGTCGAGGTCGGCCGCCCGCACCGCGAAGCCGTCCATCTGCGAGTTGTCGAAGCGCGGCAGGTCGAGCGGGGAGTCGACGGAGCGGGCGAGGACCCGCCGGTCGTACGCGCCCGGATCGGCGGCGACGGCGGCCGGATCCAGGCTCAGCGTCTCGCGGGCACCCCGCGTGGCCAGCGGCGCGAGCAGCGCCCGCACCCGGGCGGCGTGCAGGTCGATCGAGGTCATCGTGTCCTCTCGCGAGCGGCGGAGCCCGACCGGCGGCGGGACCGAGTCCATCTTGCCGGGTCGCGCCCGGTTCCGCGGCGTAGTGTGAGCGGATGAGCACAGCACTGGGGATCCCGGGCTTCCGGCCCCGACAGCGCAGCGCGGTCCTCCCGGCCGACCGCCCCGCCAACCCGCTCCTCCTGGACACCTACGGGCGCGTCGCGGACGATCTGCGGATCTCGCTGACGGACAAGTGCAATCTGCGCTGCACCTACTGCATGCCGGCGGAGGGCCTGCCGTTCCAGCCGCCCGCGTCCCTGCTCAGCCGTGAGGAGATCCTCCGCCTAGCGCGCATCGCCGTGGAGCAGTTCGGCGTCCGCCAGATCCGCTTCACCGGCGGCGAGCCGCTCCTGCGCAAGGACCTCGTCGACATCATCCGCGACGTCGCCTCCCTCGACCCGCGCCCCGAGATCTCGCTCACCACGAACGCGATCGGCCTGTCGGGTCGGGCGGCGGCGCTCGCCGACGCCGGCCTGAACCGCGTCAACGTCTCGCTCGACTCGATCTGCGCCGAGACCTTCGCGAAGGTCACCCGTCGCCCGTTCCTCGACCGCGTGCTCGCGGGCATCGACGCGCTCGGTCCCGCCGGCCTGGACCAGACCAAGATCAACGCGGTGCTCCTGCCCGGGATCAACGACCACGAGGCCCCGGAGCTGCTCGCCTGGGCCCTCGCGGGAGGCCACCAGCTCCGCTTCATCGAGCAGATGGCGCTCGACGCCGACCACGGCTGGGACCGCGCGACCATGATCACCGCCGCGGACATCCGGGCGCTGCTCTCGGAGCGCTTCTCGCTCAGCCCGCACGCGGCCCCCCGTGACGGCGCCCCCGCCGAGCTCTTCGACGTCCGCGAGGCCGGGGGGTCCGAGGTGCTCGGCCAGGTGGGGATCATCGCGTCCGTCACCGAGAACTTCTGCGACGACTGCCGCCGCACCCGGCTCACCGCCGAGGGAGGTGTCCGCAGCTGCCTCTTCTCGAACGAGGAGACGGACCTGCTCGGCCCGATGCGCGCGGGCGCGGACGACCACGAGGTCGCCCAGCTCTGGCGCGGGGCGATGTGGGCCAAGCCCGCGGGACACGAGATGAACAGGGCGGGCTTCGTGCAGCCCGAGCGCACGATGAGCGCGATCGGCGGATGAGCATGCGGGTCCGCTACTTCGCGGCGGCCAAGGCCGCCCTCGGCCGTGGTTCCGACGAGCTCGACGAGGTGCCCGACCTGGGCGCTCTCGAGGAGAGACTCGTCGCCTCCGCGCCCTCGGCCGCCGACGTGCTCGCACGGTGCACCTACCTGGTCGACGGCGTGTCGACCGCGGACAGGGCCACGCCGCTGCGTCCCGATGCCGCGGTCGACGTCCTGCCGCCGTTCGCCGGCGGCTGACCCCGAAGAGCCCTCCGTGACGAGCCGTCCTCGACCGGACCGGTGCGTCCGCTCCGCGCGGTCCGCAGCAGGTGCGTCCGCGCTTCTGGAGGACGCTGCATCCCGAGGACGGACTGGTCCTGTCCCGCCGCACAGGGACCCGCGGGACGCCTCCCTCGGACCCGCGTGCGGCGGGGCAGGACCGGATCAGCGGCCGATCCCGTGCGTCACGGGCACAGGACGTTGGTCATCGTGTCGAGCACGTTGCGGTTCTGCACGTCGAGGAATCCGAACGCCGAGGAGACTCCGGTGGCGACCAGCACGCCGCTGACGAAGGCCCGGCCGTCCCGGGTCACGTAGGCGTCCGGCGCGAAGATGGTGGCGTCGGAGGGCACACCGGAGGCGACGCGGATCTGCGGCTGCGTCCTGTCCGCGAACGCGCCGTACCGGACGAGAGCGCCGTTCTGGATCACGTCCACGACGTCACGGTTCTGTCGATCGCGGTAGGCGTCGGCACTGGTCACCCCGGTGGCGACCAGGATGCTGCTGTTGAAGAGGCGCCCGTCCGGCGTCAGGTGGTACGAGGGCGCCAAGGCCGTCGATCCTGCCGGAACGTTCCTGGCGTAGACCTGGTTCTTCGTGGAGGAGATGTAGCGGACGAGCTCCGAGCCGACGATCACGTCGATGACGTCGTTGTTGCTCTGGTCGCGGAAGGAGTCCGCGCTCGTCACTCCGGTGGTCACGAGGGCTCCGCCGGCGCGCCGCAGCTCGCCGTTCGGTGTGACGTAGAAGGCGGGCGCATGGACCGTCGATCCGGCCGGCACGCCGCTCCCGATGGCCTTCGGCGCGGCCTCTCCGGTGACGAAGCGGTAGAAGACGCCGTCGACGACGAAGTCGGCGACGTCGCGGTTCTGCTCGTCGCGGAAGCCCTGGACGCTGGTGACGCCGCGCGCGATCCGCCCCCCGCCGTGATAGAGCTCGCCCGACTCCGTCAGGTAGTACCGGGGTCCGACGGTCTTGGCTCCCGAGGGCACGTTGCCGTTCGACTCCGTCGTCGTCCGTCCGCCGTCGGTGACGTACCGGACGGCGGTCCCCGTGGTCGCGGTGGTGCTCGCGGTCGCCGTCGCGCCCGCGGCGCCGGAGACGGCGGAGAGGGTGATGCCGTTCTGCGCCACGTTCCCGGCCGTGACCGGGATGCTCACGCGTCCGTCCGCGCCGGTCGTCGCCCTGACGGTCTGCGCGCCGCCGCTGGTCAGGCCGGCGGGGAGAGTGATGGTGACCGTGTCGCCGGCAGCGGGAGCGCCGTTGGTCGTGGCGAGGACGGAGACCGTTCTCGTGGTGCAGGCGGGGAAGGAGTACGCCGGGGCGTCGAAGGCGAGGGTGAGGCCGGTGGACGCGGCGGCCGCGGGGGTCGCGACCGCCGCGGCGACGACGGGGACGGACCAGGCCGCACCCGACATGATCGTCCGCCGGGCGGGCCCCCCGCCGGTCGAGTCGATCCGCGGTGGGAGGGAGCGCGAGTGCGCTGCCGTCGGGTCCAGGGCGTTGGTGTCCGTCATGGTGTTCCTTTTCTTTCTTTCGTGCGAGGGGTGGTGGACGCGCCGATCCTGCCGAACGTCCGGCCTCCGATCGACGCGGAACGGGCCGCGACGAGGTTCCATGCCCGACCGTGGACGTTCCGTCGCGCCGCCGGATCGGGGAGCCGCTCAGGCCGCCTCCCCGCCGGGAGCCCGACCGGCGCGGGGGACGCGGCGGCGCACGTCAGCCCGCGTCGTCGATCCGGCGGAGGGTCCGCTGCATGTGGATCCGCGAGCTGAAGCCGGCCGACCGCGCCACGCGGTCCAGGTCCGTCGCCGCCCGTGGGCCGAGCTCGTCGAGGAGGCGCTGCGCCTCGAAGGCCCGTGCGCGCTCGATCCGCTGACGAGGCGTGGTGCCGGCGGCCGAGAACGCCCGGTGCAGGTGGCTGACCGACACGCCGAGGCGCTCCGCGAGCGTCTCCACAGTGAAGGAGCGGTCGCGGTAGTGCCGCTCGATCAGGCGCGTGCCGTTCGCGTACACGGCGGCGGGGGACCGGTCCTCCCGGTCGAAGGAGGGCAGCAGCGCCGAGAAGGCCGAGGCCAGGAGGTGCTCGCTCGCGATCTCGAAGTGCTCGAAGGCCGCGTCCGAGGGCTCGACGCCGAAAGTGAGGACGGTGTTCGCCGCACCGGTGAGTGCGCCAGTAGGCCTCGGGGAGGGCGAGGACCCGGTCCGTGAGCGAGGCGAACTCGCTCGCGCGGAGCACCGAGGGGCGCAGCTGCCACTCGAAGCGCGCCCACGGACTGAGCGCCGCCGCGTACTGCACCGTCGAGGCGCGGGTCACGAGAGCGCTGCCGGCCGGGAGCCGGTGGTCGCGGCCCCGGGCGGAGAGGCGGCCGGTCCCGTCGAGGCTGAAGAGCACGCGGAGCCTTCCGGGATGGGGGAGGACCTCGAACTCCCCGGTCTGCAGCCAGGCGCGGCTGAGGCTGAGGCGCGGCGAGACGATCGCGTCGCAGACGGCACCTCGCGGCAGGGGGCGCCGCGGAATCCAGCCGAGCCGACGCAGCCGCCTCTCGGCGGGACTCCAGACCTCGGGCATCACGCCTCCGCGCCGGGGTCGAGCGGGTCGGGAGGATCGAGCAGCGCCGCCTGCCGCGCGGAGTGCGGTGAAGGCGTCGGCATGGGTGCTCTCCTCGGAACGGTGGCCGCGAGCACGCCACCGCCGATCAGCTTCGGACACTGCTCCGCCCTGATCCGCGGAGAAGGACGGATCCTCTCCGCTGCGAGCACCGAACATCCCGGGTCGCCGATCGGCAGGGCGCTGGGTGCGCCTCACCCCACCGGTTCCGCGGCGCACGCGGCCGCGGGGCGGGTCACCGCTCCCGCCACGACGCCATCCCGCCGTCGAGCGAGTCGGACGCCACGCCCGCCGCCGCCGCGCGCTCCGCCGCGAGACGCGATCGGACCCCGGAGGCGCAGTGCAGCACGAGCGGACCGGCCGGCAGAGCGACGGGGTCGAAGCGCGACATCGGCATCCGCACGGCACCGGGCACCGCGACGGTCCGGTCCTCGTCGTCCTCGCGGAGGTCGACGACGGTCGGGGGCGTCGGCCCGGCCAGCCGCTCCCGCAGCTCGGCCGCCGTGATCGAGCCCGCCGCGGCCCGCCGCTCCGGGACCGGCGGCACCCGCCGCTCGAGAGGGAGCTCGGCCCAGGAGGAGTCGAGGGCGTCGTGCACGAGGACGCGACCGAACAGCGGCTCGCCCGCCCCGGTCACGAGCTTCACGACCTCGGCCGCCATGGCCGAGCCGATCAGCGCGCAGAGCGCGCCCAGCACGCCCACCGTCGAGCAGCTGTCGCCCGCGTCCTCGGCCTCGGGGTGCAGCGCGCGCAGGGTCACCCCTCCGCCCGGAGCGCCGGCCCAGAAGGTCGAGAGCTGCCCGTCGAAGCCGAGCGCCGACCCCCACACGTGCGGGATCCCGGCGCGCGTCGTCGCGTCCGAGGCGAGGTAGCGCGCGCCGAAGGTGTCGAAGCCGTCGACCACGACGTCCCAGCCCGCCACCAGGGCGTCGACGTTGGCCGAGGTCAGCGACACCGGGAAGGCCCGGGCGTCGATGCCGGGGGAGAGCCGCCGCGCGGTCGCCGCCGCCGACTCCGCCTTCGACCGGCCCATCGAGGAGTCGTCGTGCGCCGTCTGCCGCGCCAGGTTCGAGAGCTCGACGACGTCGCCGTCCACGATGCCGAGCCGCCCGATCCCGGCCGCGGCGAGCGCCGTGATCACCGGCGAGCCGATGCCGCCCGCGCCGAGGATCAGCACGCGCGCGTTCCGGAGGCGCCGCTGTCCGAGCTCCCCGAGGGGCGCCAGGCGGATCTGCCGGGCGAACCGCTCGCGCTCGGCGGCGGTCAGCGGCGGTCCGGGCTCGACGAGCGGGGTCATGAGAGCTCCTTCCTCCACTGGCCCTCGTGGGTGACGGGGGTGAAGCCGACGGCCTCGTTCACGGCGAGCATCGGTCGGTTCTCCTCGGCGTTCCAGGTGTAGACGGCCCGGCAGTCCGGGGCGGTCCCCACCGCATCGCCGATCGCGGTCAGGGCGAGGAAGTCGCTCCAGCCGTCGGCGCCCACGGCCTCGGGGATCGCGAGCTCGCGGATCCGGAGCGCCGGGTCTGGGGTGCGGTTCACCACCCCAGTGTGCACGTCCCGGCGCCCGCGGCGGCCTCCTGCGCCTGTTCCGGTGCGGGATCGCGGCGGTCCGTCGGCCGGTCCTGGCTCCGCCTCCCGGCCCGGCCGCGGCCGTCGGCTACCGTGGAGGCGTTGTGGACGGGAGCGAGGCGGCCGGGTGTACCTGAAGAGCCTGACCCTCAAGGGGTTCAAGTCCTTCGCTCAGCCGACCACGTTCGCCTTCGAGCCGGGGGTCACCTGCGTCGTCGGCCCCAACGGCTCGGGCAAGAGCAACGTCGTCGACGCGCTCGCCTGGGTGATGGGGGAGCAGGGGGCGAAGACGCTCCGCGGCGGCAAGATGGAGGACGTCATCTTCGCGGGCACCTCCACCCGCGGACCCCTCGGCCGCGCCGAGGTCGCGCTCACCATCGACAACTCGGACGGCGCCCTGCCGATCGAGTACACCGAGGTGACGATCACCCGGACCCTCTTCCGCAACGGCGGCAGCGAGTACGCGATCAACGGACGCGGCTGCCGGCTGCTCGACGTGCAGGAGCTTCTGAGCGACTCCGGTCTCGGGCGCGAGATGCACGTCATCGTGGGGCAGGGACAGCTCGACGCCGTGCTGCACGCGACCCCCGAGGAGCGGCGCGGGTTCATCGAGGAGGCCGCCGGGATCCTCAAGCACCGACGCCGCAAGGAGAAGACGCTCCGCAAGCTCGAGGCGATGCAGGCCAACCTGACCCGCCTCTCCGACCTCGCGGGCGAGATCCGGCGCCAGCTCAAGCCCCTCGGGCGCCAGGCCGAGGTCGCACGGCAGGCGCAGACGATCGCCGCCGTGGTGCGCGACGCCCGGGCGCGCCTGCTCGCCGACGACGTGGTCGCGCTCCGGACCGCTCTGGACGGCTTCGCCCGCACCGAGAGCGAGCGGCACAGCGAGCGGGTGGTCCTGCAGCAGCGGCTCGAGCAGGCGACGCTCCGGCGAGCGCGGATCGAGGCGGAGGTGGTCGGCGACGCGGTCGACGACGCCCGGCGCACCTCGTTCGAGCTGGAGTCGGTGCAGGAGCGGCTGCGCAACCTCTCGGCCCTCGCCGGGCAGCGGCTCGCGATGCTCGAGCTCGAGTCCGAGCAGCCGCAGATCCAGCCGCGCGTGACGCCGGCGCAGGTGGAGGAGGCGCGGGTCGAGCTGGAGCGCCTGCGGCAGGCCGTCCTCGACGCGGAGACGGCGTGGGTCCAGGCGCAGGGCACGACCGTCGCCGCCCGCTCCGCCCTCGACGCGGTCGACGAGGAGATCGCCGCGCAGGCGGCCCTCGTCTCGCGCTACGACCTCGAGCTCTCCACCCTCTCGGGGCAGGCCGACACCGCCGCCTCCCGTCTCGCGTCCGTCCGGGGCGAGGTCCTGCGCGCGCAGAACACCCTCGACGCGGCCGACCGGCGGAAGGAGGCGGCGCGGCGGGCGCTCGACGCTCTGGAGGCCGAGCTGGACGACGCCGGCCGCGGCCCCGACGGCGGCCTCGACGAGGGCTACGAGCTCGCCCAGTCCGCGGTCTCGGCCGCCGAGGGCGGGATCGAGCGGCTGCGCGAGGAGCTGCACGCCCTGGAGCGCGAGCGCGAGGCGCTGGCCGCCCGCACGGGTGCCCTGTCGCTGGCCCTCGACGTCTCGGACGGCTCGGCCGAGCTGATCGCCGCCCGGATCGAGGGGGTGCGCGGCCGGGTCGCCGAGCGGATCCAGGTGCGGCCGGGCTCCGAGGCCGCGATCGCCGCCGCCCTCGGCGCGGTCGCCGACGCCGTGCTGGTCGAGTCGACCGCCCGGGCCGACGCTGCTCTGGACGCCGCGCTGGAGCGCGACCTCGGACGCGTCGAGCTGCTGGTCGCCGACGCCGCCCGGCCGCACGTCGCTCTCACCGTTCCCGAGGGGGCGGAACGCGCGGGCGATCTCGTCACGGCGCCGGCCGGGGTCCTCTCGCTCCTCGAGCGAGTGCTCGTGGTCGAGGACCTCGCCGCGGCGCGGCGCCTGAGAGAGGGCATCGATCCGGGCACCGTCCTGGTCACCCGAGACGGCGCGACCGTCTCCGACGCCGTGCAGAGCGCCGGCTCCGGCGGGCAGCGCAGCCGGATCGAGCTCGTCTCCGAGCGCGACTCGGCCGCCGCCCGGCTGGAGGAGGTCGAGGGCGGGATCGACCGGCTCCGCTTCGAGCTCGCCGAGCAGACCGGAGCGCTCCGCGGCGCGAAGGAGCAGGCCGCGAGCGCGCTCTCGGCCCTCCGCGAGCACGACGCCGCCCGTGCCGCCCACACCGAGCGGCTCGGCGGCGTGCGCGCCCAGCTCGAGGCGGCCACCGCCGAGCACGGCCGGGGCTCGAGGGCGCTGGCCGTCGCCTCGGACCGGGTCGGCGACGCCGAGCGCGCGGCCCAGGAGGCGAGGTCGGCGCTCGACGCCGCGCGCGCCAGGCCCCGGCCGGTGCTCGACGCGAGCGCGCGCGACGGTCTGCAGAGCGACGTCGACACCGCACGCGAGCGCGAGATCGAGGCGCGGCTCGGCGTCGAGACCGCCAAGGAGCGGGTGCGGGCGGAGCAGTCCCGCGGGGAGGCGCTGGCCCGCCAGCTGGCCGCCGACCGCGCCGCCGCCGACGAGGCCGCGCGCCGCGCCGTGATCCGCCGTCGCCAGCGCGACGCGGCGGCCGAGGTGACCGCCGCGCTCCCCGCCGTCCTCGCCTCCGTCGACCGCTCCGTCCAGCAGGCCCGGGCCGAGCTCGTCGCGGCCGAGGCGGCGCGCTCGCAGCAGAACGCCGAGCTGCAGGGGCTCCGCCGCGAGGAGGGGAGCGTGCGCGACCGGCTCCAGTCCGTCACCGAGAGCGTGCACGGCCTCGAGCTGCAGATCTACGAGAAGAGGCTGCAGCTCACCGGTCTGCTCGAGCGCGCCGCGTCCGAGCTCGGGCTCGCCGAGGACGTGCTGGTGGAGGAGTACGGTCCCGGAGTCGGCGTCCCCGACGAGACGGACGAGGAGCAGGAGCCGCGGCCCTACGTCCGCGAGGAGCAGCGCCGCCGCCTCGAGAAGGCCGAGAAGCAGCTGAGGCAGCTGGGCCGCGTCAATCCGCTCGCGCTGGAGGAGTTCGCCGCGCTGGAGCAGCGGCACGCGTTCCTGACCGAGCAGCTGGCCGACCTCACCGGGACCCGGCGGGACCTGCTCACCATCATCGAGGAGCTCGACGAGACGATGCAGACGGTGTTCGCCTCCGCCTTCGACGACACGCAGGCGGCGTTCGCGGACGTGTTCCCCGTCCTCTTCCCCGGCGGCACCGGCAGCATCCGCCTGACCGACCCGGAGAACCTGCTCACCACCGGCATCGAGGTCGCGGTGCGGCCGGCCGGCAAGAAGATCGAGCGGCTGTCGCTCCTCTCCGGAGGGGAGCGCTCGCTCGCGGCCGTGGCGTTCATGGTCGCCATCTTCAAGTCGCGGCCGAGCCCCTTCTACATCATGGACGAGGTGGAGGCCGCCCTCGACGACGCGAATCTCGGCCGACTGCTCAGCATCTTCGAGGACCTGCGCACCTCGAGCCAGCTGATCGTCATCACCCACCAGAAGCGGACCATGGAGATCGCGGACGCCCTCTACGGCGTCTCGATGCGGCAGGACGGCGTCTCGGCCGTCGTCGGCCAGCGCGTCGCCGCGCCCCCGGCCTGAACCCGCCTCCCCGACCGCTCGGAGGCGCGCCCGCCGGTAGCCTGGACCCATGGCAGAACGCACCTCCTGGTCGCTCGGCCGCGCACTGCGCGGCCTGTTCGAGAAGCGCACGATCGACGACCAGACCTGGGACGACCTCGAGACGGCGCTGATCACCGCCGACTTCGGCCCCGACATCACCGAGGAGATCGTCGACGACCTCCGCGCCAAGGTCGCCCGCTACTCCACCACCGACCCGCGCGACCTGCAGCGGATGCTCCGCGAGTCCCTCGAGGAGCGTCTGTCGAAGTACGACACGACCCTCAAGCTCAGCGAGCGCCCCGCCGTGATCCTCGTGGTCGGCGTGAACGGCGTCGGCAAGACCACGACCATCGGCAAGTTCGCCAAGTTCCTCCGCAACTACGGCCGGAGCGTCGTGGTCGGCGCGGCCGACACTTTCCGCGCCGCGGCGGTCGACCAGCTCGCCACCTGGGCGCAGCGCGCCGACGCCCAGATCGTCCGCCCGCAGCAGGAGCGCCAGGATCCGGCGTCCGTCGCCTTCCAGACCGTGCAGTTCGCGAAGGACACCGGCGTCGAGATGGTCATCATCGACACGGCCGGCCGCCTGCACACCAAGGGCGGGCTGATGGACGAGCTCACGAAGATCAAGCGCGTCATCGAGAAGCAGGCCCCGATCTCCGAGATCCTGCTCGTGCTCGACGCGACGACCGGTCAGAACGGGCTGAGCCAGGCCGAGGCGTTCATCGAGCACGCGGGCGTCACCGGCCTGGTCATCACCAAGCTCGACGGCTCCGCGAAGGGCGGCTTCGTCCTCGCGGTCCAGGAGCGCACCGGCATCCCGATCAAGCTCGTCGGCCAGGGCGAGGGCATCGGCGACCTCACCGGCTTCACCCCCCACGTCTTCGCCCAGCAGCTCGTCAGCTGAGCGGCCCCGCCCGGGACGACGCGCCGGCGCCGTCCCGGTGGCGGGCTACACGGCCTGCGAGAAGCCCAGTGCCGCGTCGGCGAGGTGGCGCAGGTGCTCCGGGACCGGCAGCCCCTTCGACTCCATCGAGCGCGCCCAGAGCCGGCCGGCCCGGTAGGAGGAGCGGACCAGGGGCCCCGCGAGGACGCCGAGGAAGCCGATGTCCTCGGCCTCCTCCTTGATCGCCACGAACTCCTCCGGGTGCACCCAGCGGTCCACCGGCAGATGCCGCGGCGTCGGGCGGAGGTACTGCGTGATGGTCACGATGTCGGTGCCGGCGTCGTAGAGGTCCTGCAGCGCCTGCGAGATCTCCTCCCGCTCCTCGCCCATGCCGAGGATGAGGTTCGACTTCGTGATCAGCCCCGCCTCCCGGCCCTGGGTGAGCACGTCGAGCGAGCGCTCGTAGCGGAACGCCGGCCGGATGCGCTTGAAGATCCGCGGCACCGTCTCGACGTTGTGGGCGAACACCTCCGGCTCCGCGTCGAACACCCGCTGCAGGTGCTCGGCGCGGCCGGTGAAGTCCGGGACCAGGATCTCGACCCCCGTGCCCGGAGCCTGGGCGTGGATCTGGCGGATGGTCTCGGCGTAGAGCCAGGAGCCCTCGTCCGGCAGGTCGTCGCGGGCGACTCCGGTGACGGTCGCGTAGCGGAGGTTCATCCGCGCCACGGACTCGCCGACGCGCCGGGGCTCGTCCGCGTCGTAGTCCGCGGGCTTCCCGGTGTCGATCTGGCAGAAGTCGCAGCGGCGGGTGCACTGGGCGCCCCCGATGAGGAAGGTCGCCTCTCGGTCCTCCCAGCACTCGAAGATGTTGGGGCAGCCCGCCTCCTGGCAGACGGTGTGCAGCTCCTCGCTCTTCACCAGCGACTGCAGCTGCAGGTACTCCGGGCCCATCGAGGCCTTCGTGCGGATCCACTCGGGCTTGCGCTCGATCGGCGTCTCGGCGTTGCGGATCTCCAGCCGCAGGAGCTTGCGGCCGCCGGCCTCGGCGCTCACGCGGCGACCTCCTCGATGCGGGCGGAGAAGGCGGGGGCCGCCTCCGAGAAGCGCGCCGCCACCCGCGCCCGCACCGCCTCCATGGGCGGAGCCTCGCCGCGCTCGCGCTCGAGCGTGGTCACCCCGGCGTCGGCGATGCCGCAGGCGACGATGCGGGCGTAGGGCTCGAGGCTGTTCGAGACGTTGAGGGCGAATCCGTGCATCGTCACGCCCGAGGCGACGCGGATGCCGATCGCGGCGATCTTGTCGGCGCCGCCGTCCCTCGGGATCCACACTCCCGAGCGCCCGTCGACGCGCCGCCCCTGCACGCCCAGGTCGTCGAGAGCGGCGATCAGCACCCCCTCCAGCGAGCGGACGTAGGCGACCACGTCGACGGGCTCGCCGAGCCGCACGATCGGGTAGCCGACGAGCTGGCCCGGGCCGTGCCAGGTGATCCGCCCTCCGCGGTCGACGTCGACCACGGGCGAGCCGTCGTCCGGGCGCTCGTGCGCCTCGGTGCGCTTGCCGGCGGTGTAGACGGAGGAGTGCTCGCAGAGCACGAGGGTGTCCGGCCTCGAGCCCGCCACCACCTCGGCGTGCAGGCGGCGCTGCAGCTCCCAGCCGTCGGTGTAGTCCAGGGGATCCGCGGAGTCGCCCGCCACCAGTGTCTCGATCACCGGGCCACCCTAACCCTGTTCTTGGACCCGGACCAGTTAATCCGCTCCGCGGTGATCGCGCCGATCGCGAGCCGATCGGCGGCCGCGCCCGCCGACCCTCCGGGCCTCCGGTAGAATTCCGGGCATCATGGCTACTTTCGGCACCCTCTCCGATCGACTCGTCGAGACCTTCAAGAACCTCCGCACGAAGGGCAAGCTCTCCGCGTCGGACGTCGACGGCACCGTCCGCGAGATCCGGCGGGCCCTCCTCGACGCCGACGTCGCGCTGGAGGTCGTGAAGGAGTTCACCGGCAAGGTGCGCGAGCGCGCCCTCGGCGACGAGGTCAACAAGGCGCTCAACCCGGCCCAGCAGGTCGTCCAGATCGTCAACGAGGAGCTCGTCGCGATCCTCGGCGGACAGTCGCGCCGGCTCGAGTTCGCCAAGCGCCCGCCGACCGTCATCATGCTCGCCGGCCTCCAGGGCGCGGGCAAGACGACCCTCGCGGGCAAGCTCGGCAAGTACCTCGGCAAGGACGGCCACACCCCGCTGCTCGTCGCGGCCGACCTCCAGCGCCCCAACGCCGTGCAGCAGCTGCAGGTCGTCGGCGAGCAGGCCGGAGTCGCGGTCTACGCGCCGGAGCCGGGCAACGGCGTCGGCAACCCGGTCAAGGTCGCCCAGAACGCGATCCGCTTCGCGACCGACAAGCAGTACGACACGGTCATCATCGACACGGCCGGACGCCTCGGCGTCGACGCCGACATGATGAAGCAGGCCGCCGACATCCGCCGCGTCACGAACCCCGACGAGGTCCTGTTCGTCATCGACGCGATGATCGGCCAGGACGCGGTCGCGACCGCCAAGGCCTTCCAGGAGGGCGTCGACTTCACCGGCGTCGTCCTCTCCAAGCTCGACGGCGACGCCCGCGGAGGCGCGGCGCTCTCGGTCGCCTCGCTCACCGGCCGCCCGATCCTCTTCGCCTCCACGGGCGAGTCGCTCGACGACTTCGAGCAGTTCCACCCCGACCGCATGGCGAGCCGCATCCTCGACCTCGGCGACGTGCTGACCCTCATCGAGCAGGCGCAGTCCGCGTTCGACGAGGACGAGGCGCGCAAGATCGCCGAGAAGATCATGGGTGACACGTTCACCCTCGACGACTTCCTCGGCCAGATGCAGCAGCTGCGCAACATGGGCTCGATCAAGAAGATGATCGGCATGCTGCCCGGTGCGAAGGGCATGCGAGAGCAGCTCGACCAGTTCGACGAGCGCGAGATCGTGCGCACCGAGGCGATCATCCAGTCGATGACGAAGGCGGAGCGGGTCAACCCGAAGCTGCTCAACGGCTCGCGGCGCCTGCGCATCGCCCGCGGCTCCGGCATGACGGTCACGGACGTCAACCAGCTCGTCCAGCGCTTCGAGCAGGCCGCCAAGATGATGAAGACGGTCGCCAAGGGCGGCATGCCCTCGGTCCCCGGCATGGGCCCCGTGCCCGGCGCCGGCTACCAGGGCCGCCCGAAGCCGCAGAAGAAGAAGAGCAGCAAGTCCGGCAACCCCGCCAAGCGCGCGGCCGAGAACGCGGCGATCACCTCCGGGCCCCGCCCGGGCGATGCGGGCGGCTCCGGCTTCGGCCTGGGCGGCGGCGCCGGCAAGGGCGCCCAGCCCACGCCGGAGGAGCTCGAGCAGCTGCAGAAGCTCCTCGGGCGATGAGGCGGGTCGCGGCCGGACGCGCGGGCGGGATCCTCGTCCTCGCGGCCGTGCTCGGGCTCACCGGCTGCGCCGAGGGTTCCGGGGTCGACGCGATGACGGCGCCCTCCCCGGAGGACCTGGTCGGCCGCTGGGTGACGGGCGTCTCCTACGACGCGCCCGACGTGCCGTTCCTCCTGATCGCGGAGGACGGGACCTGGACGGGCTCCGACGGCTGCAACGGCGCGCAGGGCGAGTGGTCGATCGACCAGGAGGGCGCCCTCACCGTCTCGGCCGGGCCGAGCACGCTGATCGCCTGCGACGGCGTCGCACTGCCGATGATCTTCTCGGAGGCGGCGATGGCCTCGATCGACGGCGGACGGCTCCGCCTGTTCGACGACGAGGGGGCCACCGTCGTCAAGCTCGCCCGCTCCACGAGCGACGAGGCGCCCTCGGCGTCGCCGGACCCGGCGGGGGAGTAGCGCGCCGTCCCTCCGGGGGCCGCAGCGGGGATCCCCGTGAGGCGCACCGCTCGCTAGCGTGAGGGCATGACAACCGCACACGCGCGCCCCGTCCGCATCGGCGTCCAGATCGCACCGCAGCACGTCCCCTACGAGGTCATCCGCGACACGCTCGCCGAGCTCGAGGACCTCGGCGTCGACATCGCCTTCAACTGGGACCACTTCTTCCCGCTCTCGGGAGAGCCGAACGGCCTGCACTTCGAGGGCTGGAGCATGCTCGCGGCCTGGGCCGAGCAGACCAGCCGCATCGAGTTCGGCCCGCTGGTCACCTGCAACAGCTACCGGAACCCCGACCTCCTCGCCGACATGGCGCGCACGGTCGACCACATCAGCGCCAAGGGCGCCGAGGGCCGTCTGATCTTCGGCATCGGCTCGGGCTGGTTCGAGCGCGACTACGAGGAGTACGGCTACGAGTTCGGCACTCCCGGCTCCCGCCTCGACGAGCTCTCCGAGGCGATGCCGCGCATCCGCAGCCGGTGGTCGATGCTCAACCCGGCGCCCACCCGCGACATCCCGGTGATGATCGGCGGCGGCGGCGAGAAGAAGACGCTGCGGATCGTCGCCGAGCACGCCGACATCTGGCACAGCTTCTCGGACGTCCCGACGCTCGAGCGCAAGCTCGGTGTGCTCTCGGAGTGGTGCGGCCGCGTCGACCGCGACCCGGCCGCGATCGAGATCTCGACCGGCGCGAGCGTGCGCGGCGGTGTCGGCGACGCCTCCTTCGACGTGCTCGACCAGCAGTACGATCTGGGCGCCCGCCTGTTCACGCTCGGCATCACCGGTCCGGACATCGACCTCGCGCCCGTGCGCGACCTGCTCGGCTGGCGCGACGGCCGGAACAGCACCGCGCGCTGACCCGGCGGGGCGCCGTCAGGGCGGCGCCCCGCGTCGGAGTCAGGCCGGCGGCGCGTCCGTCGCCTTCTGGCCGGTCGGCACCGCCCGGGCGAGGCCGGACTTCTCGGCCGCCACCTCGAACGCGTCGGCCAGGGCGCGCTGGCCCTCGACGGTGGGATGCACGCCGTCCTCGCCGAGCAGCCCGTCCTCGCGGAGGGGGTCCGGGTACTCGAGCGCACCGCCGCCGGCGGCCGTCACGGCCTCGACCAGCGCCGCGTCGTACTCGTCGAGATCGGAGGGGCGCGGGTCGGGGCCCCACACCGAGTCGAGCGCGATGAGCCGGGCCGAGGGCGAGGCGGACACGATCGCGTCCACCGCCGGCCCGATCGCGGCGTCCACGTCCTCCGGATCCCAGCCCAGGTCGTTGCTGCTGGCGATCAGCACGATCGCGTCGGGCCGAGTGTCGGCGATCTCCTCCGCGCGGTCGCCGATCGCGACGCCGCAGTCGCCCGGCTCGATGAAGCCGCCGCCGTCGCAGCCCAGGTTCGTGACCTCCCAGCCGAGGTCGTCGCCGACGAGTGCGGGCCAGGCCTGCTCCGGGTCGACCGTCAGACCGCGCACAATGCTGTCGCCGACGATCGTCACCCGGGAGCCGACGGGAAGAGAGCCGCCGATCGAGAGCGGCAGCGGATCGGCGGTGACGGTCGGGAGGGGAGTGGCGGTGCCGGCGGGGGACGCGGTCGCCGGGCCGGTCGTCGTCGAGGACGAGCAGCCGGCGAGACCGAGGGCCAGTGCGCCGATCGCGGCTGCGGCGAGGAGGGCGGGACGCGTCATGAGCGGGGATCCCGGAGCCCGTCGCGCAGCTCGCCCGCGAGTGCCCGGACCACCGCCTTCAGGTCGCCGTCGTTCGCCGCGGCCGTCCGCAGCTGGCGCTGGTAGCTCGCTCCCGCGACCAGGATCAGCTCGACGTCGCCGAGCTCCTTCACGCAGTCGAGACGCTCGGCGACCGGTGCGAGGGTGACGAGCAGGTCCCGGATGTCGTCGGTGACCAGCCGCTCCGCTCCGGCGGCGTCGAGGATGATCTCGGCGTCGAGTCCGTAGCGGGCCGCGCGCCACTTGTTCTCGCGCACGTACCAGGGCTGCATCGTCGGAAGGTCCTCGCCCGCGTCCAGCCGCGACGAGAGGTGCTCGACGAGGCACTGGATCAGCGCGGCGACCGCTCCGATCTCCTCCGCGGAGGAGAGGCCGTCGCACGCGCGCATCTCGAGAGTGCCCCACTGCGGCGAGGGGCGGATGTCCCAGCGGACCTCCGTGTGGTCGTCGATGACGCCGGTGCGCATCATGTCGTCGACGTACTCCTCGTAGTTCGCCCAGGCACCGAACTGCGGAGGCAGGCCCGCCGTCGGCAGCTGCTGGAACATCAGCGCGCGGTTCGAGGCGTAGCCCGTGTCGACTCCGCCCCAGAACGGGCTCGACGCCGAGAGCGCCTGCAGGTGCGGGTAGTAGTCGAGCAGGGAGTTGAGGATCGGCAGCACCTTGTCGCGGTGCTCGATGCCGACGTGCACGTGGATGCCCCAGATCATCATGTTCCGGCCCCACCACTGGGTCCGGTCGATCAGGCGGTGGTACCGCTCCTTGTCCGTGATGGCCTGGTCGAACCACTGCGCGAACGGGTGCGTGCCCGAGCACACGAGGTCGAGTCCCATGGGGTCGGTGATCTCGCGCACCTGCCGCAGCTGATCCTGCAGGTCGGCGACCGCGTCGCGGACGGAGGTGTGCACGCCGGAGACCAGCTCGACCGTGTTGCGCAGGAGCTCGCCGGTGATGTGCGCGTGCGGGGCGCCGTCGTCGCTGCGGAGCGCCTCCAGCACCACATCGGCGACGTTGGCGAGATCGCCCGTCTGCCGGTCGACGATCGCGACCTCCCACTCGATCCCGAGCGTGGAGCGGTCTGATGCGGCGAAGCTGATCTCCATGGCGTGGTCCTCATCGGATCCGGGCGTCCGCCGATCGGGACGCGCCTCGCCATCCTGCCACCTGCGGCCGGGGCGGACGCAGAGCCCCGGCGGCGGCCTTCGGGGTCCCGCGCGGCCCGCTCCCGCGAGGGTGCCGCTGGTCGGCGGCGTGCCGGGCCCGCACCGGGGCGGTTTTTCTGGCAGAATGATCCGTCGGGTCCGAGGCGGTCGACCCTCTACTCACCGCCGACGAAACCCCCTCGAGCTTCCGCCGGGTGTGCCCCCACGCTCACGGCTCAGTTCATCCATCATCGACCGGACACCGGTCAACGACCACACAGGAGAATTGTGGCTGTCAAGATTCGTCTGAAGCGCCTCGGCAAGATCCGGGCGCCCTACTACCGCATCGTCGTCGCCGACTCGCGCACCAAGCGCGACGGCCGCGTGATCGAGGAGATCGGCAAGTACCACCCGACCGAGCAGCCCTCGTTCATCCAGGTCGACTCGGAGCGCGCGCAGTACTGGCTCGGAGTCGGCGCGCAGCCGACCGAGCAGGTCGCCGCGATCCTCAAGCTGACCGGCGACTGGGGCCGCTTCAAGGGCGACGCCGACGCCGTCAGCACCGTCCAGGTGAAGGAGCCCAAGGCTCCGTTCGTCGTCGACGCGAAGAAGAAGCCCGTCCTCAAGCCGAAGTCCGAGGCTCCGGCCAAGGCCGCCCCGGTCGAGGACACCGCCGACGAGACCTCCACCGAGGCGTAGTCAGTGCTCGCTCCCGCCGTCGAACACCTCGTCAAGGGGATCGTCGAGAACCCCGATGAGGTCAGTGTCGTGGCCACGAGCTCCCCGCGCGGAGAGGTCCTCGAGGTGCGCGTGCACCCCGAGGACCTCGGCCGCGTGATCGGACGCTCCGGTCGCACCGCCAAGGCCGTCCGCACTCTCGTCGCCGCGCTCGCCGACGGGCGCCGAGTGCGCGTCGACGTCGTCGACACCGACAAGTAGAGGTGTCGGTCACCGGACCGGGCACGACGCAGCTCCGCGTCGCCCGACTCACCAAGGCACACGGGCTCAAGGGCGCCATCAAGCTCGAGCTCTACACGGACGAGCCCGACAAGCGCTTCACCCCCGGATCCACGTTCACGCTGCAGGTCCCGCGCACCTCCGAGTGGCACGGCAAGAAGCTCGAGCTCGTCGAGCTGCGCTGGTACAACAGCCACCCCGTCGCATTCTTCCGAGGCGTCGACGACCGCAACGCCGCTGAGACCCTCCTGAAGGCGATCCTCTGGATCGACGAGGAGGTGCAGACCCAGCCGGGCGAGGACGACTCCTGGTACGACTACCAGCTGGTCGGCATGAAGGTCGTCCGCGACGGCGTCGAGGTCGGCACCGTCCGCCGCGTCGACCACTTCCCCGCGCAGGACCTGCTCATCGTCGGTACCCCCTCCGGCGAGGTGATGGTGCCGTTCGTGAATGCGATCGTCCCCTCCGTCGACGCCGCGGCCGGGATCGTCACGGTCACGCCTCCGATCGGCCTGTTCGAGGAGGCTCCCGAGGAGGAGCCCGCCACGGTCGACCTCAGCGGCGTCGACCTGGCGGACCCGGCGCTGAGCGCGCCTGCGGACGCCGACGAGCCGGACGCGTCCGCTGACGCGGACGCCGCTCTCGAGGAGCCCGCCGACGACGAGCCCCCGGCCGCCTCCGACGCCGCCTCCGAGGAGGAGCCCCGGTCGTGAGGATCGACATCGTCACGATCTTCCCGGAGTTCTTCGGCGTGCTCGACATCAGCCTGCTCGGCCGTGCGCGGCAGAGCGGGCTGATCGAGCTCGGCGTGCACGACCTGCGCGACTTCACCCACGACCGCCACCGCACCGTCGACGACACGCCCTACGGCGGCGGCGCCGGCATGGTGATGCGACCGGAGCCGTGGGGCGAGGCGCTCGACACGATCCTCGACGGCGCGGACGACCCCGTCGTGATCTTCCCATCGCCCGCGGGCGAGCTGTTCAGCCAGGCGACCGCCCGCGAGCTCGCGGAGGAGTCCACCCTCGTCTTCGGCTGCGGCCGCTACGAGGGCATCGACCAGCGCGTCGTGGACCACACCGCCGAGCGCGCGCGGGTCCGGCTGATCAGCCTCGGCGACTACGTCCTCAACGGAGGAGAGGTCGCCGTGATGGCGATGATCGAGGCCGTCGGACGCCTGGTCCCGGGCGTCGTCGGCAACCCGGCGAGCCTGGTCGAGGAGAGCCACTCCGACGGGCTGCTCGAGTACCCGAGCTACACCAAGCCGGCCTCCTGGCGCGGCCTCGACGTCCCTCCGGTGCTCCTCAGCGGCAACCACGGGGCGATCGCCGCCTGGCGCCACGAGCAGAGCGTCGAGCGCACGCGCCGCGTCCGCCCCGAACTGCTTCCCTAGCCCCTCGCCGCACGGTCACCGGGCCGCGAGGGCCAGGTGCCGGTCGCGGAGGGCGAGGAAGAGGGGGAACGCGAACGCGAGGGCGACCAGCGGCGCGAGCAGCACCAGGATCCACACGTGGCGCATCCCGATCCGGCGGCCCTCCACCACCATGAAGGCGACGGCCGCGATCGCGACGACCAGCAGGTCGGTCGAGAACGACGACACCCACGGCCCGCCTGCGGCGAGGCCGGCGAGCAGGTCCGCGCCCTCCTGCATAGCCCTCACGTTCCAGGTCCAGGTCCCGATCAGCCCGGCGAGGGCGAGGACGAGGTAGACGATCCCGAGCGGCGTCCAGCCGCGGTGCAGCCGGCTCATGCGCGGGCCTCCGTTCGTGCGAGGGTGAGGATCGTCCCTCCGGCGAGGGCGACCACCGCCACAGTAGCGACGGAGAGGGTCAGCGCGTCCGGTGCGGTCAGCGCCTGTCCGCGCAGCGCCTGCCAGCAGATGAGGGCGACCGCGGCCGCCCAGCCCGCCGAGGCCAGTGCGACGAGCCGCAGCCGGGTGGATCCGGGGCGCAGCACGGGGATCCGCGGTGCCAGCCGTCCGAGCAGCAGCGCGAGCAGCGGGAGCCCCTGTAGAGCGTGCATCCCGACGAAGTGCGGGATGCGCAGATCGCCCCCGATCGTGCTCCAGCCCAGGAGCGGGAGGCCGGGTCCGCCGTCCGCGACTCCGACGGCGTGCGCGCCGACGACGCCCTGGTAGTCGCTGATCTGGCCGGGCGAGGGCCCCGTCATCAGGAACGCGAGGGCCATCCCGACGAGCCCGATCACGAGTCCGGCACGGACGGCGAGCGTCAGCGCCGGGTCGCCGAGCGGCACCCGCGCCAGGAGGGCGGCGAGGACCAGAGTCGCCAGCCAGACCACCACGATCGAGACGGCCATCGAGGCCCAGAGCGCGGCGTGCAGGGGAGTGGAGACGTCGAAGTGGCTGCGCTCGCCGACCAGGGCGGCGCCTCCGATCACGACCATCTCGACCGCCAGGCCGACCGCCGCGACCGTGCCCAGCGCTCGGGCGGGGCGGCGCCGGCGGGGCACGAGCCCGATCAGCCAGGCGAGCGTCACGGCGTACAGCGCGATCGAGAGGCAGAACTTCAGCGGCTTACCCCAGAGCGGCTGCCCGCCGAGCTCGCGGGGATCGACGACCAGCGCGATCGCGCAGAGGAGGGCGCCGACCGCCATCGCGGCAGCGAGCACCAGGAGCGGCCGGTGCGGAGCAGCGGAGGCTGTGGGCGCGGGCGTCTCGGTCGCGGCGCTCATCGGGGCACCTCCGTCGAGCCGAAGCGGCTCTGCGTCTCGCGCGCCTGGGCGACGCGCCGGAGCGACTGCAGCACCACGTCTCCGAGCGCGGTGCCGACGGCGGCGACGGCAGCCTGCTCGCTCACGCTCTCGCGGGCCTGCAGTTCGTCGAGGTCGGCGGAGGCGACGAGGGCGGCGGCGCGGGCGTAGGTCTCGAGCCAGCCGGCGCTCATCGGTCCGGTGGAGAGCTCGAGCGCGTCGAGCGCCCGTGCCGCCGTCGCGACGGCAGGGTGGCCGCAGTGGTCGGAGCCCGCGGCCTCGGCGATCCGCCGCGTCGACGCCTCGGTGGCGGACGCGGTCGAGTCGGCGCTCACGGAGACCACGTCCTGCGCCACCTCGAACGCTGCTGTCGGACCGACGCCCGCGTCGAGCGCGGCCGTGATCCGCTTCGCGCCGGCGATACCGACGCCGCCGCTCTCGATGAGCGCCCGGAGCAGCGTCAGGCGGGCGACATGGGCGTCCCCGTACTCCGCCTGCTGGGGGCCGGCGGCGTCGCCCGGCGGCAGCAGCCCCTCCCGGATGTAGTACTTGATCGTAGGCAGGCTGACGCCGCTGCTGCGGCTGAGCTCCGAGATTCGCACGTGGACAGTATCGCTATCCGATAGCGGTACTGTCCATCTGCAGTCAGTCCCGCGCGGAGAGGACGATGTTCCCCGTCTCGGTGATGGCGATCGTGTGCTCCATGTGGGCGCCGCGAGAGCCGTCACGGCTGCGGAGGGTCCAGCCGTCCTTGTCCGTGTAGATCTCGTCGGTCGTCTGCAGGAACCACGGCTCGATCGCGACGACGAGGCCCGGGCGGAGCGGGTAGCCGCGGCCGGCGCGTCCGTCGTTGGGGATGTGCGGATCGCCGTGCATCGTGCGGCCGACGCCGTGGCCGCCGAAGTCGGTGTTGATGGACAGGCCCTCGGCGTGTGCGACGGCCGCGATGGCCGCGGAGATGTCGCCGATCTTCTTCCCGGGCTGCGCGGCGGCGATGCCGGCCTCGAGCGCGCGGGTGGTGGTGTCGATGAGGGCGAGGTCCTCCTCGCGCGGCGTCCCGACCACGACGCTGATGGCCGAGTCGGCGACCCAGCCGTTCACGGAGGCGGCGAAGTCGAGGGTGAGCAGGTCGCCGTCCCTCAGCCGGTAGTCGAAGGGCAGGCCGTGCAGCACCGCGTCGTTGACGGAGGTGCAGATGACCTTGCCGAAGGGACTCGCGCCGAAGGAGGGGTGGTAGTCGATGTAGCAGGACTCGGCGCCGGCCGTGCGGATCATGTCGTGGGCGAGCCGGTCGAGCTCCAGCAGGTTCACGCCGACCGCGGCGGCGGCGGAGGTGGCCTTCAGTACCTCGCCGACGAAGCGGCCGGCGGGACGCATCTCCTCGATCTCGGCGGGGGTGCGTAGCTCGATCATCCTGATCCTCTCGGGGTCCGCTGAGCCGTCGCTCAGCGGTGGTGGGTACGGTCGGTGCATGCGCACGCGACGGGCATTCGGTTCCTGGCAGTTCCCGGCGGCGATCGTGCTGCCCCTGTGGATCCTCCTCGGCTACGGGGTCTTCGGAGGATCGAGCGGCTGGACCGTGCTCGGCCTGGTGATCGCCCTCCCCATTCTGGCGGTCGCGCTGGCGGCTGTGGCCGCGATCGTCGCATTCCGGGTGACCGTTCGGCCCACGCGCACTCCCGCGTGGGGCGACGTGGCCGTGGTCGGCGCCTGGCACCTCTCCCTGATCGCCTTCGGCTTCTTCCCGCCCGGCGCCTGGGCGCTGGGCCTGCTCTCGGTGGTCCTCGGAGTGGCGGCCTTCTGGCACTCGGCGTGGCGGTTCCTCGCCGACGCGAGGGCCACTCTCCTCGCCTTCTCGGAGGCGGCGTCCGTGCAGGCCGAGGGCGCTCACCGCCCCGTCGCCGGCGAGGGCTTCGACCCGGAGCGCCCGCAGGACGGGCAGACCATCGTCCTCTGAGGGTCGGGCGTCCCGAGAGGCGCTGTCTCCTGCGAGGCCCCGCCCTGCTCCACAGCTCGGCCCTCTCGACGGACCCGCCCTCTGCGCGGCTCTGCCCTCCGGGTGACCCTGCCCTCCAGACGAGCCTGCTTTGACTCGGATCGACGCGGCATGGCAGAATGAGCGCTTGTGCCTCGCGCAGGCTCTGCCACAGGGGAGCCGCGACGACGTGGGCACGACCGACTTCCATCAACGAAACGGTGTTCGACCTGTGGCGGGCACGGAGAGCGATACAGCATGCACATCCTCGATTCCGTCGATGCGGCGTCCCTCCGCAGCGATGTCCCGGACTTCCGCGCCGGCGACACCGTCAAGGTCCACGTCAACATCGTCGAGGGCTCCCGCTCGCGCATCCAGGTCTTCCAGGGCGTCGTCATCGGCCGCTCCAACGAGGGCGTCCGCGAGACCTTCACCGTCCGCAAGGTGAGCTTCCAGGTCGGCGTCGAGCGCACGTTCCCCGTGCACTCGCCGGTCATCGACCACATCGAGGTCGTCACCCGCGGTGACGTCCGTCGCGCGAAGCTCTACTACCTGCGCAACCTGCGCGGCAAGAAGGCCAAGATCAAGGAGAAGCGCGACGCCTGAGCGGCTTCCGCACGACTTCTCGGGAACCCCGGTCCACCTATGATGGATCGGGGTTCCTCCCTTTCTCGGGGGCGATCCGTCCGGGGAGTCCACCCGGTGATGCACAGTAGGGGCGACGGCGAGCGATGACAGACAGCACGGCCCCGGTCCGCCTCCCCGGAGGCGAGGACCACGCCCGCCACTCGGCGGATCCGTCCGAGAAGCGCCCGCGCAAGCGCCGGGGTGTCCTGCTCTTCCTCCGCGACGTGCTGATCATCTTCGTGGTCGCGGTGCTCGTCTCCTTCCTCGTGAAGACCTTCCTGATCCGCTCGTTCTACATCCCCTCCTCCTCCATGGAGCAGACGCTCGTCGAGAACGACCGGATCCTCGTGAACGAGCTCGTGCCCGGAGTCGTGCCGATCTCGCGCGGCGACGTCGTCGTCTTCCGCGATCCCGGCGGATGGCTCTCGCCGAGCTCCGAGCCCTCCGTGCCGCCGTTCCAGGCCGCGGTCGACTCCGCCCTCGCGCTCGTCGGCCTCACCGCTCCCGACAGCAACGACCACCTCATCAAGCGCGTCATCGGCCTGCCCGGCGACCACGTGACCTGCTGCACGCCGCTCGGCCAGGTCGAGATCAACGGCAACCCGATCGACGAGCCCTACGTGAAGCTGCCGGACGGGGTGCAGGCCGTCTCGGCCACCCCCTTCGACGTCGTCGTGCCCGAGGGCTCGCTCTGGGTGATGGGCGACAACCGCTACAACTCCGCCGACTCCCGCTACAACACCGACAAGCCGGGCGGCGGCTTCGTGCCGATCGACAACGTCGTGGGCCGCGCGATCCTCGTCACCTGGCCCGTGCAGCAGTGGGCGTGGCTCGACGACTACCCGTCGGTGTTCCGCGGAGTCGACACCGAGGCCTCCGAGGAGGGCTCGGACGACGCGCAGAGCGGGCAGGGCTAGGTGGTCGTCGCCGAGCCGACGCTGACGCAGGAGCGGCGCCTCTTCCGGCAGGGTTACGAGACGGTCATCGGCTGCGACGAGGTCGGCCGCGGCGCGATCGCCGGCCCGGTGTCGGTCGGTGTCGTGTCGATCGGCAGCCGTTGCGGGCGCTTCCCCGAGGGGCTCCGCGACTCCAAGATGCTCGCTCCCGCCCGCCGCGAGGCGCTCCTGCCGGGAGTCGCGAAGTGGGTCTCGGCCTGGGCGATCGGCGAGTCCTCGGCGGACGAGATCGACGAGACCGGGATCATCGCGGGCCTCGGCCGCGCCGCGTCGAGGGGCATCGAGCGCCTCGCCGACCAGGGCGTCGACCTCGCCACCGCCGTCGTCCTCCTCGACGGCGCCCACGACTGGCTGACGCCCGCGCTGGGCGAGAGGGCGGCCGAGCTGACGATCGTCACCCGCGTGAAGGCCGACCGCGACTGCGCCGCCGTCTCCGCCGCCTCCGTGCTCGCGAAGGTGGGCCGGGACGGTCAGATGGTGCGCCACCACGACGACTTCGCCGACTACGCCTGGGACAGCAACAAGGGCTACGGCAGCGCCGCGCACTGGGCGGGCATCGAGCGGGTCGGCCCGTCCCCGCTCCACCGGGTGACCTGGCTGTCGAAGTCGCGGGAGAGCGTCGAGGAGCCGCTCCCGGCGCTCGGGCCCGTCGGCTCGGCGTAGGATTGTCCAACGATGGATGAGGACGAATTCGAGGACTACGACCGCGAGGTCGAGCTGGCACTGTACCGGGAGTACCGCGACGTCGTCTCGCAGTTCTCGTACGTCGTCGAGACCGAGCGCCGGTTCTACCTGGCGAACGAGGTCGACCTGGTCCGCCGCGACACCGAGCACGACTTCTACTTCGAGCTCACCATGCGCGACGTGTGGGTCTGGGACGTCTACCGCTCCGACCGCTTCGTGAAGTCGGTGCGCGTGCTGACCTTCAAGGACGTCAACGTCGAGGAGCTCTCCCGCAAGGAGTTCGAGCTCCCCAAGGAGCTCGCGCTCGACGAGTAGGGCGCGGTGGGCGGCGGGTCACGTCCTATCGGACACACAGGGCTGAACTATTTGTTCGACGCAGACGTAGACGACTCGATCTGCGCGGCGACCTGGCTGCAACCAAAGGGGAGATTATGTTGTGGTTTCGGTTGTCGCGCGTTTACGCGCCGTGAGCGGCGTCTGATGCACCGGGGCCTCTGACCTGCGATCGGCGCATGAGCGACGAAACCCACTCGGCCTGCCCGAACCACGACGGCCTCGTCAAGATTCGTCTGCTGGTGCGTTTTCGGGCGCCTGCGCTGACCTACCGGTCAGGTGTGTGTGGATGGGCTCGGGCTCGGGCTCGGGCTCGGTCACGCAAGCGGGGACGCCGATGACCTCGACTTCTCAAGCGCGACACAGGGCGTGAGGACGCCTGGCAGCAAGCGTCAGGTGGTCGGGGATCGCATCGGGCTGAAGGCGGTTTGATCGTGTTCCCGTTCGCGCCGGAAGGGCAGACAGCCGTCACGTCGTCGTCGTGATTCCTACCCTTGGTCGTCGTTTCCTGACTGAGCGCACGTTCCTTCGATCTGTCCCAGTGGTCGAGTCAAATCGCTATTTACGGCCGAGGACGCACACCTAACGAGCGTCAGGTGTACAGACCATACGTGTCTGGTATCTAATCGTCTCGTCCTTGGCAAGTAGCCGAGGCGACGAACGAAGGATCAGAAGCCATGACCGTCTCCGAACTCCGCGAGCTCCTTGCCCACCTCGACGGCAACATGCCCGTCCTCTTCGCTGGTCAGCCTGCCTGGCCGATGGAGTACGACCTCCGCTACGACGTCATCGAATCCGAGGGCGCTGTGTACCTCACCGAGGGCAGCCAGCTCGGCTACCTGCGCGCCGGTGTCTCCGAACTGATCGGGTGGCGCGAGTGAGGGTCATCGGTTACCTGCGCGTCTCCACTGCCGGGCAGGAGTACGGCATCGCAGCGCAACGTGCAGCGATCGCCGCGACTGCCGAGCAGCGTGGCTGGGAGGTGGAGTGGATCGAGGACGCTGGTCGCTCGGGGAAGGACATCAATCGACCTGGCATCGCCCGTGCCCTGTTGATCCTCCGAGCCGGCGAAGCCGAAGCGCTCGTCGTGTCGAAGCTCGATCGGCTCAGCCGTAGCCTTGCCGACTTCGCACGGCTCCTCGAGACGGCAGGGAAGCAGGGATGGGGCGTGGTGGCGGTTGACCTAGGGATCGACACCACGACCCCGACAGGCGAACTGGTGGCCAATATCATGGCTGCCGTCTCTCGGTGGGAGCGGCAGATGATAGGTGTCCGGACCAAGGAAGGGCTGGCCGTAGCGAAGTCGCAGGGCAAGCGTCTCGGCTCACCCGTGCTCACAAGCCCTGAGACCGCCGCTCGGATCGTCGAGGAACGCCAGGGTGGCGCAACCCTGGCTGCGATCGCCGAGGGCCTTAACAGGGACTCAGTGCCGTGTGCTGGGGGAGGAGCGAAGTGGTACCCAAGTACTGTCAGGCAACTGGTGTTGCGTTCGACCGAAGTGCGGACTTTAGACTCGGCCTAACTACCTGAAGCGCCTTATGCATTTTCCTGAGGTCACCTGGCGACGTGTTACCACCATGAGCAGCTTTGTTCCGAAGGCGAAGAATCACAGTCAATTCCTCAACGGCAACTTTTGAAAGAACCCTATTTTGCTCAAGCTTTCGCAATATCGATCCGACCGGTAGGCCTCTTCCCAACTTGCCGAGGTGCCTTTGACCAATCCTTCTAAGCTGCCCCTCGATCTGAAGCCACTCCTGAAGCACCTCAACGTTTCGGTCGACGCGAGAAGGGCCGAACAGTCGAAGACTCAATATCGAGTCGGTGCGAATCGTGAAAAAGGCACCGATTGAAGCATAAATGAGCCCAATTACTGTTGCTAGTAGTGCAAAGTACGAATTGACAAGGTCCCCTAGGCCAACAACGGCACCCAAACCTATTCCAGCTGAGACTGCACCAATGATCGTGAGAATACCTGCGTAGCGCCTACGAAAGGTTTGATTACTCTCTAAGCGAATTGCATCTTCTCTTAGTAGATACGTGGCGGCCAAGGACGAGTATTCATCGTCAGGCGTATCGTTATATTCGAGCTCGGGTTCAGTGTGCGGGCTGCTCGAAAATTGTTTCATTGCAAGGACCTTGTCGATGGCGCGGGTTAGATCGCTCGCCTCGCTTGTGCCGCTGTCGCTTTGACCGAATTGTATGCGAGCGGAGATTCCGGCCTTGATGGCCGACTTTTCCAAGGCCTGCAGGGTGTCGACCGCGCGCAGAAGTTCGTTAACCTCTTCGTCTCTCCGTTGCGTCATGACTTGAATCCCCTCAGGCCTAAGGCAATGTAGGTGATAAAAACGCCTACGCCACCAGCTGCAGTTAGCTGGTCAAAGTTGTTGCTCGGGTCTTGCCACATTGCCCCGAACGTAGTCGCGGCTACAAATAGGCCCTGACCCACAAACGCAAGAATCCAACCAACGCTTGGGCGGGTCCTCCTCCGGGCCAACCTCCCTGGCAGGGACTGGGACGCGGTCAGGAAGTGCTCGCTGCGGTACTGGGGCAACGTAGCCGTCGTGTTGTTACGGTCGCCTCGCTCAAGCAGACTGGCGTCGGCAAGAAGTGTCTTCGCGTAGGCCAGCACGTGCTTCTCATACTCGTCTCGAACTTGATCGTCGGTGACCTCTTCGAGGCCCGGTACCACGAAGGTAGCGCTGTCACTCGCTGTCACAGGACTCCTTCGTGCGCGATCATACGCGTACAGTACCGAAAACGCCGTGAGGATGAAGCCAAATTAAATGAGCACCACTCGTTTAACTGGAGTTCGCTGGGGTTTCGCTGAATAAATCCTGGTGATCGTGGGTCGGTGCTCTGGAGTGCTCAAGTTCTGCTGCGGCGGCGGCCCGGCGCTCGGCGTCGTCACTCGAATCGGCATCCGACGCGCCACCTGCGAGATGAACCCGACAACTGGATCGCGCAGCCTCGGGATGCGGCTGATGATTCCTGTAATCATGAGCAGGAGAACCCTCGCGATGATCCCACCGACGATCGCGGACAGGGTGGGCGAAGCATCGGCCCATCTCATCAGGTCGTCCCACCACTTCGCGGCCAGAGCCTAACTGCAGGAGCACTCGGCGAAATCGGGTGGCGCTGCTTCGCTGTCTCGGCCATGCTCGGACCATGGGCGACCTTCGTTTCCGCATCGCATCGATCACCTCAGCAGATGGGCAGACCGTCGTTCTGCCACAGAAGGGGGTGACTTGCATCGTCGGAGGAAACAACGTTGGGAAGTCTCGGCTCATACGGGATTTGCATACCAAGATCCATGGTAGTAGCTCCACGTACGAAGAGGTCGTGACGATTTCGGCTTTAGATCTTCATGAGGACGCTTACTCGAAGGAAGAGCTGAAGTCTTGGATCGAAAGCAAGTTTGAGCGGAACGAATACAATCAGTACACGTCCTGGGGGCAGACTTCGCGGGATTGGTCAGCTCTAAATATGCTCGCAATAAGCGGCACTGGACTTTCGGGCTGGGCTGACTACGTCGTAAGGCGTGTCGGCGCGTCCGAATCGACTTCTTTTGCCAGCGCCGAATACAGTCCTCACGGCGGTAATTGGGGACCAGGACGAAAGTTGCACCTAGACGGGACCATCACCAAAAAGCTCTCTCAGCTGAGTCTCGACTACTTCGGAAGCGGGCTCACCTATGATCGCGTGAACCTGAATCCCCGTCTTCGGTTCGGTCTCGTAGACCCGTCGATCACGGTGCCGCTAATCGACAGCCCGACTCCCGAGCACACTGCAGCGACCTTGGCTCTGCCTCCTCTTGAGTCGCAAGGAGACGGCGTCAAGGCGTTCATGGGAATCGTGCTTCGTCTTCTCACGGACCCGGCTCAAGTTTTTCTCTTCGACGAGCCGGAAACCTTTCTGCATCCGGCGCAAGCGCGAGCTTTAGGTGGCCTAGTAGCTCGTATAGCTCAAGAGCGAGATCTGCAGATTCTGATGGCAACGCACAGTAAAGATCTTGTACTGGGCATCCTCCAGGAGACGGCCGGAACAGAGGCGACCTTCGTGCGAATCTCTCGCCCTGAGGGCAAAACGCGATTTGCCACGCTAGACGCGACCGGAGTTGACGAGGCATGGAGTGACCCGACGCTCCGGTACTCCAATGTGCTCGACGGGCTCTTCCATCAGACAGTTGTCGTTTGTGAAGGCGATGCAGATTGCCGTTTTTTCTCCGCCGCGCTCGATGAGCATGCCGCTCGGCTCGGGCGTCGGTACGGGGCTTCGGAAGTTATGTTCATCCCTACTGGTGGGAAACAGAACATGCAGAAGCCGGTGAGCGCCCTTCGACGTCTGGATGTGGAGGTAAAAGTTATCGCGGACTTCGACCTGGTAAACGAGCGATCCGAGGTGCGCGCACTCGTCGAGGCTGTCGGAGGTATTTGGGGTACTGAGATGCATACGAACTACGGGATTTTTCGAGGCTGGCTGCGGAACAACATCTCTGATTGGGAGGTTGTCAAACACGGTGGGACTTCGGTAATTCGTGATAACGCTTCCACAATCGCTGCCGATGCGTTCTTGGCCGAACTCGCACTACTTGGAATTTATATACTCCGAGTTGGAGAAATGGAGGATTTCAACCGCGCTGTCGAGTCCAAGAAAGCCGCGCCGTGGGTTTCGGCTGCAATCGCAGCGAATGTTCACCGAGATAATCGAGACGTCCAGGACTTGATGGCACAGATGTTCCCTTGGGACGCGAAGGAGTAAGTCAGCTGACGATCACGACGCGCTGTCCCAGGAGCTCGTCCCGATGCACGAGCTTCCGCTCCGCGAACTCCTCCGAGGACTCGCTCGAGCGCCGGCGTACGTAGCTGCCCATGCCCTTCGGGAACTCGTGCACCTCGACGCGCTGAATCAGCGCGCGCAGGAAGTTGCGGCGACGCTCGGGGGACCAGGAGCGCCAGTCCAGGCCGTCCGCGATGGCGTCGCTCACGATGGATGTCCCGAGCAGTGCGTCGATCTTCTGTGTCGTCGCGTCCGTCTCCTGTCGGATGCGCTCGGCGTGCTGAGAGTGCTCCCGCTCTGACAGGGCTCCTCGGATGAACATGTCGTCCGCGCGTGCTTTCTGGTCGCGAAGGTCATCGCGGTGCGCTTCCAGCTGGGTGATCTTCGCGTCGTCTGCCGGGTCCTGCTCAGCGAGACGGGTTCGTAGGCGCGGGTTCTTCTCGTTCAGCGACTTGGTCACGACGTCGAAGACGTAGCTCTCGAGTTCGTCGTGGCCGATGACCATGCTTCCGCAGGCATCGTCTCCGTTCACGATCTTCGTGCACTTCAGCGCCGGGCGTCCGTGCTGCATGGACGTGATGAGGCGCTTGCCGCACCGGCCGCAGACACTGAGGCCCCCTGCCATCGAGTACTTGCTTCCCTTCACTCCGGGGGAGTGGGTGACTTTCCGCGAGGGGTCGCTGAAGAGCGACGCGAGGCGATCGAACGTGCGCCGGTCCATGATCGGATCCCACTGAGCGGCCGCGCCGGACTTGGTCTCCGCGATCAGGGTCCGATTCGTCAGGATTGCCCGGAGGTTGGCCTGACGCCAGTGGAACCCGCCTCGAGTGCTGATCTTCCGCGCGTTCCAGTCCTGCGTGATGCCGTACATGGTGTCCCCGGCAAGAAGTCGACGCGAGGCCTCGGCCACGAGGCCAGTCTCAGCAGGGTCAGGCACGATGCCGTCGTCGCCGCGCTGGTACCCGAACGGTACCTGCCCGCCGTGCCAGCGGCCGGCCTCCTGGCGAGCGAGGACGTTCCTCTCTACTCTCGCCGAGTTGCGCTCTGCTTCGCCCTTGCCGACGGCCGCCTTCATCCGCGCAAACAGCCTGCCGCCGTCTGTGCTCAGATCGGCTTCGCCGTTGGCGGTCACGATGAGCAGTCCGCGATCCTCCGCGGCGTCGATCCAGTCCTCCAGCTGGCGCGGCTGCCGGGTAAGGCGGTCCAGATCCCAGCAGAGGAGGGCATCGAAATCACGGGAACGGAAGGCAGCGACCAGATCGTTGTAGGCAGGGCGCGTAACCGTCTTTTTGAAGACTGACGTGGGCAGATCCTTGAACTTGAGGGCGACAGTCCAGCCACGGGCTGCCGCAGGCTCGCGGTAGCCGTCGAGCGTATTCTGAACACTGATATTTCGATCGCCACGACTATCGAGCTCTTTGTGAGCGTCTGCCGCCCGGCCCAGTCGACACCGGTCGAGAGACCATCCTCATCACGGATAACAAATATCGGCTGCACCGGCGCGTTCTCCGCCGCCCGCTCGCCGAGCTAGGAAGGCGTCAACGGCGGTCAGCTCTTCCGGAAGGATCTCGAGTCGTCGAGAGAGTCCACGCTCGATGGGCAGAAGCTAACCAAAACAGCGAATCGCCGATCTCGAAAGTATCATGAGACAGTTCGAGCCACCCGGCTCTCTCCTAAGTTGCGGATCGAGGAGTTGCCGCAAGCGACGTCTTGCGATCATCTGACGTCCCTCCACATCTGCCACTCTTGCCCGCTCTCCCCGGATCCGGCTTTCAGCCGCCCAGCGCGCCCCTTTGCTCCGGCACGCTTCCGGCAGGAGGACGCATGGACAAGGACGAACTGGGGCGGCGCGGCGAGGAGATCGCGGCGGCGCACCTGAGAGACAACGGATTCGAGATCCTCGACCGCAACTGGCGGGTCCGCGAGGGCGAGCTCGACATCGTAGCCCGCGACGGGTCGGCACTGGTCGTGGTGGAGGTGAAGACGCGCTCGTCGACGCGCTTCGGACTGCCGGTCGAGGCCATCACGCGGGCCAAGGCGCAGCGCCTGCGCCGACTCGCCTACGCCTGGGCCGACGAGCACCACGAGCGCTCCCGGCATCTGCGGATCGACGCGGTCGGCATCGTCGCTCCCGGGGGAGTCCCGTCGCAGATCCGGCACCTGCGGGCGGTGGCCTGATGGGCCTGGGGAGGACCTCCGCGGTCGGTCTCGTCGGCTTCGCGGGAGCCGTGGTCGGGGTGGAGGCCCACTCGGCCGACGGCACCCCGGGCATGGTGATCATCGGCCTGCCCGACGCCGCGCTCGCCCAGGCGAAGGAGCGGGTGCGCTCGGCGGCGATCAACTCCGGCAGCACCATCGCCGAATACAAGATCACCGTGAACCTCTCGCCGGCCGCGATGCCCAAGCACGGCTCCACCTTCGATCTCGCCATCGGGCTGGCCGCGCTCGCGTCGCTCCGTGAGGTCGATGCGGAGTCGGTCGCCGCGGTCGTCCACATCGGGGAGCTCGGGCTGGACGGCCGGCTGCGCTCCGTCCCCGGCGTGCTGCCCGCGGTGCTCGCGGCCGCCCGCGAGGGCAGGCGCCGCGTGATGGTCCCCGTCGAGGACCGCCTCGAGGCGGAGCTGGTCGACGGCGTCGAGGTGATCGCGGTCTCCTCGCTGGCGGCGGCCGCCGTCTGGCACGGAGCCGAGTGGGAAGTGCCGGTGCTCCCCGAGGCCGCGCCGCCGTCTGCGACGGTGTCCGAGCCGGAGGCCCGCCTCGACCTCTCCGACGTGGTGGGGAACGAGGAGGCGGCCGAGGCGATGGTCGTCGCGGCGGCGGGCGGGCACCACGTGTTCCTGCTCGGGCCTCCCGGCGCCGGGAAGACGATGCTCGCCTCGCGCCTGCCGGGCATCCTCCCCGACCTCGACGACGACGCCGCGCTGGAGGCCACCTGCATGCGCTCGCTCGTCGGAGCGCCGACCGGTGGCGCGCTGGTGCGCAGGCCGCCGTTCGAGAGTCCGCACCACTCGGCCTCGTCGGCAGCGATCGTCGGCGGGGGCAGCGGCCGCATCCGTCCCGGCGCGGTCGCCCGCGCCACCAGGGGCGTGCTGTTCCTCGACGAGGCCCCCGAGTTCTCGTCCGTCGCCCTCGATGCGCTGCGCCAGCCGCTCGAATCCGGCGTGATCCGCATCCACCGCGCGAACGCCGTCGCCGAGTTCCCCGCGCGGGTGCAGCTCGTCCTCGCGGCGAACCCGTGCCCGTGCGGCCGCTTCGGCATCCCCGGAGAGACCTGCACCTGTGCTCCCTCGGTCCGCCGCCGCTACCTCGCGCGGCTCAGCGGACCGCTGCTCGACCGCGTCGACATCCGCCTGACGGTCCGCCGCATCAGCGCGGCTCAGCTGGCCGCACGTCGAGACACGTCCGGCATGTCGACGGCGCAGGCCCGCGCGCGTGTCGCCGCGGCGCGGTCCCTCGCAGCGGCTCGCCTCGCCTCCACTCCGTGGACGCTCAACTCGGAGGTCTCCGGCGCCTGGCTGCGCTCGGACGCGGTGCGCCCGACCAGTGCCGAGTCCCGCACGCTCGACCGGGCTCTGGAGCGAGGTCTGGTGACCATGCGCGGCTACGACCGGGTCCTGCGCCTGGCCTGGACGCTCGCGGACCTCGACGCGGCCGACCGGCCGAGTGCCGCCCACCTCGCGCGCGCGCTCGTCCTCCGTGGGGGTGCCGCGTGATCCGGCCCGACGCGCTCTTCGACGCCGCGGAGCTCGACGCCGTTCGTCGACTGCTGCCGAGCGGTTCAGCCGATCAGGACTCGGCTGCCGACGGCGAGCCTTCGGGCGAGTCCGGCTGTGCTCGGAGCGCGCTCGTCGACGCTGCAGCCCGATGCGCCTGGAATTCGCTGACCGAGCCCGGCGACTCCGTCGCCGCCCTCCTCATCGAGAGGGTCGGCGCGGCCGAGGCCTTCGCCCACGTCGTGTCCTCGTCGTCCGCGGAGGAGATCCTCGCGCCCCCGCATCGCGCTCCCTCCGACGAAGGAGGCGGGGCGCTCGCGCCTCTCGACTCCGAGGTCGCCGCGCTCCAGTCGGGGCTGGCGCGCTGGCGACCGCGCCTGGACCGCAGGCTCCTGTTCCGACGTCTCGAGATCGCCGAGCGACTCGGCGCCCGGCTGCTCCTGCCCGGGGCTCCCGTGTGGCCCGAGTCGCTCGACGACCTCGGGCCGCACGCGCCACTCCTGCTCTGGCTGCGCGGTGATCCCGCCGCCTTCGATCCGCCGCACCGCCTCGCCCTCGTCGGCGCCCGCGCTGCGACCGGTTACGGCGAGCACGTGGCCGCCGAGCTCGCCGCGGGCGTCGCGGCGCGAGGCGTCTCCGTCGTCTCGGGCGGTGCCTTCGGGATCGACGCGGTCGCCCACCGCGCCGCCCTCGGCTCCGGAGGCCGGACGGTCGCCTTCCTCGCCGGGGGAGCGGACCGCCTCTACCCGACGGCTCACGCCGACCTCCTCCACCGCATCATCGCCACCCCCGGCTGCGCCGTCGCGACGGAGGTCCCGCCGGGCACAACGCCCACCCGCTGGCGATTCCTGCACAGGTACGGTCAATGTATGCGTCGCCCAGAAACACGCAAGGGGAGGCAGGTTGCCCTGCCTCCCCTCGGTCACCTCAGCAGGTGCAGCGGCTGGGCGCCTCGTCGCAGAGGACGCAGACTGACACGAGGTAGCGGTATCCCGCTGTCTCCTGAACCCTCAGTGATGTGTAGTCCATGAGCCCACGATTGCGTGATACTTTTGCTGGGTCAGACAGCGCCGCAGGCTCTGTCCGGCTGGCACCGCTGGATGAAACAGCGGTCTGGTCGGTGTTCATGGGCGGCGGATCTGTTGAACGGCGAATCAGCAAGTTGACCTCATATCAACTTCAAGTCCGTGGAACGCGCGGACGACGGTGCCGAGCGGGACAGACGGGGTCTTGCAGGACCCCGCCTTGCTCGGCACCGCCTAACTTACCGTCCAGGTGTAGTCCAGGATCGGCCCACTAGACGTAGTAGTTACAGCTATGTAGTTATCCACCGGTTCCTCCCCCGTTCATCCACAGGCCGGAGCCTGTGGAACCGCGGAAGGACGCGGATCCGGACGGACCATCCACAGGTGTGGACAGAAGGATCCCGTTCACTGTGTACAACACGCTACGGCGTGTCGGGATGCCCGACTCATGGCTGAAGCACTAACCTCTCGGGCCCAGGGGGGCCATCGACGCCGCGCCAGCAACGGCCAGAGCAGCACCGCCCCCGTGCACCTACTCCTTGGGCGGCTTCACGGCCCAGGCCAGCGTGCCGATCACGACCACCCAGAGCACCGCCTCCGGCAGGGTCACCGGGCCCCGAGGTACGTGACGCGGACCCCCGTACCGCGGCGCTCGATGTACCCGTCCACGTTGCTCGGTGCGAACAGGCGGGTCAGGACCGAGAGGTTCCCGCCGCTGTGCACGTAGGAAAAGGGGTAGCTGAGCGGGCGGACCTTGTTGTCCGCGTCCGAGCGGAACTCCATTACGCGTGTGCCGTTGACCTGTAGCTCGAAGCGGAAGATGTAGTCCCCGCCCGCGGCTGCGCCGTAGACGGACGTGCTGTCGATCAGGTACTCACCGGCTGGCGCGTTGGCGATGACGCCGGTAGCGCCGTTGCCCCACGTGTTCGCCGCCCAAAAGTCATTATCATTTCCCGTGCGCGGGAACTGCCAGACGCGCTGCCGGTTCTCTAGCTTGCCCACGCGCCCCATGACGGCCGCGATTTCATCGCCGCGCTGATTGAGCCGGGTAGCTCCATTTCGGACGCTCTCGGTTGCCGGGACTACTACTAGTCCTGCTGCTGCTGCTGCATCTCCTGTTGCCACGATTGTTCTCCTTAGTTAGCTGTTGTCAAAGTTCTGCCAGGTGGCGCTAGCGCTCACGTTGGCCCATGTAGTGGATTCGGGGACAAGGGTCCAGGCTTCTAGAGGCGTATCCAATACGCCTCTAGTACCAATCGACATTTCGTCCGTCCCGAGGTTGAAGGTCACGCCCATAAGCCGACCCACTACCGGGACAGTGCCCGGGAGTGAGGCGACAATCTCGCACCCGGGAGTGACTGCAAAGTCCGAGACGGCCTCTAGTGAGAGGGTCCGTCCTCGACCCAGAAGACGGGAGAGGATGTAACGCGCTGCACCCTTGACCCGCGGTGACGTACGGTCCAGCACGAGAGTCTTTCGATATCCGCGCGGAGCGTATACGTCCACGTCCGTCCATGACTCGCCGTACTGGTCAGTCCACGAATAGCGAATGACCACGGAGTCAAACCAGCTTTCGCCGTCCGCGTCGATAACGTCCGCTGCGCCTACGAGGTTCCACCCCTCGGCAATACGTACCGAGCCGGGTACCTGGTAGCTGCTATCTACGAGACGCCACTTGCGCTGCTCGTCACAGAAGAGGCGAAGGCCCGCTGCCTCCATAAGCGGAGAGATGAAGTCCCATGCAGTGTCCCCGGTTTGCCAAGTCATTTCATTGTCACCGGTAGTGGCAAGCTCGACCAGACGGCTGACGGAGTTGTTGGCTGTGCCCTCCCACGAGTAGACAACCTCGGGGGGCTGGTTACCGATGGAGTACGCGCCGGAGAAGTACTGACGCTCAGCATTGCCTTGCTCCAAGAGGAACTTATTTGCATAGACGGCGGGCACTCGCCCGCCGAGTACGCCACCGTGGTAGATGCGGATATACGCCTCCGTCGCGCCCACGGGCACGTCAAACGTGACGTACTGGCGCTCCACCTTTCCCGGCGTGAATTCATCCGAGGAGGTCTCCTCAACGTCCTGGTTCGGTACCTTTGTGTACGCCACAATGCGGAAGGCGTTGTCTGCCTTCTCGCCGTTGTAAGCAAACTCCATGAAGGTGTTAGCCGAGAAGGTGTAGGTCTTGCCTGCCTCCATGCCGAGGCGCAGGTTTCCGGCCACACCACCGAGGCTCGCGTAGCTTTCCGTGTCTGCGGTGTTCTGGTCCCGAGGGACGATGCGCAGAGCGTCCCCGGGGTTTAGCGGGTTCTGTGCAACAACCGTTCCGACCGCGCCGGATGACGTACTGATCGACCCGTTGCCGGACGGGCTCGGGTTAGGGAACAGGTTCCTCCGCGTGATCTGCGGCACGGTGGAGTAGTCAATCGACAGCTGCGGCGTCTGCTGAAGCACGGTGAAGAGGGCAGACTTCACGGCCGCAATGGCGGACGTGCTGTTGTAGGTCAGCGGCTCGGTAGTCCGTGCCCACGTCTGAAGCAACGCCTCGTCACTCGTGAGGCCTAGCGATATCTCGCCGGTCCTCGCGTCAATCTCTCGGGAGCGCAGGCCCAGGTCAAAGATGCGCGCGTAGCTTTCTCCGGTGTAGAGGTTCGTCCGCGTAAGAGTGACCAGCAGACGCGGGCCTAGACGCGGGTCAAGTAGCTCGGCCAGGTCCTCGGTTGAATCAGTGTCCACGGCCACAGTGAGCACAGCCTTGATGTACGGCGCCCATCCCTCGTCCAGAGTGACGGAGCCGTCTACTACGGGTAGCTCGACATTGCCGATTGCACGGACAAGCTGTGCCCGTGTTGATAGTTTGAAGAGGTCAGCCATTATTAGATACCCAACTGCTCGACGTAATCGACCGTGTATGTCCACGCCCTACGCGACCCAGAGTCAAGCTCTAGGCGTGCGGTGCCAACGGGAATGTATCCGAACTCAATACCCGGGACCTCGGGGTCAGAAAGGATGAAGACACCGGGTGTTGAGTGGATAGCCTCGCAACGCTGTGCGTCCGCGAGCGTGGCGAAGAGAAGGGACAGGGTACCGGTGCGTAGCCCCGGTGCCCTGTACGTCACCACGGCCTCATCCTTGCCAATGATCGTGTGCGTGATACTGCGCATCTCACGGTCGGACCCAAAGCCGAGTACCAACAGCGGACGGATGACGTCCTGACCCTTGAAGATAGTTGTAGCCATTTACCACACCTGCTGCCCAATCTTTGTAATCTGCCCCTGAACGTTGAGCGTGATGGTCCGGTTCTGCTGCCGGTTGATAGCTGCCACGAGGGGCGAATCGTCTACGTCCAGCTTGATGACGCGGTTCTGGATACCGCTCCACTTGCTGGCTGCATCCGCAATCTTGAGGTTTGTCTCGTCCAGGCGAGCATTACCAGTGACCACGGTTGAGTTGTAGAGGCCGTGCTTATTGATGTTGTCTTGGATGACTCCGCCGACCTCTCCGTACACAGCAACCGTGCGCTCGTGAAGAGCGTTCTCCTCCTGCGCGGCCTGCTTCAGCACGGAACCGGCAAGGCCCTGCTCGTGCATCTTGTCTAGGGCCTCCTGGTGCCGGGTGTTCTCTGTGGTCAGTACCTCATTGAGCGCGTCCTGGTCTCCTGCGCGGGCGCGGATAAGCGTCTGCAGGGAGATGCCGATAGCCTCGGACTCCTTTTGGATTTCGTTCATCTTGCTTGCGTCGGAGATAATGTCCTTGACCTGAGAATTGATGAACTCTGCCGAGGCATACCGGTTACCGGACTCGATCATGTCGTCAAACATGTTCGACGTAAATTCCTCTAGCTCCTCGGCGCGCTTTTGAATCTCGGCAAAGCCGAGGCCCACACCGACCGCGAGCGCAATACCGGCGGCAGCACCGATGGGACCGAAGCCCGCGAGCGCGTTAGCGGCCACCTCTTGGAACGCGTCACCGATGGACTCAGCGGACCCGTCGAAGCTCGCTGCTGCCTCACGGGCGGTAGAGGCTGACTCATCCTTGAAGTCGTCTAGGCCTCGCTCTGCGTCCTTTGTGCCGCGCTTGATGTTGTCGCCAACGTCGTCACCGGCCTTTCGGGACTCACGCTTGGCAACGTCGGCCATTTCCTTAAAGCTCTTCTCTAGCTTCTCGGTAGCCGTCTCGGCCTTCTTAGCGCCCTCCTTGATACCGTCCCCGAGGTTGTCGCCCATCTTGTCGCCGTCCTGCTGGGCAGTGCGGGACAAGTCCTCTAGCGAGTCTTGGACTCTTTCGAGACTCTTCTCGACATCCTTTGTTCCCTTTTGAAAGTCGCGAGTATTCGCGGCAATGCTGATTTCAATTCCCTTAGGCATTGCCTAACCTTTCTCTAGGGCGGTGTTGAATGTATAAACGGTTGTCTGGACCCATAGGCTGGCTATACGCGGGACAATCTCCGCTACTGCTGGGTAGAACACGTAACCGGTCCGCTTGCGAGGCCTGAACTGCATTCGAGTCTTACGGGTGACCTTGTAGTCTTTGCCCTTACTACTGCGGGCATAGTATGTGGTCTTCTTCTCACGGTCCGCACCGAATTCCACGACGTGCTTTTGTTCTCGGGGGAGTAGTCCACCCTGTAGCTTTCGCCCGACGCTTGCGGTACTGAGCGTGACGTTCTGGTTCGAGACTTTGACGCGGGCGGTGGCGACTAACACGCGGTGTTCCAACCGCGTGTTAGCCCGCTCCGCCATTGCCTTTTGGAACTCAGGCTGAACTACTTTCTTGGTCTGCTGGCGGATGTTCTTCTGAATATCCGTGCGAGATTGACGGATAGCCAAGATAGTTGCCTGCAACTCTCGGGAGCTATTGACGTCAATTCTCAGCATTAGACGATCTGCGGCTTTCCGGATACACCGAGCGTGACGGTGGCCTCCTGGATAGCGTTGACGTTTCCACCGATCTGACCCGGTAGCAGGATCACGGATGCCGTGATCTTTGTTGCACCGGTGCCCGCTGCCGGGACGAACTCGACGTTGACAGTCAGGCCCTCATTGTTGAAGAGGTATCGGCTTAGCGACGCGGAGTTGCTGTAATCCTGCAAGAACGTGATAGCGCACTCCCACGTGGCCGAGGACTGGTTGCGGTACGAGGACGCGGGCGTAAGGCCCTGCCAAGTCACGGTGTCCGCGGAGGGTGTGAAGACGACGCTAGAGATAGCGGCCTCGTAATTATCGGCGCCAACCTTAAAGGTTGCATTCTTCATTACGAGTGGAGTAGAGGAGATAGTAGCCATGGCGGTTAGCCTTTCTTTTGAATGTTGATTTCGATATCTACGCGGTATGCGAGGTTGGAGTCGCCGTACAGGTCCTTTGTTGCCTCGGTCCAGCTGAGGCTAGGAATCTCGTCTAGCGCAAAGAGCAGTTCGTTGACCATCTCGTCTACCGAGTCCTCGGCGTTATCGGCGTTGGTGATAGGCGAAATGATGATGACTGCAATAGTTACGGTATGGTAAGACAAAGGCGCACTGGCTGTGGGCTGCACGCTCACTTGCTGCAACTTCACTACCGGCTCGGAGATAGTGTCCAAAGCGACAGCGTGAGGGACGATCTTCCATCCCTTAGGAAGTAGCGGCTTTAGCTCGCCGGCGAGGTACTGACGTGGATTAACCAAGGAATCCCACCGCCTTCTGAGGTCGAAGAATGTTGCGGACAAACTTGTCCAAGGGGTTGGGCCGACTCGTAAAGACGAGGTCGCCTGTCGGATCGAATGACGGGTCCTGCTTGGCAGCGTTGAAGATCGCCCGTGCCTGCATAAGCTGCGCCGTGCGCCATGTGGCGGGCGGCATCTCGCCGTAGCCGAGAGTCGGTGCGTACTCCTCGCACTGCGCGCGCGCTGCGTGGAGTAGCGTCCACAGCAGCACGTCGTCCGAGGGGCCACCGCTGGACCATTCACGCCGGGCTGAGCCCAGCGTGTGCCAGCCGTCCCGCTCGTTGTTCTGGACCACGAAGTACACATCCTCGGCGCGCTCGCGATATCCGATGATGCTGGTTAGCGTGACGGCCAGGGTGTATACCCCATCCGTTGTGAAGAGGCTGCGATCCTCGGGCCAGGCCACGATGATTTCGTCACCGTCAACAACGCCCGCAAGCGTGGTGCCCTCGGGCTCAAAGCTGTTGTAAACCGTGACCTCGGCGCTATCAAAGATGCTGAGGTCGGCGTCATCCGGACCGCGGTTCAATTCGATGACTGCGGACTGTGACGGAATGTCGCCCTCGAAGTAGGGTCCAATCATGCGAGCACTCCCTTCTCGGAGTTGTAGATTGCTAGGACTTGCTGAGGCGTAAGTGCCTTGTCCCACACGCGGAGACGGGCTACTTGCCCGATCATGTAGTTACCCGGACCGGCCGTTAGCTCTACTGCGCCGACCGTGAAGTCACAGGGTGTCCCGTTCAGCCCGTCTGCAAAGGCGTATGGATTCTTGGAGTAGGTGTTGCCTAGCGGGTCTGTGTAGTTGGGGTAACGTTCCGCAATGCCGTTGAGATACGAGATGACTTGCGATCCGTCATAGGTGCCAACGTGCAGCTGCCAGACGCCTCGGGTAAAGCTCTGGTTGGAGGCTGCGTAGTCCCGGCTGAACGGATAGCCGGGTGTCGGCTTGCCGTCCCGGCTTACATGAAAGTTCGCCTTCTCGTCTCCGCCGTAGGTGTTGAGGTCATAGAAGAGCCCGTAAGACCGGCGCGGGTCCGTGTTGTCCTCTTGCCAGCAACCGCCGATGAATCCCGCGTTGGTGTCATTGAGGTTGACCCAGGCAGCTACGGTTACCTGATTGCCGGTCTTGCCGATGTTCAGCCGACCGACAGCGGACAAGTCCAGGCGGAGGAAGCTGTTGCCTGCGAAGTCGATACCCGTCCCGAAAGGCGTAGTCACCCGGGTTGCCGTGCCGGGGCCTGCCTGCGTGAGCGGAAGGTCACCGGCCGTAGACAGGAAGGGCGCTGCGCTCTGGTCGAAATTCCACTGAGCGAGAGGCGTAGGCACAACAACCTTGGCCTGCAAGCTCTTTAGCTTGCGGACCACTCCGCCCGCCATGACGTGCATAGCCGTTGCGTACCCGTGAAACGCGGCCATTAGATGGTGCCCGGGTAGGTGGACTGCAAGTAGCTAGTCGTCGCGGCAAGCTCGGCGCTGCTGAGTATCCGCGGGTAGACGAAGACGGCGGCAATCTCCACGTTGGTGAACGTGGCTAGCGTGCCGTTAGCTGCGAGGCGCAGGCCCGTCTGACCGTTGGTCCCGGCGTCACCCGTTACCACTACTCCGCCAACCGCGAGGCTGGACGACGTGCCATTGCTGGCCGAGGTAAAGACGTTCCATGACGTGTTCACGGAGGACGAGTGGTTCAGCGTGGTGCCGTTAGTCATGCTCCACTTGCTAGACCCGTTAGTCGCGATGTTCGCAACGCCCGAGGTTCCACCGATAAGCACGCGAGATGCAGTAGCCGTGACATAGCGAGCTAGCACGATCTTTGTGTAAGGCTGCGCGGTAGTCGAAATGGCGGCATCCATCTTGTCATCCACGCCGTCAAAGACGAGGCGCTTTAGACCGGATGTGTTCTTGAACGTGACGCCTCCGGAGCCTGCGAATGCGGGCGCTCCGGATACTCGGTTGGCCCAGCTGGTGACAGTGGACCCGTCCGAGACGGTGAAGTCCACGGCCTCGTAACGGTGTACGAAGTCAGTAGGCGGAGTAGGTGCAGCCAGAGGTTCGGCCTCTAGCCAAATGTCGCCGTCAATCATTGCGACCGGCTGGACAGTGCCTACCCAGACCACCGGCGCTGCGGAGGTAGGACGGATGAGGTTCGCGTTGTCGCCGTGCGCCACGGTCTGCACAGAGGCGCCCGAGGCTCCCGCTGCTCCGGCCGGACCAGTAGCTCCCGCGGCTCCCGTGCTGCCTGCGGGACCCTGTGGTCCCGTGGCTCCTGCTGCTCCGGCCGTGCCGGTGTCGCCCTTGGGCCCCTGAGGTCCAGTGGCTCCCTGCGGGCCTGTGGGGCCTGCAACGGTGGACGCTGCACCCGTGGCACCGGTGGGCCCCTGCGGGCCGGTAGCGCCCGTGTCACCCTTGGCACCGGCCGGACCCTGAGGCCCGGCAACGGTGGAGGCTGCGCCGGTGGGTCCCGTAGGACCGGCCGGACCGGTTGCGCCGGTCAGTCCTTGCGGACCCTGCGGACCGGTGGGGCCTGTAGCTCCGGCTGATCCGGCGTCACCCTTGGAGCCCGCGGGACCCTGCGGTCCTACGGGTCCCGCGTCACCCTTGGCACCGGCTACACCGTTGGCGCCTGCCGGACCCTGTGGCCCCTGCAGGCCCTGCGGACCACGGGGACCCTCGGGACCTACAGCGCCCTCAGCAGCCTGCGCGCGCACTGCTGCGCGGGTCAGGCTGTCGGAGTCGATGAGGCCCGCGATACGGCCGTCCAGAGGGACGGGCACCACGGGAGAGGAGGCGCCAAGCGCAGAAGCGGCGTCGTTATCAGGCAATGCGGATTCGGCGGTCATGGCGCCTCCTTTCGGTACTAGCGGTATTAGGCAGGGTTGCTAACAAGCACGATGTGCTTAGGGGAGTCAATGCGGGCTGCCATGTATCCGAAGACTGCCTCGTCAATTCCACCCTTCACAAGGTCGATTGCGGAGACGCGGATAGGCGAACCGGCAAGCTCCTGAGCGGTTGCGGCGTTCTTGTCACCGACGAGGACCTGACCGGCAGCAAGGCCGGAGTGACGGACGAAGTTCAGGCCGAAGATGGTTCCGGAATTGAGGCCCATCTCGCCAGAGACGTACTGAAGCTTGTCCTTGTCCTGCGAGAAGAGAATCTCATCGAAGACGTCAGGAGCGACAACGGCGAAGCTGGCGTTACCGCGTGCATCGTCAATGGAGCGAATAGCCTGGAGAATCTTGGAGACGCCGGGGGAGCGGGTTCCGTAGCTGGCAGTAGTACCACCGGCAAGCTTTGTGGCGGCGTTCTTAACCTCGTTGAAGATGTAGGTGTCGCTGACCTCTGCGTAGCTGTCTACGACTAGCTCAAGGAAGCGGCCGATTACGCCAGTCTCGTTGAAGTCGTAGAACTCACGTGCAATGTCAACACCGTGTGCCCAGCGGACTGCCTTGTAGGTGTAGCTCTCAACGGTTGCGGAGGAGCTACCGATTTCGGTCTTGTTACCGGCCCAGGGCTGAACAACGGGCTTGTTGACAAACCTCCACCCCTTGTTCTCAAGAGCGGTCAGCGGGGCGGAGTTGAGAAGGGGAATGAACTTCCGCTCGTAACGGCGTCCGCTCCATAGCTCGCCAACAAAGTTTGTCTGGACAACGCCGGAGCCGAGGCTGTTAGCGGTGTCATACTTGATGTCACCCAAAGCAGCGTGCAGAGTCTGGCTAGAAGACAGGTCCTCTAGCTCAGCGCGTGCGTCACGGTCATTGCCCTTAGCGCGGGTGATTAGGTCGAGAACTCCGCGTACGGAGTGGTCGGCAGCAGCGGCTGCCAGTGTGTCGGGGGCAGTTGCATTTGCCATTTCGGTTTCTTCCTCTTCTGGGTTAGTGGTTGGTTCTTCTGGTGTTACTTCCTCGGAGGGCTCGGCCTCTTCGGTGGTCGGTAGGCGGGACTCGATTGTCGCGAGTGCGTCATAAACGCCGGTCTTGAATTCCGAGACGTTGGCGCGAATGCTTATGAGCAAGTCCTTGGTGGAGGCCTCTTCCGGTGTCTCCTCTGCCTCGTCAATGTCGGCAATGGCTGCGTGTAGCTCGGCACCCGGGAAGGCGCCCTTAGGCACGAATGCAGCGCCGTAGAGACGGCCGGAGACGAGGACACCGCCGCGGGTGCGGACCTCGGCCACATCCACGGAGACGGCGCGACGTGTGCCGTCTGCAATCTCGGCCTGTAGGGTGTCGCCCTCGTCCGTGTCGGCTACGCGGAATGTGGCAATGAGGCCGGTATCCGTGTCTTCTAGATGCGTGATCCGACCAACGGGGTTAGTCGCGTTGTGGTCGTAGGTCATAGCCATTGCCTCGGGGGACCGAGGAATGGTGAGCGTGCCGCGATTGATGGTCAGACGGCCAAGGTTGGTCTGGCCCTCGACGCCCCACGGGAGCAGCGTTCCGCGGTAAGTGCGGGGCTCCTCGGTAGCGTGAAGTTCGCCACTCTCAATCTGGATATCGGTCATGATTAGTCCTCCAAGGGAGCGCCGGTTGCAGGCGGGTTGACTGTCTGAAGTCCGGTCATGTCAAAGCGCACGCGCTGACCGGCGGGTACCACGTCGTCCTGTGAGAGGCGCTGCTCAATCACGGTCGTGTAGAAGGGGATATCGAAGACCAGGAATGCGGAGCGCTCACCCTCGGAAGTCATGTAGGTAAGGGAGCTAGAATCCGCGAGCGTGCCGTCCAACATGGAGGCCCGGACGTTGGCAAGCTGGCCAATGCTGGTGGTCGCGGCATTGCGGCCACTCTCGAAGAGGTTTGCCTCTGCGGTGCCTAGCGCGGTGACGGTGTAGCCACCCTCGGTAAAGAGGATCGCCCCGTCTACGTCGCGGCGTGCAGCCCGGTAACCGTCGATAAGCGCCTTGCGCTCGGCCGGGGTAATCTCGGCCTCGGTGTCGTCACGCTGAATGTGGACCAGAGGAATCGGGTTACGGCTGCGGCCCTGCCACGCAAGCTCCAAGTCACGGGCGCCAGCGATAGTGGAGGAGCCGTCCTTCAAGATGCCGTTGTACGGAGCGTTAATGAAGATCACTGCGTCCTCGTCAACGGGGCTGCCGTCGATGAGGAGATTGCCCTTACCGTCCTGTCCTACCCGGCCACGGTCCACGTGAGCCATGCGGAGGACTTGACCGGCAGTGCCGCGCTCAACCGCGAGGATAGACAGGCCGTCGAAAATCAGGTCCTCAACGATGTGGAACATCCGGTTAAAGGGCGTCTCTGCGCCGTCTGTGCGATAGGCCCAGCTGGGCTGCTCTGGCAAGATGCCGTCCTTGTTGAGGACGCGGAGAGGCAGCGGCGCAATCGTGGAGGTCAGGACGTTGCGGACCTTGGAGACGGCGGGCACCTGTAGTGCAGCAGCGCGGCTGAGGACAGTAGGACTGCCAACCTGTAGCCAGTCATTCCACGCAAGCGCGGGCTGCAATGCCTCAGTGCTCGCAAGTGGCGAATTGATGCCAGAGAAACCGGCCGGGCCCGCTAGGTAATCCGGTCGGTTGTTCTTTCGGAAGAGGTCAAGGAATGCCATTACTTATAGTGTGATGGAATTCTTGACTAGTGATAAATGGAAAAGGGCCCTACATCCGCGCCGTAGTGCGGATGCAGAGCCCTTCTAACTGTTACGGATTACCCGAAGTAAACGCCTCCGGATTCCTTTACCGGGTTATCGTCGTAATAGCGGAGCGCCAAAGAAGCTGCCTCAATCGGTGTGATATCGTCCCCGGGTTCCTTGCGGCCGAACGCCCAGCGTGAGGACCCGCGAGTCCCGCGCTTGATGGTCAGGCGTGCAGCGTCATTGAGGGCGGGCTGGTCGTAGTGCCGGATCGCCTGAGCGTCCAACGTTTTGACGAAGAGTCCGGCTGCGGTGCTGACCTCGGGCCAGCCCTGCGGTGCCAGCTTGGGGCGCGGCGTCATGCGTGCCAGCGCCTCAATCTCAACCTGAGCCGGCGAGCTAGCCTTGTCGTAGAGAACAGGCATAAGCTGTCGCTTATATTTGCCGGCGAGCTCGGACAGCCGAGGAGCAACCCAGCGCGTGCCCTTCCGGTGGTCCAATAGGCCGATGTGGGCAAGGCCGTTCTCGTCTCGGAATGCGGCAACGATGGAGGCGCTGCGCTGCTCGGGGTGGACTGCCACGGCCACCGCGAAGCGTGTAGGTAGTTCAGGAGTCGCGTTCTCAAGGCGACACTTGTCCCACTTCTCGGCGCTCAGGAATGTGGACATTCCCGAGGTCGGCCAGATGTTCAGGTACTCGGCGCAGAACTCGGCCGTGCTCATCTGCCGGAAGTCCTCGGTCAAGTCGTCCGGGTCGAAGTCGTGCGTCAGGCGCGGGTGGGCGGTGGCCCAGACGGCTGGGTCCGCGTGGGTGCCTGTGGTGTCCTCGTCCTCGTCGGGGTCGTAGATGGGCGTCTCCGGGTGCGCTGCGTACTCGACTATCCCAATCTCGCCAGCCCGGCCGCGCTCTAGCGAGTCCCACAGCAGCCCGCTCCGATGCGGTCCTGCGGTACCGGCGATCACCAGCTGCGCCTCAGGACGGCCGAGGAACGTCGGGCTAATCGCGGTGATTAGTTCGCGCGCTAGCTCGGGCTCGTGCTTCTGTGCCTCGTCCAGGAACACCAGGTCCCAGGCGTCACCGCGCCAGCTGTCAGGGATGGGCGGCAGCACCGCGAGCAGCGATCCGTTGTCAAAGGTGATCTTCTCGCCACCGCGTGCCCTATTGATGCGGAAGGGGCGGGTATCGGCGTCGGGGAATAGGCGCTCTAGAGGCGCGACGATATCGCGGAGGAATCGGTCACGCGCCTTCAGTCCGTTCTGCCCTGTGAACGCGAACAGATAGCCGTCCCGGGACAGGCAGCGGCCCAGGCCCAGGGCAAAGACCGATGTTGACTTAGTGCCTCGTCGGGGAATACCCAGCACGTTGGTGCGGTTGAGAGGACGGCCGTTCTCTTTTGTCGCGTTGAGCGCGTCCGCAATCACGAACTGGTGCGGCATGACGGATTTGCGCTTGCCGTCAAGGCCGAGGTACTGACACCCCAAGAGGAATTCGTCTCTCAGCAATTCGGATCGTTCGAACGAAGATACGAATAGGGGACGAGTGGAGCCGTATTCGTCCGCATCCCAGGCATCTGGGAGAAAATAAGTGCTGACCGCAGGCGGGGGTACAGCGGCCTTCTCAAAAACTGGGTCATTCGAACTTTCGTTCGACTCGATAGCGGGCGTCACCCGCTTGCTTGGTCGCTCACTCACTGTGTGTACTCTCGTGTGCCTCGCTCGCATCCCAACCAACAGTGATGCCCTTGTCACTGGCAACGCGAGCCACTACTACTCCGCACTTAGGGCAGTGCTGCTGTGTCTCAGCCATGCTCACTCCTCGTCTGTTACTGATAGTGCGTGTGCCTTGCTGCTGAGCATGGCGCTGTCCACCACACCCGGTGCCCGGTGCAGCGCTGCTGCCACCACCCGCAGGGTCAGCTGCCCACCGTGCGTGGACCCGATGGATACCTGATAGGTCCCACTGCCTGTAGTGATCGTGCCTGTGCCTACTGCCTTAGCCATGTGTGTTCTCCTTCTCTACCATTCCCATAGTCCTTGCTCCTCTACTCTTACTACCTTGGCCTTACCCATTTGCTTAGCCCTGCCTTCCTTGCCACCTGCACTCCTGTTGCACCGGCGATGTGCTGGCCCGATGTTGGACGGGTCATGCGCTAGCTCGGGGGCAATGGCAATGCTGATGATGTGATCGACGTCCCATAGTCGCTGGCCTATCGCGTGACCACACTTGGTGCAGATGCGGTCCTGTATCCCTGGTGCCAGCCGCTTACGCCACATGCTCGAATGCGTGGAGGTCCATAGCCCCGAGCGGTGATGTTGGCTCACTCGTCCTCCCGCTGTAGGTAGCGCTGCTCTACCTCAAGTGCCACGCGGTAGAAGTAGTTATAGAGGACGCTCATTGAGCACCGCCAACCGCATATCGTAGAACTTGTGACAAGTGACGCAACGGGGGCTGTAGTCATCCGGATTGCCGGAGTACCTTAGCGCGTTACCGTTCTTGTCTAGCTCTGTCTGCTCCTGCTCGGAGCCGCCGTTGTAGGACCAGTGGACCGCTTGTCCGGCGCAGCCAACGCAGCGCTGGTCCCTCGCCTTTCCTTGCCTGCGCGCGATCCTGTGATGCGCCTCTCGGTAGGAGGTCTCGCCGGTCGTGAGTACAACGGGCGTCTTGGGCTGCAACGCTCGCCATGCGCGCATGTGGTGCATGGAGCAGAGGGTGCCGCCTGCTTTAGGCGTGCTCTTATCGCACCCCTCTGCGTTGCATGTTTTAGCCATACGTATATTATCTCACGTATTACAGCACTTGTGTTTGAGAAACGTAATTGCTGTAATCGGACCGCAACAGTTTTTCAGCCGAGCCCAGACTGCCCCGCATATACACAGAACTATGCGCCCCCCCCCTACACTACGTGTGTAGGGGGGCAAGCGTATATAGGCCTGTATATAGTCCACCATCCGCGGAAACACGCGGATTTTGGGGCCTTTCCTTATACAAACGGGCATGTTTATAGGGCTCATATACACCCCTATATACACGCAGGACTTGAGCGCGTTGGTTCATGTATTCATAGATTCATAATCATTCATGTTCGTTCATACGATTCATAGCTCGCTGGATTGACCCCGCATACTTTCTCTGTTTACTCCAACACACACGTGTGAGTTTCTGTCACAATGGTTATAGCCGCACAAGTGGCACACCAAATCACAGCTAAAGAAAGCACCCACACAATGAGTTACACACTCGTAGAAATCACCGCAACAACCCTGCCTCTCGTAGCGATCTTTGAGGAAGTCGAGACAAGCCGCGACGGCCGACTACGCGAGGCGCTGCCCGTTATCGCGTTCGGACTGTTCCGGGACCCGGAGGACCGAGGCGCACCGAATATCTCGGTACCGCTCACGCCCGATGACTTCAACGTCTTCCAGCAGCATTACTACGCAAGCCGTCGGACTCTCGAAGCGAAGTTGCCTTATACCGTGGTATACAGCGACAAGCTCTTTGATGAGGTCGCAGAAATTACCGAGACTGACTCCTCCGCTGCCGTAGCGCTGGACGCAGTGTCCGGCACCTGGGCGGTAGTTCGATGAGCGACGTAGCCTCTGTCCAGCTGCCCGATCTGACCCAGTACTCAGCTGAAGACCTAACCGACCTCATCCACTACCTGCGTACGTCTAAGTCTGACAACGCAAACGAATTCCGCAGCGGTGTGCTCAATGCGTTCCAGCAGCGCATGAACAACCACTTTGCCGAGGAGGCGTTGGACCTCTTCCTAGAGGGGGACACGGACCTGGTGCCCATCTCTGAGGCGGAGATTCACGACAGGCCCGCGCCGGAGTGGTGGATTGAGGACCTGGTACAGAAGGGCACGGTTGCCGTGCTCGCCGCACCTGGCGGGCTCGGCAAGTCCTTCCTCGCTATCGACTGGACCCGGCGCATTGCCACCGGCACGCAGTGGAATCACCGGGCCGTAGCTCGGGGCCGCTGCCTGTATGTGATCGCAGAGGGTGCGGGCGCCTTCGGTGTCCGGGTACGGGCGTGGGACGACGCACACAAGCTGACTCCGGACCCGGACTCGATTACCTACCTAGAGGCAGGCGTGAACCTCAGCAATGAACGCAGCGTGGACCGGCTGACCGAGCTAGTGCGCTCGGGCGGGTATGACTTCATCGTCATTGACACGCTCTCGCAGCTGGGCGGCTTTGATGACGAGAACGGCGCAGGCAAGACCGGGCCCAAGATGGCGCTGCACGCAGCTAAGCGCATCCGTGACGCCCGAGAGGGTGCGTCTGTGCTGGTCATTCACCACACCGACGCTAAGGCCACGAAGGCCCGCGGTTCGACCACGATCCGTGACAACGCCGACACGCTGATTATGGCGAAGGGCACATCTTCGGGCTTCACCCTTTCGACCTTTGCCGGTGACGGCGGGAAGCAGAAGGACGGCGAGCCGATCAAGCTCGAAGGATTCTCCGTGGTTGGGCATGCCGAGTCTGCGATTGTCAAGTTTACGGGCGCAGCAGTGAAGGCACAGTCAGACCCGCGTTGGCTGGCAATGCTCACGCTGTTGGATTCTGGCGAACCGGTGAAGGGGACTGAGCTACGCGCGGTCATGGGTGATATGGAAGACACGAGCCAGTATCAGGCTGCAACGCGGTACCTAGGAGATTGCGTAAAGAATGGAATCCTAATAAGGTCCGGCCCAACTAAAATGCCGTTGTTCCAGCTGAGTGCTCCGATTGTCTAACAATCCCTCGCTAATAGGGTATACAGCATTTAGGCAAAAAGAAGAGCCAGACGGCCCACCTCGGGAATGTGCGTCTGGCTCTTCTTCTATTCTACCAAAGGGTAACCATCAATATGTGGGGTTGGGCCGGGTTCGTGCGCCCATCTAAGTATGGCCTAATCATACCGTAGATATCGAAACTTGCTCGCCTTACGGTGGGACCACCCCTGTTCGGGGCTCACCAACCGAAGGACCCTTACAATGACGCACACGATCTTGACCGAACCACGCTGGCGCACCCTCGTCCGCTCCTCCACACCGCTGCTGCCTGACGCGGAAGTGTGGACCCGCCAGGCCGAGGGCTGGGCCTGCTCCCGCATCCTGACGCCCGTACCTCAGCTGTTCACGGACGCGCTGCCCTACACCTACAGCACCACCCTGGTGCAGGGTCGCGAGGCGCCCAAGCTGGTGCCCATTGAGGCGGCGCCGGAGGACCTGGGCGAGCTACGGCCGTGGCAGGCTCAGCTGGGCGAACTCACCAAGGCCGCATGAGCCGAGCGAGCGGGTCACACGTGCTCGATGCTGACCCGCTCCGGCCCCCGGCCCTTGTCCACCCTGACCGAGAAGAGGGAGCGCACAACCTCCCGCTGCCGGTCCAGCCCGAGGCTTGCCCAGAACTCGGGCCACGCGCTGACAGCTGCCTCCTCCTGCTCCGTGTACTCCCGCTCAAACCGGCGATCCCACCACGCACCACGGACGGCCCCGAGGATGTCAGACACCGACTCCCGCGCCCGCTCCTGGTCGATCAGCCGCGTGATCCGCTCGGACTCCTTGCCGAGGCTGGCAAGCGTCCTGGCCACCGAGGCGCGGTTAGCGCCGGGCAGGAGGAAGAGGTCTTGCGCTGCCTCCCGCCGCCGCTCCACGTCCGCGTGCTCCCGCAGTAGGTCGGTCAGCGCGGCGCTGTCGGTCTGCGTGCTGTCCGTGCTGACTGCCCACATGAAGACCTCATCCGAGACGGCCGTGTCCAGCAACGCCTTGGTGATGTGTACGTGATCCGCGGCGGCGCTGCACAAGTAGCCCCGCATGTAGAAGAGGTGCGCCCCGCAGACACCGCACGATGCCAGGCCGGACATAAGGTGGCGCGGCGTCGGACCGGGCGTGGTCTTACGGGTCGGGTCGGTCAGCAGCAGCTGCACCCGCTCCCACTCCTCTAGCGAGACGAGGGGCGTGACGACGCCAGGGGAGTACACGCCCTGGTGCTGCACCCACCCCGCGTACGCCTTATTGCTCAGTACCTCCCGCACCCACCGGGTCCGGCGCCCGCGTGCCACGGAGAGGGAGCGGAGCGAGGCGCCCGCGAGCGCACTAGTAAAGAGGTCCCGTACGTCCTGAGCCTCGGGCTCGCGAGGCGTGAGGTTGCCGGACTCGTATCCGTACCGCCGACGCCCGGGCACGGGTCGGCCCTGCGCGATGTTCTGCACGTTCTTTGCCCGCTGCCGGGCGCCCTTACGCTCAATCTCCGCACGGGCCACAGACGCCTTGATGCGGGCAAACAGACGCCCGTTGTCGGTAGTGAGGTCGGCCTCGCCGGACGCGGTGACGATGAGGACGGAGCGCGTCTCGGCAAGCTCAATCCAGTCCTCCAGCTGCCGGGGCTGCCGGGTCAGGCGGTCCAGGTCCCACACCACGAGGGCGTCAAAACGGCCAGCCTCGAAGGCGGCGAACATCGAGTCATAGGCGGGCCGGGCGACCGCCCGCTTGCTGGCTGACACCGTGTCGCTGAACTCCTCGGTCACTGTCCACCCCCGGGCCTCAGCAAGCGCCAGGCACTCGCCACGCTGGCGGTCCACGGCGAGCCCGTCCGCGTTCGCGTCCTGCGAGATACGGAGGTAGACGGCGGCCTTGACAGTCGAAGCAATCACGCATACATCGTACGGTTTGGCAGCGCAACCGCCTCATCGCCGCCTCCACCGCGGGCACCGTCGTCGTCGAGGCCGGCGCCCGCTCCGGCTCCCTCAACACCGCCGGCCACGCGGCTGCCCTGGGCCGCCCCCTCGGCGCGGTCCCGGGCCCGGTCACGAATGCCTCCTCCGCCGGCTGCCACCGCCTCCTCCGCGAGTACGCGGCGACCTGCGTCACCTCGCCGGCGGATGTGCTCGAACTGCTCGCCGTCGGCGACGCCGACGGATCGTGCCGAGCGCTGACCGCGGCTGAGGCGCGAGTCCTGGCCGTCGTCGAATCCGAAGGAGGCTATGACGCCGCAACCGTCGCCCGGCTCTCCGGGGAATCGCTCGATTCGGCACTGTCGGCGCTGGGTGCGCTCCTCGCAGACGGACGCGTCCACCGTTCCGAGGACGGGGACTGGGAGCGGGCACCCGGGTGAGCGGCCCCGCCGCCGCGGCGCTGTCGGCGGTCCGCCCTACGCTGAAGGGGCATCGGCGAGGGGAGCGGCATGGACGCCACGGCAGCAGGACACGGCGGAGAGCGCCCGCAGCTCGGGCACTTCCGCGCCGCCGACAGGGTCATCGCGCATCTGAGCGACACGCACCTGCTGGCCGACGGCGCTCCGCTCTACGGGAAGGTCGACACGGTCGCCCGCCTCGCGCAGGCGGTCGGCCGGCTGGCCGAGCGCGGCGGACGCCTGGACGCGATCGTGGTGACCGGGGACGTCGCGGACCGCGGCGAGGAGGACGCCTACCGGCGCGTGCGCGAGCAGCTCGACCCCGTGGGCGAGCGGTTCGGCTGCCCGATCGTCTGGGTGATGGGCAACCACGACGAGCGCGGAGCCTTCCGGCGGGTGCTCCTCGAGCAGGACCCGGCGGGCGCGGGACCCGTGGACCAGGTCGTCGACCTCGGCGGGCTCCGGCTCATCGCGCTCGACAGCGCGGTGCCCGGCTTCCACCACGGCGACCTCACCGACGCCCAGCTGGCCTGGCTGAAGGACGAGCTCGCCGCACCGGCCCCGCTGGGGACGATCCTCGCCCTGCACCACCCTCCGCTGCCCACGCCGCTCGGCGCGATGACCGTGCTCGAGCTGCGGGGGATCGACAGGCTCGAGGAGATGGTGCGCGGTACCGACGTCCGCGCGATCCTCGGCGGCCACCTGCACTACCCCACGGCTGCGACCTTCGCGGGCGTGCCCGTGCTCGTCGCCGGCGCCACCAGCTACACGATGGACCTCGGAGCGCCCGAGCGGGAGCTCGCCGGCGTCGACGGAGCGCAGAGCCTCTCGCTCGTCCACGTCCACCCGGAGACGGTGGCCGCCTCGTTCGTGCCGACGGCACCGGCCCCGATCGCGACGCGGTTCGGCACCGACCTGATCGAGCGGCTCGAGGGGCTCGACGAGCAGGGGCGCATCGACCTCTGGTCGCGGATGCCGGACGGATCATGACCGGCGAGACGCTCGCCGACTCGGTCGAGCACTTCCTCCGGTACGTCCTCGATGAGCGGTCCCTCTCGCCCGCCACCGCGAAGGGCTACCGCTCCGACCTGGCGCGCCTGATCGCCCACACGGGGGAGAAGGGGCGGCTCCTCACCGCCGAGCTCGACCTCGAGCTGCTGCGCGACTGGCTCTGGCGAGAGTCGGAGTCGGGGATCGCCCGCGCGACCCTCGCCCGGCGCACCGCGGCCGTCCGCTCCTTCTCCTCCTGGGCGCATCGGACCGAGCGGCTCCCCGTCGACGTCGCCGCACGCCTCAAGACGCCCAAGTCGGGACGGACACTGCCGCGGTTCCTCACGCTCCCGCAGGCAAAACAGGTGCTCGACACGGTCGCGGCGCGAGGCGCGACCGAGGACCCGGTGGCGCTGCGGGACCTCGCGATCGTCGAGCTGCTCTACGCCTCCGGCATCCGCGTCTCCGAGCTGGTCGCCGTCGACCTGGGCGACATCGATCTCGGCCGGCTCACCGTGCTCGTCACCGGCAAGGGCGCCAAGCAGCGGGTCGTCCCGTTCGGCGTCCCCGCGAAGGAGGCGCTCGTCGACTACCTGGAGCGCGCCCGACCCTCTCTCGCCACCGGCGACGGGAGCGGGGCCCTGCTGCTGGGACGGCGGGGCGCGCGCCTCACCCCGCGCACGGTCTACGGCGTGGTGGCGAGGCTCCTCGACGGCGGGCAGGGCTCCGGACCGTCCGGCCCGCACACCCTCCGCCATACCGCGGCGACCCACCTGCTCGACGGGGGAGCCGACCTCCGCGCCGTCCAGGAGCTACTCGGCCACGCGAGCCTGGGCACCACGCAGATCTACACCCACGTCTCGACCGAGCGGATCCGCGACGCCTACCGCCTCGCCCACCCCCGCGCCTGACCGGACGCGCGAGTCACCGGACGCACCCTTCCGCGCCACTCGCTCAAGACCCTGCGCCACGTCGTCCATCGGCAGAAGCACCGCCCGGGGGATCCCGCCGAAGAACCGCATCGGCGAGACGTAGTCGCCACCCTCGCGGACGCCGAGGTGCACGCACCTCCCGTCGCAGTGGCCGCCCGCACCCACTGCTCCGACGGGCTGGCCCGCGGTGAGGACCTGCCCCGCTGTCACCGATCCGTCGACCGGCTCGACCGTCGAGACCAGACCGTCCGCGTGCACGATGCTCACCACGGACCGGTCGACCACCCTGCCCGAGAACGACACGGTGCCCGCCGCGACGGCGACCACGGGCTGCCCGGCCGCTGCCGCGAGGTCGATCCCGCGGTGCCCGGGGGCGTAGCGGTGGGCCGGCGCGCCCCACGGCTCCACGACGGAGAAGCCCGCGACGGGGGAGGTCCACCGCGGGTCGGACCGGCCGGGGGACGAGGTGCCGGAGGGCGAGGCGCCGAGAGGCGCCCCGACGAGCAGAGCGGCGAGGGCGAACACGCCCGGGCGCAGGAGTCGGGATCGGAGCATGCGGCCACCCTCCTGGAGCCGGTCCGAGACCGGTGGTCGGCCGAGCGGATCAGGGGAGGAGAGCGCGACGGGCCCGGCTGTGGAGGGAGGACATCGGCCGGGGGAGAGCGCAACCCGTCCCGGCGGTGCCGCGGCGAGGAGTAACGTGCCGGTGATCCGGCTCGGGAGCGGCACCCCGCCCCCACCGGCGGCGAGAATCGGAGACGACCATGACCAGCGGACGATCTGACACGACCAGCGGGAGAGCGGACATCCCGAACCCCTCGGCGGCGAAGCTGAAGAGGAAGGTGATCGGCCTCGCGATCGCGGCGGCGGTCGGCGGCTTCCTCTTCGGCTTCGACTCGTCGGTGGTGAACGGTGCCGTGGAGGCGGTGCAGGGCGAGTTCCAGCTCTCGGCCGCCCTGATCGGCTTCGCCGTCGCCTCCGCGCTGCTCGGCTGTGCGCTCGGCGCGTACCTCGCTGGGCGCCTGGCCGACCGCTGGGGCCGCATCAAGGTCATGCTGCTCGGCGCCGGGCTCTTCTTCATCTCCTCCATCGGCGCCGGCGCGGCGTTCGCGGTCTGGGACCTCGTGCTCTGGCGCGTGGTCGGAGGCCTCGGCATCGGCATCGCCTCCGTGATCGCTCCGACTTACATCTCGGAGATCGCGCCCAAGGCCATCCGCGGAGCTCTCGCGTCGCTGCAGCAGCTGGCGATCACGCTCGGCATCTTCGCCGCCCTGCTCTCGGACACCCTCATCGCGAACGGCGCGGACGGCGCCTCCGAGCCCTTCTGGTTCGGCGTCGCCGCGTGGCGCTGGATGTTCATCGCCTGTGCCGTGCCTGCGGTCATCTACGGCCTCCTGGCCCTGACCCTGCCGGAATCGCCCCGCTACCTCGCGACCCGCGGCCGCTCCGAGGACGCCCGCGCGGTGCTCGCGACGGTCACGCCGCGCGACGAGGTCGACGAGGCGCTCGCGGACATCCAGAAGAAGATCGACGAGGACTCCGAGAACGCGAAGCGCTCCAGCCTCCGCGGTCCCGCCCTCGGCCTGCTCCCCGTGGTCTGGGTCGGCATCCTGCTGTCGGTGTTCCAGCAGTTCGTGGGCATCAACGTGATCTTCTACTACTCCACCTCGCTCTGGAGCGCGGTCGGATTCGACGAGTCCAACTCCTTCGCGATCTCGGTCTTCACCTCGGTCGTGAACGTCGTCGTCACCTTCGTGGCGATCTTCCTGGTCGACAAGGTCGGCCGGAAGCCGCTGCTGCTGGTCGGCTCGGCCGGCATGGCCGTCTCGCTCGCGCTGATGGCCATCGCCTTCAGCCAGTCGACGATCAGCGGAGAGGACGTCTCGCTGCCCGGCGCGTGGGGGCCGATCGCCCTCGTCTCGGCGAACGCGTTCGTCGTCTTCTTCGGCGCGACCTGGGGCCCGCTGGTGTGGGTCCTCCTCGGCGAGATCTTCCCGAACCGGATCCGGGCGGCCGCCCTCGGCCTGGCGGCATCTGCCCAGTGGATCGCGAACTTCGCCATCACGGTGACCTTCCCGATCCTCTCGCAGGACGTGTCGCTCACCCTGGCCTACGGCCTCTACGCCGCCTTCGCGGCTATCTCGTTCGTCTTCGTCTTCATGTTCGTGCCCGAGACCAAGGGCCGCTCTCTGGAGGAGATGGACACCCTGCACATCCGCACCGTGATGAAGTCGGCGCGCAAGTAGGACCGGTCTTCCGAGCCTCGACGGCCGCCCTCCCGCAGCAGCGGGGGAGGCGGCCGTCCTGGTGCTAGACTCCACGGAGCACCTCGCTCGTCGGGGTGACTACGCGCGCCCATTCGGCCTCCGCTCCCCACGGTCCCTCTCCGCTCACGCGGCCGGGGCGGGAGTGCGCCGGGCGCCAGGGCGACGTGCCGACCGGCCGTCGCAGACAACCGAACGGGAGTTCGGCGCCGTCGTGCGCCCGGGCCCCGAGACAAGGAGAACGACTCATGGCAGTCGTCACCATGCGCCAGCTGCTCGACAGCGGCGTCCACTTCGGGCACCAGACCCGTCGCTGGAACCCGAAGATGAAGCGCTTCATCCTGACCGAGCGCTCGGGCAGCTACATCATCGACCTCCAGCAGTCGCTGGCCTACATCGACAAGACCTACGACTTCGTCAAGGAGACGGTCGCCCACGGCGGCACCATCCTCTTCGTCGGCACCAAGAAGCAGGCGCAGAACGCGATCTCGGAGCAGGCGACCCGCGTCGGCCAGCCCTACGTGAACCAGCGCTGGCTCGGCGGCCTCCTGACCAACTTCCAGACGGTCTCGAAGCGCCTCGCCCGCATGAAGGAGCTGGAGGAGCTCGACTTCGACGACACGTCGAAGAGCGGCTTCACCAAGAAGGAGCTCCTCATCAAGAAGCGCGAGCTCGACAAGCTGCACAAGTCGCTCGGCGGCATCCGCAACCTCTCGAAGACGCCGTCGGCCCTCTGGGTCGTCGACACCAAGAAGGAGCACCTCGCGATCGACGAGGCCAAGAAGCTGGGCATCCCGGTCATCGGCATCCTCGACACGAACTGCGACCCGGACGAGGTCCAGTACCCGATCCCGGGCAACGACGACGCGATCCGCTCGGTGAGCCTGCTCACCCGCATCGTCGCCGACGCCGCGGCCGAGGGCCTCATCCAGCGCCACCAGAAGCCCGAGGCCGAGGGCAACGTCTCCGCCGTCGAGCCGCTGGCCGAGTGGGAGCAGGAGCTGCTCTCCACCGGTGCGTCCGCCGCCGACGTGCAGGAGCCGAACGAGCAGGCCGGCGCGGAGACCGAGAAGGTCGCCGACGCCGAGGCCGAGACCGCCGACGAGGCCGTCGTCGAGGCCGAGACCCCCGCCGCGGAGGAGGCCCCCGAGGCCGACGCCGCCGCGACCTCGACCGCCGCGACCTCGACCGACGAGACCTCGACCGACGAGACCGCCACCGCCTGACACCCCGTTCCGTGACGGGGGTCGGACGCCGCACCCGCGGTCGTCCGGCCCCCGCTCGGTCGGTGCACGTTCACCACGAGTAAGAACCGCCGTCACCTCGGCGTGCTGGGCTCCTCCCGTGAGCCCGCCGCGAGTGACGGCGCCACAGGGTTTCCGAACCAAGAGGAGTTCCGAGAACATGGCAAATTTCAGCCTCGCTGACGTCAAGACGCTGCGCGAGCAGCTCGGTACCGGCATGGTCGACACGAAGAACGCGCTCGTCGAGGCCGACGGCGACCTGGACAAGGCGGTCGAGATCCTCCGCCTCAAGGGCGCCAAGGGCAACGCGAAGCGCGCCGACCGCTCCACGAGCGAGGGCCTCGTCGCCGCCGCCGAGAAGGACGGCGTCGCCACGATGATCGAGCTCGCGTGCGAGACCGACTTCGTCGCCAAGGGCACGAAGTTCATCGCCCTCGCCGACGCCGTGCTCGCCGCGGTCGTCGCCGCCGGCTCCACCACGGTCGAGGAGGCCCTCGCGGCCCCCGCCGACGGCAAGACCGTCGCCGACCTCATCAACGACGAGGCCGCGATCCTCGGCGAGAAGGTGGAGCTGCGCCGCGTGGCCTCCGTCTCCGGCGAGCACTTCGCGATCTACCTCCACAAGACGAACAAGGACCTGCCCCCGCAGGTCGGCGTGGTCGTCGGCTACGCGGGCGAGGACGCCGAGACCGCGCGCTCCGTCGCCCAGCACATCTCGTTCGCGAACCCGTCCTACCTCTCGCGCGAGGACGTGCCGCAGTCCGAGGTCGACAACGAGCGCCGCATCGTCGAGGAGATCTCGCGCGGCGAGGGCAAGCCCGAGGCCGCCCTGCCGAAGATCATCGAGGGACGCGTGAACGCGTACTTCAAGCAGGTCGCCCTGCTCGACCAGGACTACGCGAAGGACAACAAGCTGTCCGTCAGCAAGGTCCTGAGCGACGCGGGCCTGACCGTGTCGGGCTTCGCCCGCTTCAAGGTCGGCGCCTAACAGCACTGCAGGAGGGAGTCCGGGTCGTTCAGTCGACCCGGGCTCCCTTCGCTCTGCCCGGGGCGGTCCCGGGCGTGGTCGCGGGGCCCGCTCCGCGCGGGATAGGTTTGTACGGGTCTACGGGAGGAAACGTCCATGACGGAGACGGATGCGATGACGACTGGCAAGCGCCGCAGGGTGCTTCTGAAGCTGTCGGGGGAGGCGTTCGGAGCCGGCACGCTCGGCGTGAACCCGGACGTGATCAGCGCCCTGGCGCGCGAGATCGCCGATGCCGCGACCGAGGTGGAGATCTCGGTGGTCGTCGGCGGCGGCAACTTCTTCCGCGGAGCCGAGCTCTCGCAGCGCGGCATGGACCGCGGCCGGGCCGACTACATGGGGATGCTGGGCACGGTGATGAACGCCCTCGCCCTTCAGGACTTCCTCGAGCAGGCGGGCGCCGAGACGCGCGTGCAGTCCGCGATCGCGATGACGCAGGTCGCGGAGCCCTACATCCCCCGCCGGGCGATCCGGCACATGGAGAAGGGCCGCGTCGTCATCTTCGGCGCCGGCGCCGGACTCCCGTACTTCTCGACCGACACGGTCGCCGCGCAGCGCGCGCTCGAGACGCACGCCGACGTGGTCCTCGTAGCCAAGAACGGCGTGGACGGCGTGTACGACGCCGACCCGCGGACGAACCCCGACGCGAAGAAGCTCGACGCGCTGACCTACCAGGAGGCGCTCCAGCGGGGCCTCAAGGTGGTCGACTCCACCGCGTTCAGCCTCTGCATGGACAACGGCATGCCGATGCAGGTCTTCGGCATGGAGCCCTCGGGCAACGTCGCGAAGGCCATCCGCGGCGCCGAGCTCGGCACGCTCGTCTCGAACTAGACTGACCACTTCCCTCTCTTAAGGAGCTCCCTGTGATCTCGGATGTACTGGCCGACGCGAAGACCAAGATGGGCAAGGCCGTCGAGGTCGCCAAGGAGGACTTCTCCACGGTCCGCACCGGACGCGCGAACCCCGGCATGTTCCAGAAGGTGCTGGTGAGCTACTACGGCACCCCGACGCCGCTGTCGCAGCTCGCCTCGATGCAGAACCAGGAGGCCCGCACGCTCGTCCTGACGCCCTACGACAAGGGCTCGCTGCGCGACATCGAGCAGGCCATCCGGGACATGCCGAACCTCGGCGCGAACCCGACCAACGACGGCACGATCATCCGCGTGACCCTGCCGGAGCTCACCGCCGAGCGCCGCAAGGAGTTCGTCAAGATCGTCCGCACCAAGGCCGAGGACGCCAAGATCGCGGTGCGCAACATCCGCCGCAAGGGCAAGGACGACCTCGACGCGCTGAAGGGCGACATCGGCGACGACGAGCTCGCCCGCGGCGAGAAGGAGCTCGAGGCGCTCACGAAGCAGCACGTCGACGCGATCGACGAGGCGCTCAAGCGCAAGGAATCCGAACTGCTCGAGGTGTAGCGGTGCCCGAGATCCCCGAAGGACCCGAGGGCGGCGAGAAGAGACCGTCTCCGCACGTCCCGGGTGCCCGGGGATCCCGGATGGTCACCCGCGACGCGCTGCGTGCGCGCGCCCAGCAGGGCCGGGCCGACGTCGAGCGCCAGCTCGAGGCGACCCGTGCCCAGCTCGAGGCGACGAACGACCGTCTCACCGCGCGCTCGGGCCGGAACCTCGTGTCGGCGACCGCGATCGGACTCCTCGGCGGCGGCGCGATGGTCGTCAGCCTCCTCCTGGTCAAGGAGCTCTTCATGGTGCTCGCGGGGGTGGTGGTGCTGCTCGCGGCGCTGGAGCTCTCGAACGCCCTGCGCCACGCCGGTCGCGACATCCCGCGCATCCCGACCGGGATCGTGGCGGTCGTCGCCGTGCCGGCCGCCTACTACGGCGGCCTCGGCGCCGCGTGGGCCACGGTCCTCGGCGGATCCGTCCTCGTCGGCCTCTGGCGGCTGGGGGAGCAGCTCTTCCGGCGCACCGCCTCCAGCCGGAGGGACCTCGCCCTCGACATCGGCCTCGGCGCGTTCGTCCAGGGCTACACGACCTTCCTCGGCGCCTTCGCGATCCGTCTCGTCGCCGAGCCCGGCGGCCAGCTCTGGGCGTTCGCGTTCCTGGTGCTCGTGATCGTCGTCGACACCGGCGCCTACGTGAGCGGACTCACCTGGGGCAAGCACCCGATGGCACCGCGGATCAGCCCGAAGAAGACCTGGGAGGGGTTCGCCGGTGCGGCCGTCGCGGGGATCGTCGTCGGCGTCCTGCTCGCCCTGCTGATGCTCGGCCAGCCCTGGTGGGTCGGTGCGGTGTTCGGGGCCGTGGTGCTGCTCACCGCGACGCTCGGCGACCTCGCCGAGTCGCTGATCAAGCGCGACATCGGCATCAAGGACATGAGCTCCTGGCTGCCCGGCCACGGAGGAGTCCTCGACCGGCTGGACTCGATCCTGCCGTCGGCCGCAGCAGCCTACGTGCTGTACTTCCTCTTCGCCCACTGAGCGCACGCCTCACCGGGGCGTGCCGATTCCGCTCCCGGCGCGCGGCTTGGCATGATGTCGGGATGACCGCTCCCTTCCCCCGAGCCCGCGAGTCCCGTCCCGGCTACGACACGGCCGAGGTCGACTCCTTCCTCGCGTCGGCGCGCGAGGCCTACTCGCAGCTCTCCGGGGGACCGGCGGACCTCCGCGCCGCCGACCTGCGCCACACCGCGTTCACCCTGCGCAAGGGCGGCTACTCCGCGCCCCACGTCGATGCGGCGCTCGAGCGCCTCGAGGACGCCTTCGCCCTGCGGGAGCGCCAGTACGCGATCGCGGCCCGGGGCGAGGAGGCGTGGCTCGCGGACGCGCGGTCGACCGCCCAGGAGATCGTGAACCGGCTGGCCCGCGCTCCCCGCGAGCGGTTCACCCGGGCCGGCGCTCTCACGACGGGCTACAACATCCGCCAGGTCGACGCCTTCGCCGACCGGATCTCCGGGTACTTCCGCGACGGATCGGTGCTGACCGTGGACGACGTGCGGACCGTCTCCTTCGCCCCGCAGCGCGGCGGGTACGCCGAGGCGCAGGTCGACCTGCTGCTCGACACGGTCGTCGACGTGATGCTGGCGGTCCGCTGACCGGAGCCGGATCTGCTGGCCGATCAGGTCATCGTCCGTTATGCTTTCGTAATCGTGGCTCAGCATCCTCAGACCTCCGTCGCCCACACGCCCGCGAACCGCACCAGCGGTCGCCCGGCGGTCCCGCACCAGACCCCGGTGCGGCGCTCCTGGGCTCGGATCCCGGTGACGGTGCTGGCCTTCACGGCGTCGATCGCGTTCGCCATGGTGAACGTCGTCGATCCGTCCAGCGGCGCGGTCGCCTCCCCCTACTACCAGGCCCCGGCGCGCTTCAACGGCGACTCCGCGCAGCGGCTCGTCGTCGCGGACGCCGTCGAGCGGACCGTCCAGCGCGACTCGTTCGGCGCCGAGGCGAAGCCGACGCCCACTCCGACCCCGACGCCCACTCCGACCCATACTCAGACCGCTTCCGCGACCGTCGACGAGGAGGAGTCGGGCTCCGCCGAGGCCGAGACCGCCGCTCCCGTCCAGCGCGCCGCCGCTCCGGATCCCGGATCCGCGAAGGCGATCGCGTACGACATGATCGTGCAGCGCGGCTGGGCCGACAGCGAGTACGACTGCCTCGTCCTCCTCTGGAACCGCGAGTCCGGCTGGAACGTCTACGCCGAGAACAAGTCCAGCGGTGCCTACGGCATCCCGCAGGCCCTCCCCGGCAGCAAGATGGCGTCGGCCGGCTCCGACTGGGCGACCAACGCGAGCACCCAGATCACCTGGGGCCTCGGCTACATCTCCGGCCGCTACGGCTCGCCCTGCGGTGCCTGGGCCCACTCCGAATCGGTCGGCTGGTACTGATCGTTCCCCTCCGCTCGGCACCGCGTCCGGCGGGCTGAGGCTCTCGCTACCCTGGTGCCGTGGATTACGCGCTGCTCGGGGTCGTCGGGATCATCACGGTCGTCACCGTCGCGCGGTTCTCGAGCCGCCTCGGGATCGCCGCACCGCTGCTCCTGGTCGTCATCGGTATCGGCGCGTCCTACCTCCCCGGGGTCCCGGACATCGAGGTCGAGCCTGAGCTGATCCTCGCGGGCGTGCTGCCGCCGCTGCTGTACTCGGCCGCGATCCAGGTGCCCCTCACCGACTTCCGGCGGAACCTGCGCTCGATCTTCGGGCTCTCGGTGCTGCTGGTCGTCGTGACCGCCCTCGTGGTGGGCGGCTTCCTCTACCTCGTGTTCCCCGATCTGAGCCTGCCCGCAGCGATCGCTCTGGGCGCCGTCGTGAGCCCGACCGACGCGGTGGCCGCGACCTCGATCGGCAAGAAGCTCGGACTCCCGCCCCGCCTGGTGACGGTGCTCGAGGGCGAGAGCCTCGTGAACGACGCGTCGGCGCTGGTGCTGCTGCGCGCCGCGACGGCTGCGGCGGCCGTGGTCGGCGCCTCCGTCACGACCGACGCGATCGACGTGGGCGAGGTGGGGGTCCTCTTCGTCTACTCCGTCCTGATGGCGATCGTCCTCGGACTGGTGATGGGCGTGCTCACCGTCTTCGTGCGCTCGAAGCTGCGGGACCCGGTGCTCGACACCGCCGTGTCCTTCGCCGTGCCGTTCCTGGCCTACATCCCGGCCGAGGAGCTGGGCGCGTCCGGGGTGCTCGCCGTCGTGGTCACCGGGATCTACACGGGGCACAACAGCGCGCGCTTCCTCTCGCCGCAGTCGCGGATCAGCGAGCGGGTGAACTGGCGGACGGCGCAGTTCCTGCTCGAGAACGGCGTCTTCCTGCTCATGGGCGCCGAGATCAAGGCGATCGTCTCCGGGGTCGTGGACCCGGGCGAGTTCGGAGTGGGCACCGCGGTGCTGCTGGGTCTGGCCACCGTGGTCATCCTGATCGTGCTGCGGGCCCTCTTCGTGTGGCCGCTGCTCCTGTGGCTGCGCAGCTCCGGTCGGCGGGCGGAGCGGATCAACCGGCGGCTGGCGGTGGGCCTCATGCGACTGCGCAACAGCGCCACCAGCGATGAGCGCTTCCGGCGGCGGCAGGTGAGAGCGGAGCGGCTCTACCTCCGGCGCGAGACCGACCTGGCCGCGACCGCGAGCGAGGCGTTCGGCTGGCGCGGCGGAGTCGTCCTGTCCTGGTCCGGGATGCGCGGCGTGGTCACGCTCGCCGCGGCCCAGTCGCTGCCGGACGAGACTCCCTACCGCTCCCAGCTGATCCTGATCGCCTTCACCGTCGCCGTCGTGACGCTGCTCCTGCAGGGTGCGACGCTCCCCGCGCTGATCCGGCTCACCGGCATCCAGGGCACCGACGGAGAGGCCGACCGCCGCGAGCTCGCGACGCTGCTCGACGAGGTCGCGGCCACGGGCATCCAGGCCCTCCCCGAGGCGGTGGCGGAGCTGCCCGACGGCGAGGCGGGCGAGCGCGTCCTCGAGCGCGTGCGCCGCGACACTCTGACCCGCTCGCAGGTGGCGTGGGAACAGGTCGGCCGCGCGGAGGATGCGCCCCTCGGCCCGCACGCGCAGTACCTGCGGCTGCGCCGAGCGGTCCTGCTCGCCGAGCGGGAGGCACTGCTGGACGCCCGGGGGCGCGGGGTCTACTCCTCGCGGACGCTGCGGCGGGCGCAGCTGATGCTCGACGCCGAGGAGACCCGGCTCGAGATGGACGACAGCTCCCACTGACGGGAGGGGCCCGGCGGCGGCCTCCTAGACTGGGGAGATGCCGCGCAGCAACAGACCCCGGGGCGGCCGCCGTGACGACGACGACGAGCAGCGCGATCTCTCGCAGATGCTCGCCGGCTTCCGGCGCACCGAGTCGCACGCCGGCCGGGAGTGGAACGTCCAGCCCGTCTCCGCAGCGCGGGCCGTGAAGAACTACCTCTGCCCGGGCTGCGGGCTCACCATCGACATCGGCCAGCCGCACCTGGTCACCTGGCGGGCCGACGGCGCGCTCGGCGACGCGGCCGACCTGGCCGGCCGCCGCCACTGGCACACGCACTGCTGGAGAATCCGAGGAGCACGATGACCCACGAGATCCGCGGAGGCGTCGTCCTCCCCGCCCGCCGCGAGGACGTCGAGCTGCACACCTCCGACGGCCTGACCCTGGTGGGGGAGCTCGCGCTGCCCCTGGAGCACGAGCCGGTCGCGACCCTGGTCACCCTGCATCCGCTGCCCACCCACGGCGGCTTCATGGACTCGCACATCCTGCGGAAGGCCGCCGCCCGGCTGCCCGCGCTCGCCGACCTGGCGGTCCTCCGCTTCAACACCCGCGGCACCGCGTCGCCGCGCGGCACGAGCGAGGGCGCGTTCGGACACGGCATCGAGGAGCGCGCCGACGTCGCCGCAGCCCTGGCCCTCGTCGCGGACCGCGGACTGCCGCACCCCTGGCTGGTCGGCTGGTCCTTCGGCACCGAGCTCGCGCTGAAGTGGGGGAGGGAGCACCCCGTCGAGGGAGCGATCCTGCTCTCGCCGCCGCTGCACCGCACGAGCGCGGAGGAGGTCGCCGCCTGGGGCGAGGACGGCCGCCCGCTCGTGGCGCTCGTCCCGGAGTTCGACGACTACCTGCGGCCGGAGGCGGCCGCCGAGCGCTTCGCGAGCGTGCCGCAGCTGGACCTCGTCGCTGTGGAGGGCGGGAAGCACCTCTGGGTCGGCGAGGCGCAGACCCGGCGCGTCCTCGACGAGATCGTGCGCGTGGTCGCGCCCGCCTCGTCCCCGCTGCCGACGGAGTGGGCGGGCGAGCTCGGCTGAGCCGACCCGCGCGGCGGCCGCCTAGCGGCCGGACGAGCCGCCGTCGGAGCCGTCGCCGTCAGAGCCGCTGCCGTCGGAGCCGTCGCCGTCGCTGTCGTCCGCGAGTCCGTCGATGTGGCCGATGAGCCCGCGCAGTCCGGACACGTAGCCGGCGATCGCGTCGCGCTCGGTGCGGATCTCGTCGAGGCGCCGCTCGGCGGTGTCCATCAGCTCGCGGCTGCGGCGCTCCGCGTCCGCGACGAGCTTCTGCGCCTGGTCGCGCGCGTCGTCGAGCAGGGCGTCGGAGTCGTCCTGGGCCTTCCGGCGCAGTCGCGTCGTGTCGTCGAGGGCGTCGCTGCGGAGGGCGTCCGCCTCGAGGCGCTTGTCGTTCGCGCGTCGGATGGCGTCGGCGAGCTGCAGGTTCGACTCGTCGAGGTAGCGCTGGGTCTGCGCGACGGCCTCCTGGTGGCGGAGCAGGTCGTCGCGGTCGGCCTCCTCGCGGCGCGCGGCGAGCTCGACCACCAGGTCGATCCGGGCCTGCTCGACCTCGCGCGAGAGCGCAGTGGCCTCGTCGGCGGACGCGGCACGCAGGCCCGCCAGCTCGGCGTCGAGCACGGCGACGGCCTCGGCGCGCTCCTGGGTGAGCCGGGTGCGCTGGTCGGAGATCTCGCGGGCGCCCTCGGCGCGGGCGGCGGCGACCTCGGCGTCGAGCGCGGCGCGGGTCGAGAGCACCTCGGCCTCGACCGCCGCGCGAGCCTGGGCGACCTCGGCCTCGACGGCCGCCCGGAGCCGGTCCACCTCGGAGGCGACCTCGGCCCGCAGGAGCTCGTTGGCCTGGGCGAGGCGAGCGGCCTCGGCGCGGGCGACCTCGATCTCGCGGGCGGCGACGGCGCGCATCTCCGCAGCCTCGCGCTCGGCCTCGGAGCGGATCGCGGCGGCCTCGCGCTTCGCGGTGGCGCGGGTCTCGGCGGCCTCGGTCGCCACGGTGCCGCGGATCGCAGCGGCCTCGCGGACGGCGTCCTGGGTCATCACGTCGCGGTCGTCGGCGGCCTTGCCGAGCGTCGCCGCGGCCTGCGCCTCGGACTCGTCGCGGGTCCGGTCCGCACGGCGGCGCGCCTCGGTCACCAGGCGCTCGGCCTCGTCGCGCGCCTCCTGGAGGATGCGGTCGCCGTCGTCGCGGGTGGATCGGCGGAGGGCGGAGGCGTCGTTCTCGGCCTGGGCGATGATCCGCTCGGACTGCTCCTCGGCCACGCGCAGGGTGTGCTCGAGCTTGGCGCCCAGGCCGGCGTAGGTGGGAGTGCCGACCTGCTGCAGCTCCTTCTCGAGGCCCTCGATCCGGGAGGACAGGCGCTTCACCTCGCGGCCGCTCTCGGCCGCCTGGGTGTTCGAGTGGATGAGCTCGCGGCGCAGGCCCTGGACGGCCTTGTCGACCTCGTCCCGGTCGTAGCCACGGAACACCTGGGTGAATTCGGCCTCGTCGTTCGCCACGTCGTCTCCTTCAGAGCAGGACCGCGGTGGGGCTCGCGGCACTGGGAAAGTGTATTCAGCAGGGAGGCCGCGGCCGGGGCGACACCCGCACCGCGCGCCGCTCGGGCCGCACTCTCGGCTTCTCCCGGGCATCAAAGGGAGGGCATCGGCTATCGTGGACTGTCTTTGTCTGTTGCCGTCGCGCCCCGGTCCGGCTGCGTACCCCGAGCCGGCCCCGGCCGTCACCCCGATCCGGCAACGCAGGAGGAGTTCTTTCGTGCGGTTCGTCTTCGCCATCATCGCCACCGTCATCGCTGCCGCGATGATCGTGCTCGGCATCGGTCAGCGGACGGTCTGGGCTCCTCCGGAGTCCCTCACCGCCGAGACCGCGCTCGACTCCTCTGCTCCCTACGCGGTGATCGACGGCAGCACCCTGGGCGCCAACCCGGGACGCCAGACGATCACGGTCGAGGGCAGCGGCGACCTCGTCGTCGCCTACGCCCGGACCTCCGACGTGCTGGGCTGGGTGGGCGGCTCGAGCTACGACGCCATCGGCTACGAGCGCGCCGACGACACCCTCACCTCCGCGGAGGAGACGGGCGAGCGCGTCCAGCTCTCCTCCGACGTCGAGACCGCCGACGCGGCGGTCGTCGATCCGCGCGGCTCCGACCTCTGGCTCGAGGAGTTCGAGGGGAGCGGCAGCGTGACCCTGGCGCTCGACGTGCCGGAGGACGTCTCCATCCTCATCGCGAGCGACGGCACCGCGCCGGCAGCCGACTCCGTGCGCGTCAGCTGGCCCGTGGACACCGCGACGCCCCTCGCCGGCCCGCTGCTGCTCGGAGGAGCCGTGTTCCTCCTCCTCGGCCTCGTCCTCTACATCTGGGCCTTCGTCCACCTGCGCCGCCAGCACGGCCCGCGCCGGAAGGGACCGCAGGGTCGGATCCCCCGCGGAACCCGCCGCCCCCGGCCGCGTGCCGGGATCCAGGCCTCCACGGCGTCGCCGGCGCCCTCGCGCCGCCGGGCCGCCCTGGTGCTGCCCGTCGTCCTCGGGACGACGGTCCTCCTCTCCGGCTGCAGCTCCGACTACTGGCCGGATCTCGCCGCGGGCGCGAGCGAGGCGCCGACCGCGTCCGCCACGGCGACCGCGGGGGCAGAGCCGGTCTCGGCCGAGCCGACCCCCGTGGTCACCACGCAGCAGGCGGAGGCCGTCGTCGCCGAGGTCGCCGATGTCGCGTCGCGCGCCGACGCCGCCCGGGACGCCGGGATCCTCGCCGAGCGCTTCCAGGGCGAGGCGCTCACCGAGCGCACCACCAACTACGACGTCGTCGCCAAGGGCGGGACGATCGACCCGCCGCAGACGATCCCGGCCTCCCCGGTGAGCCTGGTGCTCCCGCAGGACACGGAGTCGTGGCCGCGCCTGGTGACCGCCGTCGTGCAGAACTCGACGGACTCCACCCAGGCCCCGATCGCGCTGATGATGAGCCAGGCGAGCCCGCGCGTCGACTACAAGGTCGACTACGCCATCTCGCTCGAGGCCAACGCGCGCATCCCCGACGTCGCGCCCGTCACCGTCGGCACGTCGATCGTGGCGCCCGACTCGCGCCTGATGAAGCTCGCCCCGCAGACCGTCGGCTCCGCGTACGCGGACGTGCTCGCCAACGGCGACTCGAGCCAGTACGCCGAGCTCTTCGCGGCCGACGGCGACACCCTCCGGGGGCAGGTCGGCGTCGACAAGAAGAACGCCGACCGCGAGGCGCTGCCGGACACCGCCTCGATCGAGTTCTCGAACGCCGCCGGCACGTCGCCGACGATCGCGCTCGCGACGAACGACTCGGGGGCCCTCGTCGCGGCGAGCATCGCCGAGACGTCGACCGTCCGCCCCACTGCCGAGGGCTCGACCGTCTCGACCTCCGGCGCCTCGCAGACCCTGCTGGGCACGGACAAGTCGACGACCGGCATCGAGACCACCTACGGATACCAACTGCTGTTCTACGTACCGCCCGTCGGATCGGAGGAGAAGATCGTGATGCTCGGATGGAGCCAGGGACTCGTCTCGGTGGTGCAGCTGCCGTGAGCACCGTCCCGCCCCTGCCCGGAAACCTCCGCGGCGCCGTCGACCTCTCGTCGCTGGTGAACCGCCGCACCCCGCCCGCCGCCTCCGCCGGCGCCCCGGCCGCGCCCACCGCTCCCGGAGGCGCGCCCGGCGCGAATCCGCTGCTGCTGACCGCCGGCGACGCCGAGTTCGACCAGGTGGTCCAGCTCTCGTCGCGCGTGCCGGTGATCGTCGACCTGCGCGGCTCCTGGTCGGACCAGAGCCAGAGCATGACCGCGCTGCTCGAGAAGGTCGTCGTCTCGTACGCCGGCGCGTTCGTGCTCGTCGGGGTCGATGTGGAGTCGAGCCCGCAGCTGGCGCAGGCGTTCCAGGTGCAGTCCGTGCCGACGGTCGCCGCGATCATCGGCGGCCGCCCGGTGCCCCTGTTCAGCGGCCTCGTCGCCGAGGAGCAGCTGCGCGACCTGCTCGAGCAGGTCCTCCAGCTCGCCGCTCAGAACGGTGTGACGGGCACGGTGCCGGTGGAGGGAGTCGCTCCCGCCGAGGGCGGCGAGCCCGAGCCCGAGCCGCTGCCGCCGCACCACCAGGAGGCCTACGACGCGATCGACCGGGGCGATTACGCCGCGGCGATCACCGAGTACGAGACCGCCATCGCGCAGAACCCGCGCGACGACCTCGCCGTCGCCGGTCTCGCGCAGGTGCGGCTGCTGGCCCGCCTCCAGGGCCGCACGCGCGACGACATCCGCTCGACCGCCGCAGCCGAGCCGTCGAACCTCGACGCGCAGCTCGCCGTCGCCGACCTGGACGTCTCTGGCGGCCACGTCGAGGATGCCTTCGACCGGCTGCTCTCGATGTTCCCGCGCCTCGACGCCGAGGGGAAGGCCGCCGTCCGGGCTCGTCTCCTGGAGCTCTTCGAGATCGTCGGTCAGACCGACCCGCGCGTCAACAAGGCTCGGGCCCGGCTCACCGGCCTGCTCTACTGACGCCGGCCGGAACGCCGAGAGGCCGCCCGCTCGCGACGATCGTCGCGGCGGGCGGCCTCTTCCGTGCGGGGACCGATCAGTCGGCGGGTCGCAGGTAGAGCACGGCCAGCGGGGGCAGGACCAGCTCGGCGGAAGCCGGGCGGCCGGCCCACGGCTCCTCGCGAGCCTCGACCGCTCCGAAGTTCCCGACTCCGCTGCCGCCGTAGATCTCGGCGTCCGTGTTGACGAGCTCCTCCCAGCGGCCGGCCGTGGGCAGGCTCACGCGGTAGCCGTGCACGGGCGAGCCCGAGAAGTTGGCGATGACGGCGATCGGGCGACCCTCGCTGTCCTTGCGCAGGAACGAGACGACGTTGGCCGCCGCCGCGCCGCCGTCGATCCACTCGAAGCCCGACTGCTCGTGGTCGAGCTCCCAGAACGACGGCGAGTCGCGGTACACGCGGTTCAGCTGACCGACGAGGCTCCAGAGACCGCGGTGGCTCGGCTGATCGAGGATCCACCAGTCCAGACCCCGCTCTTCGCTCCACTCGGAGTACTGGCCGAACTCCTGGCCCATGAAGAGCAGCTGCTTACCGGGGTGGGCCCACATGAAGGCGAGGTAGGCGCGCACGTTCGCGAGCTGCTGCCAGTGGTCGCCCGGCATCTTCTGGATCAGCGAGCCCTTGCCGTGCACGACCTCGTCGTGGCTGATCGGCAGGACGAACTTCTCGCTGAAGGCGTAGACGAACGAGAAGGTGATCTCGCCCAGGTGGTACTGGCGCCAGAGCGGGTCGTTCGCCATGTAGTCGAGCGAGTCGTGCATCCAGCCCATGTTCCACTTGAGCCCGAAGCCGAGGCCGCCGGAGCTGGTGGGCTGGGTGACGCCGGGCCAGCTCGTCGACTCCTCGGCGATCATCATGATGCCGGGGTGCAGCTTGTAGGCCGTGGCGTTGACCTCCTGGAGGAAGCTGATCGCCTCGAGGTGCTCGCGTCCGCCGTACTGGTTCGGCAGCCACTCGCCCTCCTTGCGGGAGTAGTCGAGGTAGAGCATCGAGGCGACGGCGTCCACTCGCAGGGCGTCGACGTGGAACTCCTCGAGCCAGAACAGGGCGTTCGCGACGAGGAAGTTGCGCACCTGGGTGTGCCCGAAGTCGAAGACGTAGGTGCCCCAGTCCATCTGCTCGCCGCGGCGCCAGTCCGGGTGCTCGTAGAGCGGCTCGCCGTCGAAGCGGGCGAGGGCGAAGTCGTCCTTGGGGAAGTGCCCGGGCACCCAGTCGACGATGACGCCGATGCCGGCCTGGTGCAGACGGTCGATCAGGTACTTGAGGTCGTCGGCCGTGCCGAAGCGGCTCGAGGCGGCGTAGTAGCCGGTGACCTGGTAGCCCCAGGAGCCGCCGAACGGGTGCTCGGCGAGCGGCATGAACTCCACGTGCGTGAAGCCGAGCTCGGTGACGTACTCGATCAGCGGGTCCGCGAGGTCGCGGTAGCCCAGTCCCGGACGCCAGGAGCCGAGGTGCATCTCGTAGACGCTGAGCGGCTGCGTGTGCGGATCGACCGAGGCTCGCTTCCCCATCCAGCCGGAGTCGCCCCACTGGTGGTGCGAGACGGGGACCTTGGACGCCGTCGCGGGCGGCACCTCCGTGGCGCGGGCCATCGGGTCGGCCTTGCGGACCCAGTGGCCGTCACGCGAGAGCAGGTCGAACTTGTAGGAGGCTCCGGGCTCGACGCCCGGGACGAAGATCTCCCAGACCCCGGTCGTCCCGAGGTTGCGGAGGGAGTGGCCCTCGCCGTTCCAGTCGTTGAAGTCGCCGACGACCCGAGCGGCCTGGGCGTGCGGGGCCCAGACGGCGAAGCTCGTGCCCCAGACCCCCTCGTGCTCGCGGTGGCGGGCACCGAGCGCCTCCCAGAGACGCTCGTGGCGGCCCTCGCCGATGAGGTAGAGGTCGAAGTCGCCGACCGTCTTCGAGAACCGGTAGGGGTCCTCCGCGGTCCACTCGCCGCCGCCGCCGTAGCGGGCCTCGACCGTGTACGCCTGCGGACCGAGGACGTGGAAGCCCTGCCAGATCCCGTCGCTGAGGTGGCTCAGCTCGACGCGGGCGCCGGTGGCGAGCACCACGGCGACCTTCTCGGCGAGCGGGCGGCGCACGCGGACGACCGTCACCGGGTCGGAGACGCCGGGGGCCGCGACGAGGTGCTGGCCCAGGACGTCGTGGGGGAGCGCGTTGCTGCCGGTGGCGAGCTGCTGCAGCACCCACTCCGGGATGTCGGGCAGCGCGATCGCCGCGGTGCCGTCGACGGGGCCCGAAGCGGTCGCGGGGTCCGCGGTCGTCTCGGCGGGGCCCGCGGTCGTCTCGGCGGGGCCGGCGGTCGTCTCGACGGGAGCGGCGCTGTCGGCTGCGACGGAATCGGCGGCGTCCGTGTCGTCGGGCAGGTCGCCCTCGGCCCCGCTGCCGACCGGAGCGGACTCCGCGTCGTCGGCGTCGCGCTCGACGGTCACGGCGTCGTCGCCCGCGACCGGCTGAGGCGCCTCCGGGACCGTCTCGACCGCGTAGCTGCGCGCGTTCTCGCCGTCCGCTCCGGGGTGCTGTCGTGCGTCGGACGCCGCGTCGGCGACGTGCGCGCCGTGGCCGGAGGTGGTCGCCGAGCTGGTGCCCGTCGTGGGGACCGTCTCGGCGTGCGCGCCGAGGCCCGCCTCCGCGGCCGGGCTCGTGTCCTCGGGGGTGGTTCCGCTCATCGCTCGTCCGCCTTCACGCTCAGGATGTGCACGGGCTCGACGAACGAGTCGAGCCGCACGTAGTCGTCGCTGCCCCAGGTCCAGACGGCGCCGGTGATCAGGTCCTCGACCTCGAAGGTCGCGCTCCAGTCGAGCCCGATCGCGGGCAGGTCGAGGTGGACCGTGGTCTCGCGGGCCGAGTGCGGGTCGGTGTTGACGACGACGATGATCGTGTCGTCGGTCCCGGTGCCCGTGAACGCGGCCTGCAGGTGCTTGGAGTAGACGAGGATCGCGTCGTCGTCGCTGCCGTGCACGTGCAGGTTCCGCAGCTGCCTGAGCGCGGGGTGCGAGCGCCGGATCTCGTTGAGACGCGTGATGTACGGCGCCAGCGAGCGGCCCGACTCCTCGGCGCCGGCCCAGTCGCGCGTCTTGTACTCGTACTTCTCGTTGTCGATGTTCTCCTCGGCGCCGGGGCGAGCGACGTTCTCGACCAGTTCGTAGCCGGCGTAGACCCCCCACAGCGGCGACGCGGTCGCGGCCAGGGCCGCCCGCACCTTGTACGCCGAGCGGCCGCCGTACTGGAGGTACTCGGTGAGGATGTCCGGAGTGTTCACGAAGAGGTTCGGCCGCATGTAGTCGGCCGTCTCGTGGGAGATGCTCGTGAAGAACTCGCCGAGCTCCTCCTTGGTGTTGCGCCAGGTGAAGTACGAGTACGACTGCTGGAAGCCGACCTTGCCGAGTGCGCGCATGATCGCGGGGCGGGTGAACGCCTCCGCGAGGAAGACGACCTCGGGGTGCTCGGCGTTGACCTCGTGGATGATCCACTCCCAGAAGTCGAGCGGCTTCGTGTGGGGGTTGTCGACGCGGAAGATCCGCACGCCCAGGTCGATCCAGTGCCGCAGGACCCGCAGCGACTCCTGACGGATGCCGTCGGGGTCGTTGTCGAAGTTGATCGGGTAGATGTCCTGGTACTTCTTCGGCGGGTTCTCGGCGTAGGCGATCGAGCCGTCGGGGAGCGTCGTGAACCACTCGGGGTGGCTGGTGACCCAGGGATGGTCGGGCGAGGCCTGCAGGGCGAAGTCGAGGGCGAGCTCGAGGCCCGCGGCCTCGACCGCGGCGTGGAAGGCGCGGAAGTCGTCCTCGGTGCCGAGGTCCGGGTGGATCGCGTCGTGGCCGCCCTCGGCCGAGCCGATCGCCCACGGCGAGCCGGGGTCGTTCTCGCCGGCGTCGAGCGTGTTGTTCGGGCCCTTGCGGAAGGAGCGGCCGATGGGGTGGATCGGCGGCAGGTAGAGCACGTCGAAGCCCATCGCGGCCACAGCGGGGAGGCGGTCGATCGCGGTGCGGAAGGATCCGCTGGTCACGGTCCCGTCCTCGTGGCGCACGGCGCCCTCGGAGCGGGGGAAGAACTCGTACCAGGCGCCGACGCCGGCGCGGGTGCGCTCGACGTGGACGGTGCGCGGCTCCGAGACGCTGGTGAGGCTCATCACCGGGCGGGCGTCGAGCGCGCCGTGGACGGCGGGATCGGTCGCCGCGGCGAGGCGCTCCTCGGCGCTCAGCGTGGTGTCGCCGACGCGGGCGGCGGTGTCGGAGAGCAGGCTGCGCTCGCCCTCGGGCCGCGAGGAGTCGTCGGCGCCGCTGCGCAGCAGGCCCTCGCCGATGGCGAAGGTGACGTCGATGTCCAGGCCGGCCGGGATCTTGACCTCGGCCGTGTGGAGCCAGGTCGCCCAGTCGTCGGCGTAGGCGCGGATGCGGTAGCTCCAGTCGCCCTTCTCGTCGAGGGCCACGAGGCGCCCGTAGCGGTCGGTGCCGGTCGCGAGGAGCGACATGCGGTGCTCCGACTCGGCCCCGGACGGCGAGCTCAGCAGGAGGTCGACGCCGATGAGGTCGTGCCCCTCGCGGAAGGCCGTGGCGGCGAAGGGGACGACCTCGCCGACGAACGCCTTCGCGGGCCAGCGGTCGTCCTCGAGCCGCGGCTGCGGGTCGATGATCGGCAGGCGCTCGGCGCGGACGCGGTAGCCGCTCCCGGTCGTCGCGGGCGCCGGCGACGCGTCGGGTGCGTCCGCGGTCACCGGGGCGGCCGGAGCACTGTCGGCCGCGGGGGGAGCAGGAGTCGCCTCGGGGGCGGCAGCGGGCGCCGGAGCGGCCGTCTCGGGAGGCGCCGACGCCTCCTGGGGTGCGCGTCCGCGACCCGCTCGCCGTGCGTCCTTGCCGTTCTGAGCCTTGCCGAAAGGTATCTGAGCCACGTCACGACAGTAGCGACCGGCGGCGGCTCGCACACGACGGTTGCGCCCGCGCTCGGGCCTGTGCAAACGGACCCGGGGAGCGCGTGCCGGAGGGTCGCGGCGGGTCCGCGTCCCGCCGATCCGCGGTGGTCGGGGTCCGCTAGGGTGACCGAGCGCGACCGCCCCGGTGCTCCGCGACCGGGCGCTCCGGGGTCCGCAGAGAGTCGAGGGGTGCCGTGAAGGCGATCCGCCGCTTCATCGTCCGCTCCGTCCTCCCGCCCGAGCTCTCGGCTCTGGGCGATCTGGCGGGCAATCTCCGCTGGGCCTGGCACGAGCCCGCCCGGCGCTTGTTCGAGCGGGTCGATCCGGAGCTGTGGCGGCGCGGGGGAGCGGACCCCACCGCTCTGCTCGGAGCAGTGAGCCCCGAGCGCCTCGCCGAGCTGGCGGGGGACCAGGGCTTCGTCGACGAGGCGTGGCGCCTCCGCGACGAGCTGGAGCGCTACCGCACCGAGCCGCGGTGGTACCAGTCGCTGCCGGAGTCCGCCCCGCGCTCGATCGCCTACTTCTCGCCGGAGTTCGGCATCGCGGCGGCGCTGCCCCAGTACTCCGGCGGACTCGGCATCCTCGCGGGCGACCACCTGAAGGCCTCCTCGGACCTGGGCGTGCCGCTCACCGGCGTGGGCCTCTTCTACCGGTCGGGCTACTTCTCGCAGAAGCTCTCCGCCGACGGCTGGCAGCTCGAGTCCTACCCCTCGCTCGATCCCGACGGGCTGCCGCTGCGCGTCGTCCGTCTCGCCGACGGCTCGCCCGCCCGCATCGTGCTGGCGCTCCCCGAGGGACGCGCGCTCTACGCCCGGGTCTGGCGCGCGGAGGTCGGCCGGGTGACCCTCCTCCTGCTCGACACCGACATCCCCGAGAACGAGGACTCGCTCCGCTCCGTCACCGACCGCCTCTACGGCGGCGGGGGCGAGCACCGCCTGCTGCAGGAGCTGCTGCTGGGCATCGGCGGGGTCCGCGCGCTCGAGCTCTGGGCCGAGGTCTCGGGCGGCGTCCTCCCGGAGGTGTTCCACACGAACGAGGGGCACGCCGGCTTCCAGGGGCTCGAGCGCATCTCCGGCCTGATCGGCGCGGGCCTGGACTTCGACCAGGCTCTCCAGGTGGTGCGGGCGAGCACGGTCTTCACCACGCACACTCCGGTGCCGGCGGGCATCGACCGCTTCGACCGCGGGATGATCGAGGAGTACTTCTCCACGGAGCTGCTCCCGGGCGTGCAGGTCGAGGACGTGCTCGCGCTGGGCGCCGAGCCGGGGGACTCCGGGACGGCGTTCAACATGGCGTACATGGGCCTGCGGCTCGCGCAGCGCTCCAACGGCGTCTCGACGCTGCACGGCGAGGTCAGCCGATCGATGTTCTCGAGCCTCTGGCCCGGCTTCGAGACGGCGGAGGTGCCGATCGGCTCGGTGACGAACGGCGTCCACGCGGCCACCTGGACCGATCCGATCCTCCGGCGGCTCGCGGAGGAGCGGCTCGGCACCGACGACACGACGCGGGCCGACTGGGCCTCGGGTGCGCTCCGCGACACCGAGCTGTGGGCCGCGCGCCGGGCGATGCGGGAGCAGCTGGTGCGGGACGCCCGCCGCCGGGCCGCCCGCTCCTGGCGCGAGCAGAACCCGGGCGGCCTCCCGCCGGCCTGGCTCGACGAGCTGCTGGACCCGGACGTGCTCACCATCGGCTTCGCGCGGCGGGTGCCGACCTACAAGCGGCTGACCCTGATGCTCCACGACCCCGAGCGTCTGCGCGCGCTGCTCACCCACCCGCAGCACCCGATCCAGATCGTCATCGCGGGCAAGTCCCACCCGGCCGACGAGGAGGGGAAGCGCCTGATCCAGCGGCTCGTCCGCTTCGCGCAGGAGCCGGACGTGCGCCGCAGGATCGTCTTCCTGCCGGACTACGACATCGCGATGGCGCAGCTGCTCTACCCGGGCACCGACGTCTGGCTCAACAACCCGCTGCGCCCGCTCGAGGCGTGCGGCACCTCGGGGATGAAGGCGGCGCTCAACGGCTCGCTCAACCTCTCGATCCTCGACGGCTGGTGGAACGAGTACTTCGACGGCGAGAACGGCTGGGCGATCCCCTCCTCCGACCGCGCGCTCGACCCAGAGGCCCGCGACACGCTCGAGGCCGAGGCGCTCTACGAGCTGCTCGAGACCGAGGTCGTGCCGCGCTACTACGAGCGCGATCACGACGGCGTGCCCCGGCGGTGGGTGCGGTCGATCCGGCACACCCTCGCGACCCTCTCGCCCGAGCTCTCCGCCGAGCGGATGGTGCGCCAGTACGTCGAGGCGCTCTACTCGCCGGCCGCCGAGGCCGGGCGCGCCGTCGCCGCCGACCACTTCGAGCCGGCCAAGGAGCTGGCGACCTGGAAGCGGCGGGTCCGCGCCGGCTGGCCCGGGGTCGCGGTCGCGTCCGTCGAGTCCGGCGGGATCGACGCGGTGCCCCAGCGCGGGGACCGGCTCGCCGTGCGGGCGGGCGTGCGCCTGGGCGAGCTCTCGCCGGCGGACGTCTCGGTCGAGGTCGTCTACGGGACGACGTCCGCTGACGGCTCGCTCACCGAGGTCCGCCACCACGAGCTCGAGGTGGTCGAGGAGTCGGGTGCCGTGGTGCCGGCCGACGCGGTCGGGCGCGTGCCCTACGCCGGAGTGGTCACCCTCGACCGCAGCGGCTCCTTCGGCTACACCGTCCGCGTCGTGCCGCGGCATCCCCTCCTGGCCCGCTCCGCCGAGCTGGGACTGGCCGCCGCCGCCGGCTGACCCCGCCCGGTCCCTCTCCGCGAGATGCCGCTCCGGTGCGCCTTCCTCGGCGTCTCGCGGACCGGAGTGGGATCTCGCGGGAGGAGGACGGCGCATCGAGCGAAACGGCGCCCGGAGGAGGACGGCGAGGGATCGGGGGTCAGCGCGCGATGTCGGCGAGGAGGGCGGCCGTCGCGGCGACGAGGTCGGCGGGGGTGAGCTCGATGTCGAAGCCCCGGCGCCCGCCCGACACGAGCACCGTGTCGTGGAGCTCGACGGTCTCGTCGATCACGGTGCGATGCCGCGTCCTCTGCCCGAGCGGCGAGATGCCGCCGAGCACGTAGCCGGTCCGGCGCTGGGCCAGCACGGGGTCGGCCATCGCCGCCCGCCTGCCTCCGACCGCGGCCGCGAGCTCCTTCAGCCCGAGGGAGCCGGTGACGGGCACGACGCCCACCACGAGCTCGCCGTCCACATCGACCATCAGGGTCTTGAACACGCGCTCCGGCTCGACGCCGAGCGCCTCGGCCGCCTCGAGCCCGTAGCGCGTCGTGGCCGGGTCGTGCCGGTACTGGCGGGGAGTGAAGGGGACGCCCGCCGCCGTCAGCGCGACGGTCGCCGGGGTCCCCGGCCCGCTCCGCGCCATCAGGCGTCCTGCTCGGCCGCCGGCCCGTGCGCGGCGAAGAGCTGCATCGAGGTGCCGGCCACGCGGATGACCTGCCCCGGCTCGAACGACTCGCCGTGCTCCAGCGGCTCCGGCTCCTCGCTGTTCCACAGGCGCGTGTAGCCGGTGACCCCCTCGCCGTCGGCGAGCACGACCGTGGTGTCCTGCTCGACGCCGTGCACCACCAGCAGGACGCGGTCCGGCTCGCCCTCGACCGGCGTCGAGGCGGCGAGGTACTGCAGCGTCCGGTTGGCGGCGGAGGTCCAGTCGTGCTCGCTCATCCCGCGCCCGTGGGCGTCGAACCACGTCATGGTCGTGGCGCCCGGCTCGCTCGCGTCGCCGCTGCCGTAGCGGGAGGGACGCAGCGCCGGGTGCTCACGCCGCAGGCGCAGCAGGGTGCGCGTGTGCGCGCGGAGCGCGAGCTGCCAGTCGGCCAGGCCCTCCCAGCGCACCCAGGTCAGGTCCGAGTCCTGGCAGTAGGCGTTGTTGTTGCCGCGCTGGCTGCGCCCGGTCTCGTCGCCCGCCGTGATCATCGGCACGCCGGCCGACAGCAGCAGGGTGCCGAGAAGGTTCCGCATCGCCTTGCGCCGCGCCAGCGTGATCCGCTCGTCGGTGGTGGGGCCCTCGAAGCCGTGGTTGAAGGAGCGGTTGGTGTCGGCTCCGTCGCGGTTCGACTCGCCGTTGCCGATGTTGTGCTTGACGTTGTACGAGACCAGGTCCGCCAGCGTGAAGCCGTCGTGCGCGGTGACGAAGTTGACCGACGCGAGGGGGCCCCGCTCCGCCGAGAACGTGTTGGACGAGCCCGAGAGCCGGGTCGCGAAGCCGCCGATGCCGACGGGGGCCGTGCCGGCGCGGCGGGCGTAGTCGATGTCCGAGAGCCAGAAGTTGCGGGCGCGGTCGCGGTAGCGGTCGTTCCACTCCGACCACCCGGCCGGGAAGTTCCCGGTCTGCCAGCCGCCCATCCCCACGTCCCAGGGCTCGGCGATCATCTTCACGCCGGCCAGCGCCGGATCCTCGACCGCGGCCCGCAGCAGCGGGTGGTCGCTCCGGAAGTGCGCGATCTCGTCCCGGCCGAGGGTCGCGGCCAGGTCGAGCCGGAAGCCGTCGATCCCGACCTCGCCCGACCAGTAGCGCATCGAGTCCAACGCGAGGCGCTGCGCCGCGGGCCGGCCGAAGTCGATCGTGTTCCCGCAGCCGGTGACGTCCACGTAGTGGCCCTCGGGCGTCTGGCGGTACCAGCCGGCGTCGTCGATCCCGCGCAGGCTCGACATCGGCCCGCCCGGCCCCTCCTCGGCGGTGTGGTTGTAGACCACGTCCAGGATCACCTCGAGGCCGGCCTCGTGCAGGAGCTTCACCATCCCCTTGAACTCGCGGAGCACCGCGGTCGGTCCGCCGCGCTGCGCGGTGGAGGAGGCGTACGCGGCGTGCGGGGCGAAGAAGTTCAGCGTGTTGTAGCCCCAGTAGTTGGTCAGCCCCTGCCGCAGCAGGCGCTGCTCCGACACGAACGCGTGCACGGGCAGCAGCTCGACCGCCGTCACGCCCAGATCGAGCAGCGCCGAGACCGTCGACTCGTGCGCCAGGCCGGCGTAGGTGCCGCGCAGCTCCACGGGCAGCGCCGGGTTCAGCCGGGTCAGCCCCTTCACATGCGCCTCGTAGATCACGGTGCGGTCCATCGGGGTGCCGGGCCGGGAGGAGGAGCCCCAGTCGAACGCGTCGTCCACGACGACCGAGCGCCACTCGTTCTCCGCCACCCGGTGCAGGCCGCGGGAGTACGGCTCCAGCAGGGCCCGGCGGGGGTCGAAGCGGTGCCGGGGGCCCGTGGGTCCGTCGACGCGCAGGGCGTAGCGGCGGCCGGGGGCCAGCAGATCGGAGCGCGCGGACCAGACCGCGGCGTCGTCGCGCGCCAGCGGGACCGTGCGGGTCACCCAGGTCGGATCCTTCTCGTCGTACAGCAGCAGATCGACGGCGCTCGCGCTCTCGGACCAGACCCGCAGCTCACCGCCCTGATCGTCCACGGTCACGCCGAGCCGGGCCAGGGGATCGTGAGAGGTCATGCGACTTACAGTAGTGACGGGCACCGGCTCCCTCCGTGCCCCCGACGCGGGACGAAGGGCTGCTGTGATCTACCTCGACCACGCCGCGACCACCCCGCTGCGCGCCTCGGCGCTCGCCGCGTTCGCGGAGGCGTCCGCCCACGGCGGCAATCCCTCCTCCGTCCACGGCTCCGGCCAGGAGGCGCGCCGCCGGCTGGAGGACGCCCGGTCGGCGCTCGCCGGGGTGCTCGGCTGCGAGCCGATCGAGGTGATCCTCACCGCCGGCGGCACCGAGGCGGTCAACCTCGGGATCAAGGGCCTCTACTGGCAGCGCCGGAGCGAGGACCCGGCTCGCGTCCGGGTCCTGGTCGCCGAGGGGGAGCACCACGCGACGCTCGACTCGGCCGCCTGGCTCGCCGAGCACGAGGGCGCCGTCCTCGAGTGGCTGCCTCTCGACGACGAGGGCACCCTGCGGCCGGAGGCGCTCGCCGCGGCGCTGGAGGAGGACCCCGGCTCGGTCGCCCTGGTCACGGTGCTCTGGGTCAACAACGAGATCGGGACGATCAATCCGATCGCCGAGCTGGCGGCGGCGTGCGCCCGCGCCGGCGTCCCCCTCCACGTCGACGCGGTCGCCGCCCTCGGGCACGTGCCGCTGCGGATCGCCGAGATCCGCCGCGCCTCCGGCTCCGGGCGCGGCGCGGGACTGGCCGCCGTCAGCGTCTCGGGTCACAAGGTCGGCGGCCCGATCGCGACCGGTGCGCTCGTGCTCGCCCGCGACGCCCGCGTGATCCCGGTGCTGCACGGAGGCGGACAGCAGCGGGGCGTCCGCTCCGGCACCCAGGACGTGCCCGGCGCCGCGGCCTTCGCCGCCGCCGCGGTCGAGGCGGACGCCGAGCTGTCGGCGGAGGCGCAGCGCCTTGCCGCCCTGCGCGACCGGCTCGTCGCGGGCGTCCTCGCCGCCGTGCCGGGGGCGACCCTGACCGGGCCCGCCCTCGACTCCGGACGCCGGGTCGCCAACAACGCGCACCTCGCCTTCCCCGGTGCGCAGGGCGACTCCCTCCTCTTCCTCCTCGACACCGCGGGCGTCTCCGTCTCGACCGGGTCCGCCTGCACGGCGGGGATCCCGGAGCCCTCGCACGTGGTCCTCGCGCTCGGCCGGAGCGAGGAGGAGGCCCGCGGGGTGCTCCGGATGACGCTCGGCCACACCTCGACCGACGCGGACGTCGACGCCCTCCTGGCCGCGCTGCCCGCCGCCTACGCCCGCGCCGCCCGAGCCGGACTCTCGAGCCGCGCGGTGCTGCCCGCCTGAACCCCTGCCGGCCGCGCCCGCGGGAAACGTAGACTCGCACGGTGAAGGTTCTGGCGGCGATGAGCGGTGGAGTGGACTCGGCGGTGGCCGCGGCCCGCGCGGTGGAGGCGGGGCACGATGTGGTGGGCGTGCACCTCGCCCTGAGCAGGATGCCCGGCACGCTGCGCACCGGCAGCCGGGGGTGCTGCACGATCGAGGACTCGATGGACGCGCAGCGCGCCGCGAACGTCCTCGGCATCCCGTACTACGTGTGGGACTTCTCCGAACGGTTCAAGCTGGACGTCGTCGACGACTTCGTCGCCGAGTACTCGGTGGGCCGCACCCCGAACCCCTGCATGCGCTGCAACGAGCGGATCAAGTTCGCCGCCCTGCTCGAGAAGGCTCTCGACCTCGGCTTCGACGCGGTCTGCACCGGCCACTACGCCTCCCTCCGCACCGCCGCCGACGGCTCCCCGGAGCTCCACCGCGCGAGCGACGAGGCGAAGGACCAGTCCTACGTCCTCGGCGTGCTGACGGAGCAGCAGCTGCGGCACTCGATGTTCCCGCTCGGCTCCACGCCGTCCAAGGCGATCGTGCGCGCGGAGGCGGCGGAGCGGGGCCTCAGCGTCGCGAGCAAGCCCGACAGCTACGACATCTGCTTCATCCCCGACGGCGACACCCGCGGCTGGCTCGCCGAGCGCGTCGCCCCCGAGACCGGAGCGGTCGTCGATCGGGACGGCGCGGTGGTCGGCTCCCACGAGGGCGCTCACGGGTACACGGTGGGCCAGCGCCGGGGCCTGCACCTCGGCGTCCCCGCGCCCGACGGCCGGCCGCGCTTCGTCCTGGAGGTGCGGCCGGTGAGCAACGAGGTCGTCGTCGGTCCGCGCGAGGCGCTGCGCATCGGCGAGATCGCCGGCGAGCGGTTCACCTGGGCGGGCGCCGCTCCCGAGGACGTGGACGCGCCCTTCCGCTGCGACGTCCAGATCCGCGCGCACGCCGACCCGGTCCCCGCCTCCGCGGTGGTGTCGCACGTCGATGGCAGGGTGGAGCTCGTGATCACTCCGGACTCGCCGCTCGACGGCGTCGCCCCCGGCCAGACGGCCGTCGTCTACCTCGGCACCCGCGTGCTGGGCCAGTGCACGATCGACCGCACGGTCGCGGCCGACGCCGCGGTGCTCCGGTGAGCGCCGTCGAGCCCGCCGCCCGCGTCGAGGAGCTGCGGGCGCGGATCCGGTCGGCGAGCGACGACTACTACGCGGCCGACTCCTCGCCGCTGTCCGACGCCGAGTACGACGCCCTGGTGCGCGAGCTCGCCGCGCTCGAGGCCGAGCACCCCGAGCTCGCCGCCGAGGACTCGCCGACGCGGACCGTCGGCGGGATCGTCGGAGCGGGCCTCGCCCCGATCGACCACGCCGAGCGGATGCTCTCCCTCGACAACGTGTTCTCGGCCGAGGAGCTGCGCGAGTGGTGCGAGAAGACGGTGGCCTCGGCCGACCGCCCCGTCGCCTGGCTCACGGAGCTCAAGATCGACGGGCTCGCGATCTCCCTCCACTACGAGGACGGCCGCCTCGTCACGGCGGCGACCCGCGGTGACGGCCGCACCGGCGAGGACGTCACCGTCAACGCCCTCCGCGTCGCGGGCATCCCCGAGCGCCTCTCCGGCGAGGGCCACCCGGCACTCGTCGAGGTCCGCGGCGAGGTCTTCATCCCCGTGGCCGCCTTCGCCGAGCTGAACGCCCTCCAGGAGACGCTTCGCGACGAGGCGGTCGAGGAGGCGCGGACCCGCTGGTCGTCCCGCCCGCCCGCCACCCGAGGCGTCTTCGAGGAGGAGAAGGCGCGCACGAGCGCACTGCGGCGCTTCCCGACCTTCGCCAACCCGCGGAACGCGGCGAGCGGCGGCCTCCGCCAGCAGCTCGACAAGAAGTCGGGTCTCGACCTGCGCGCCGGCGAGGCGCGCGTCGGCTCCCTCGCGCTCTACGTGCACGGCATCGGCGCCTGGCCGGACCCGCCTGTCGCGTCCCAGTCCGAGGTCTACGGGCTCCTCTCCTCCTGGGGACTGCCGGTCAGCGGCCACAACCGCGTCTCGGCCTTGGTGGAGGAGGTGCTCGCCTTCGTCGACCGCTACGGCCGCGAGCGGCACTCGGTCGAGCACGAGATCGACGGCGTGGTCGTGAAGGTGGACGAGCTCGAGCTGCACGACGAGCTCGGCGCCACCAGCCGGGCGCCGCGCTGGGCGATCGCCTACAAGTACCCGCCCGAGGAGGTCCACACGAAGCTCCTCGACATCGTCGTGAGCGTCGGGCGCACCGGCCGCGCGACGCCGTTCGCCCAGATGACCAAGGTGAAGGTCGCGGGGTCCGAGGTGCGCCAGGCCACGCTGCACAACGCCGACGTGGTCAAGGCCAAGGGCGTGCTCATCGGCGACACGGTCGTGCTGCGGAAGGCCGGGGACGTCATCCCCGAGGTGCTCGGCCCGGTGGTGGAGCTCCGCGACGGCTCCGAGCGCGAGTTCGTGATGCCGACGCAGTGCCCCGAGTGCGGCACCACGCTCGCTCCGGCCAAGGAGGGCGACGTCGACCTGCGCTGCCCCAACGCGGAGTCCTGCCCCGCGCAGGTCCGCGGGCGCGTCGAGCACATGGGCAGCCGCGGCGCGCTCGACATCGAGGCGCTCGGCGAGGTCAGCGCCGCCGCCCTGACCCAGCCCCTGGTGCCCGCCGAGCCGCCGCTGCGGACCGAGGCCGGCCTGTTCGAGCTCACGGTGGCCGATCTCTTCCCGATCGAGGTCGTCGTCCGCGACTCCGAGACGGGTCTGCAGAAGCTCGACGCGAAGGGCGATCCGAAGGTCGTCACGCCCTTCAAGCGCAAGCGGCAGCTCGCCAAGGACGGCGCCTTCGACCCGGAGGCGGGAGCCTTCGCGGGGGACGCGGCCTCCGTGCCCTCCACCAACGCCCTCCGGCTGATCGAGAACATCGAGCGGGCGAAGACCAAGGAGCTGTGGCGTCTGCTGGTCTCGCTCAGCATCCGGCACGTCGGCCCGGTCGCCGCGCGCGCGCTGGCGGGCTACTTCGGCTCGCTCGACGCGATCCGCGGGGCGAGCCGCGACGAGCTCGCCGCGGTCGACGGGGTGGGCGGGATCATCGCCGACGCCCTGATCGCCTGGTTCGAGGTCGACTGGCACGTCGAGATCGTCGACCGCTGGGCCGCGGCCGGAGTGCGCTTCGCCACGCCCGGCCACCCCGGTCCCGGTGCCGCGGACGCCGCCGGCGGGGTGCTCGCGGGTCTCACGGTCGTGGCAACCGGCAGCCTGGAGGGGTACTCCCGCGAGGGGGCGCAGGAGGCCATCCTCGCGGCCGGCGGCAAGGCCGGCTCGAGCGTCTCCAAGAAGACCGACTACGTCGCCGCCGGTCCCGGCGCCGGCAGCAAGCTCGGCAAGGCCGAGGCCCTGGGGCTCCGGATCATCACCGCGGCCGAGTTCCACCTCCTGGTGACGGAGGGACCGGACGCGATCGCACTGCCGGAGGAGGCGTCCGCCGACGCTCCGGAGGAGGCCGCCGCCGGCCCGGACGGGGACGTCGCCGGCGCATCGCGCTCCGACGCCTCGCCGGAGGACGACGCCGTGCCGGACACCGACGCCGTCCCGGACGCGGCCGCCCCGAGCACGGAGGAGCCGACCGGGCCCGATGCCTGACGCGGGCGGCGGGGAGCGGCGTGCGTTCCTGCGCCGCTCCCTCGCCGACGCAGCGTCGCTCGCGCTCGACGCCGCGGTTAGGCCCACCCCCGCCGAGCGCCGGACCGCCGAGGTGCTGGGCCGGATCGACCACCTGGTCGTGCTCTCCTTCGCCGGCCGCAGCCGCGACCAGGTCCTCGGCGCGCTCGACGATCCGGACGGTCCGGTGTTCACCGGTGATACGGACGCCGTGATGACCGCGCCCGGCCCGGACGATCCTCCGGGCGCGCGCTTCGCCCCCGAGATGCTGCCGGTGCACGCGCTCCTCGCCACGGCCTTCGCCCGGGCCGACCACTGGCGCGCCGACGGCCGCGATCCGCTGCCGGCGGCCCTGCGCGCGGCCCGGGAGACCGGCACCGGCTGGGCTCTCGCGGTCGACGAGCGGCAGGGCGTCTCGATCACGCTCCTCGCCGATCCGGAGTGGCCCCACCGCGATCCGGGCGCCGCCGGCTCCCGCGGCGGGCGCCTCCTTCCCATCGACGCGCTGGCCGCCGAGGCCGCAGCCGGCACCCTGCCTCCGCTCGTCCTGGTCGAGCCGCGGTCCCTCGTCGATCCGGCCGACTTCGCCGACGCCGCAGCCGCCGGCACCGATCGATCCGCCGATGCGCGCCTCGCGGAGCAGCTGCTGCACGTCGTGTTCGACGCCGTCCGCGACGCGGAGCGGGCAGGGCGGCGGATGCTGCTCCTCGTCACCGCGCGGGGGAGCGCGGAGCGGCCCGGCACGGTGCCGGCGCTCGTGATCGCCTCGGCCGTCCCCTCGGGTGCACGGATCGGCGTGCCGCTCGGTCCGGAGACTCCCGCGCAGCTCGTCCGCGCCCGGGCGGGCGTGCGCCGGGCCCTCGTCGATCCGCAGGTCCGTGAGCTGGCCGCACTCCTCAGCGGTCCCGACCGGTCCCTCGCGCGCTGGCCCCGCACGGCGCCCGCGTTCGCGCCGCCCGCGCCGGTCGGGCGCCGCCTCCGCGACGCGGCCCGCCGCGCGCACGTCGACCCCGAGCCGGAGTCGGGACTGCTCGCCCGCGTTCGAGCCGCCGTCCCGGGCGCGTCGCTACACTCCGAGCAGGCGCAGGCGGCGCAGGAGAGGCGGCGGAGATGACCAGCGAGCGGACTCCCTCGGAGCACGACGACGGAGCTCCCCGCTCCCGCTCGCGCCGCCGCTTCCTGGCCGGCACCGCCGCCGCCGGAGTCGGAGCCGGAGCCCTCGCCGGTGGCGCGATCGGCGCGGCCGTCGCCTCCGGCCCCCGCCGCGAGGAGGAGCCGCGACTGCCCGCCCGCACGGAGCCGGGATTCGACCACGTCGTCGTGATCATGTTCGAGAACCGCTCCTTCGACAACGTCCTCGGCCGCCTCTACGGACCGGACGACCTGCCCGCGGGCGAGAGCTTCGAGGGCCTCCTCCCCGACGAGCGGACGAACACCAGCGCCGGGGGACTGACCGTCGGCACGCACGTCTACGAGGGCGCCACCGACTCCGTGATGCGCCAGCCCGACCCGGACCCGGGCGAGGAGTACCCGCACGTCAACACTCAGCTCTTCGGCACGGTGGATCCGCCCGAGAACGCCGGCCGCACCGTCGGCGCCATGACCGCGCCATTCAACGCGCCCGCCGACGCCTCCGCCCCGACGATGAGCGGCTTCCTCGAGGACTACGTCCAGCACCTGAGGGTGATGAAGAAGGGGCAGGAGCCCACGGCGGAGGAGGCGCGGACGATCATGGGCGGCTTCTCGCCGGAGATGCTGCCCGTCTTCTCCACCCTCGCCCGCGAGTTCGCCGTCTTCGACCAGTGGTTCTGCGCCGTCCCCTCCCAGACCTTCTGCAACCGGTCCTTCCTGCACGCGTCGACCTCGCACGGCTTCGTCACCAACAAGCAGGGCGGCGGCTACGAGAAGTGGCTCGCGGACGACCTGGCCGACGCGCCGACGGTGTTCAACCGCCTCGAGGAGGCGGGGAGGACCTGGCGCGTCTACTTCGACGCGCTGCAGGTGGTCTCGTACACCGGGTTCCTGCACGCGCCGGTGCTCGAGAAGTACTGGAAGACCCACTTCTCGACGATGGACCGGTTCTACGCCGACGTGGAGAACGGCGAGCTGCCCGACTACGCCTTCCTCGAGCCGCGGCTCGTCTTCGACCACAACGACATGCACCCGCCGACCGGGGTCCTGCACGAGGACGAGGTCGACGGCACGCCCGTCTACGACAGCGCGCTGTCCGACGTCCGCGCCGGCGAGCTGCTGCTGCACCAGGTGTACTCGGCGATCCGGGAGAGCGCGAGCACGACCGGCTCGAACGCGGTGAACACGCTGCTGCTGGCGACCTTCGACGAGCACGGCGGCCTCTACGACCACGTCCCCCCGCCGTCGGCGACTCCGCCGGGCGACGGCCGCGAGGGCGAGATGGGCTTCGCCTTCGACCGGCTCGGCTGCCGCGTGCCGGCGATCGCCGTCTCGGCGTACACGAGGGCCGGCACGATCGTGCACGACGAGCTGCACCACGGCGCGGTGATCCGGACCCTCAGCGCCCTGCACGGCCTCGAGCCGCTGACCGCTCGCGACGCCTCCGCCCCCGACCTCTTCGGGGTGCTGACCCTCGACGAGCCGCGGCAGATCGGCGACTGGCCGACCACGGTGCCGCAGTACCTGCCCCCGAACCCCGAGGCGGCGCCCGCGCATCCGGCGCACGTGAACCGCGACAAGCCGCTGAGCCCGCCCGCCGTCGGCCTGATGGGCCTGCTGCTGGCCCGGTACGGCGAGCCCGGCGAGGACCTGCCGACCACCTACGAGGGGGCGTACAACGCACTCCTGAAGCACGGCTCCAGCCTCTTCGGCGGCTCCTGACGGTCGGGCGGCGCGGGCGGAGGCGGTGCGGGCGCGCCGAGTAGACTGGCGGCCGGAAAACCCCCCCGAACCACCAGACGGAGACGCATGTCCGAGATCACGGCCGACACGGTCGCCCATCTGGCCCAGCTGGCCAGGATCGACCTCACTTCCGACGAGATCGGGAGCCTCACCAGGGAGCTCGGCCAGATCGTCGACTCCGTGCGCGCGGTCCAGGCCGTCGCCACGCCCGAGGTGCCGGCGACCAGCCACCCGATCCCGCTCGAGAACGTCTTCCGGCCCGACGTGGTCGGCGAGACCCTCACGCTCGAGCAGGCGCTCTCCGGCGCGCCCGAGCACGACGGCAGCCGCTTCCAGGTCTCCGCGATCCTGGGGGAGGAGCAGTGAGCGCGCACGGCGACGAGCTCGTCCGCCTCAGCGCGTCCGCCCTCTCCGAGAAGCTGGCCGACGGCTCGGTCTCCTCGGTCGAGGCCACCCGCGCCCACCTCGAGCGCATCGACGCGGTCGACGGAGCGGTCCACGCCTTCCTCCACGTCGCGCGCGAGGGCGCGGTCGCGTCCGCCGAGGCGATCGACCGCCGGCGCGCCGACGGCGAGTCGCTGCACCCCCTCGCCGGAGTGCCTCTCGCGGTCAAGGACGTCATCGTCACGAACGACATGCCGACCACGAGCGGCTCCCGCATCCTCGAGGGCTGGCGCCCGCCCTACGACGCGACCGTCATGCGCAAGGTCCGCGAGGCCGGGCTGGTCCCGATCGGCAAGACCAACATGGACGAGTTCGCGATGGGCTCGACCACCGAGCGCAGCGCCTACGGCCCCACCCACAACCCGTGGGACCTCGACCGCATCCCCGGCGGCTCCGGCGGCGGGTCCGCCGCGGCCGTCGCGAGCTACGAGGCGCCCCTGGCCCTCGGCTCCGACACCGGGGGATCGATCCGCCAGCCCGCGCACGTGACCGGCACCGTCGGCGTGAAGCCGACCTACGGCGGCGTGTCCCGCTACGGAGCGATCGCGCTCGCCTCGAGCCTCGACCAGATCGGCCCCGTCTCCCGGACGGTCCTCGACTCCGCGCTGCTGCACGACGTCATCGCGGGCCACGACCCGCGCGACTCGACGTCGCTGCGCGACTCCTGGCCCTCCTTCGCCGACGCGGTGCGCCGCGCCGACGTGACGGGCCTCCGGATCGGCGTGGTCAAGGAGCTCGACGGCGGCGAGGGCTTCCAGCCCGGCGTGCTGGCGCGCTTCCACGAGGCGCTCGAGATCCTTCAGGGCGCCGGAGCCGAGGTCGTCGAGGTGAGCCTCCCGAGCGTCGAGCACGCGGTCGCCGCCTACTACCTGATCCTCCCCGCGGAGGCCTCCAGCAACCTCGCCAAGTTCGACTCGGTCCGGTTCGGCCTCCGGGTCACGCCGGAGGGCGGCGGCACGGTCGAGCAGGTCATGTCCGCGACCCGCGAGCAGGGCTTCGGCCCCGAGGTCAAGCGCCGGATCATCCTCGGCACCTACGCCCTCTCGGCCGGCTACTACGACGCCTACTACGGCAGCGCGCAGAAGGTCCGGACCCTGGTGCAGCGGGACTTCGACGCGGCCTTCGCGGACGTCGACGTGATCGCCTCGCCGACGGCACCGACGACCGCCTACCGCCTCGGCGAGAAGCTCGACGACCCGCTGGCGATGTACCGCGGCGACGTCGCGACCATCCCGGCGAACCTGGCCGGCATCCCCGGCATCTCCGTCCCCGCCGGCCTCGCCGACGAGGACGGGCTGCCCGTCGGCATCCAGTTCCTCGCTCCCGCCCGGGAGGACGTGCGCCTCTACACCGTGGGCGCCGCGCTCGAGGCGCTGCTCGAGGAGAAGTGGGGCCGCCCGCTCCTCGCGCAGGCCCCCGACCTGACCCACTCCGTGCTCTCCGCGACCGAGGAAGGTGCCGTCTGATGGCCTCCGCGCACACGTCCGCTCCCGAGCTGATGGACTACGACGAGGTCTTCGAGACCTTCGAGCCGGTGCTCGGCTTCGAGGTGCACGTCGAGCTCAACACGAAGACCAAGATGTTCTCGGACGCGCCGAACGAGTTCGGGTCCGAGCCCAACACGAACGTGACCCCGGTCGACCTCGGCCTCCCGGGCTCGCTGCCGGTCGTGAACGAGCAAGCCGTCCGCTACTCGATCAGCCTCGGCCTCGCCCTGGGCTGCTCGATCGCCCCGTCCAGCCGCTTCGCGCGCAAGAACTACTTCTATCCGGACCTGGCGAAGAACTACCAGATCTCGCAGTTCGACGAGCCGATCGCCTTCGAGGGCTCGGTCGAGATCGAGCTGGCCGACGGCTCGCTCGTGCAGATCCCGATCGAGCGCGCGCACATGGAGGAGGACGCCGGCAAGCTCACGCACGTCGGCGGCGCCACCGGCCGCATCCAGGGCGCCGAGTACTCGCTCGTGGACTACAACCGCGCGGGGGTCCCGCTCGTGGAGATCGTCACGAAGCCCATCTACGGCGCGGGGAAGAGCGCGCCCGAGTACGCGAAGGCCTACGTCGCGATGATCCGCGACATCGTGCTGGCGCTCGGCATCTCGGACGCCAAGATGGAGCGCGGCAACCTGCGCTGCGACGCGAACGTCTCGCTCCGCCCGATCGGCCAGGAGAAGCTCGGAACCCGCACCGAGACCAAGAACGTCAACTCGCTCCGCTCGGTCGAGCGCGCCGTCCGCTACGAGATCCAGCGCCAGGCGGCGATCCTCGCCGCGGGCGGCACGATCACGCAGGAGACGCGCCACTGGCACGAGGACACCGGCCGCACCTCCGCGGGCCGGCCCAAGAGCGACGCCGACGACTACCGCTACTTCCCGGAGCCCGACCTGCTCCCGGTCGTGCCGAGCCCCGAGCTGATCGAGGAGCTGCGCGCCGCGCTCCCCGAGAAGCCCGCCGACCGCCGTCGCCGCCTCAAGCAGGAGTGGGGCTTCACCGACCTCGAGTTCCAGGACGTCGCCAACAGCGGCCTGCTGGTCGAGATCACCGAGACCGTCTCCGCGGGAGCCGCTCCGCAGGCGGCCCGCAAGTGGTGGACCGGGGAGATCGCGCGCCTCGCGAACGCGGCGGGCGAGGACCCGGCCTCCCTGGTCACCCCGGCCCAGGTCGCCGAGCTCGCCGGTCTGATCGAGAGCGGCACGCTGACCGACCGCCTCGCCCGCGAGGTCCTCCAGGGCGTCATCGCCGGGGAGGGCACCCCGCAGGAGGTCGTCGACGCCCGTGGACTCGCGGTCGTCTCGGACGACGGAGCGCTCATCGAGGCGATCGACGCGGCACTGGCCTCGCAGCCCGACGTGCTCGCGAAGATCCGCGACGGCAAGGTGCAGGCCGCCGGTGCCGTGATCGGTGCCGTGATGAAGGCCATGAAGGGGCAGGCCGACGCCGCCCGCGTCCGCGAGCTCGTCCTGGAGCGCGCGGCCGGCTGAGCCGGTGCGCGGGGAGGTGCGGTCATGAGCGGTGGAACCGGCGACGCGCCCCTTCCCGCGCGGCTCGAGCTGCCGGCAGGCGCCCTCCTGCGTCCTCTCGTCTCCAGCGACGCGGACCTCCTGCACGCGGTGATCGGCGAGCAGCGACCGTGGCTCGCGGCTCTCCTCCGCGGGGACGATCCGGCCGCCCTGCCGTCGGCGTCCCTCGGCGACGACGTGCGCGGTCTCCTGCGCCTCGAGGAGGAGTCGCGTGCGGGCAGAGCGCACGCGTTCCTGCTCGTCGGCCCGGACCGCACCGAGGCGCTGGGCGCTCTGAGCGTCCGGCCCGGCGGCGGCGACTCCGCCGAGGCCTCCTGGTGGGTCGTCCCCGCCGTCCGGGGCTCGCGGCTCGAGGAGGAGCTCGACGCCTACGCGCGCCGCTGGCTCCAGCAGCACTGGCCTTTCGACACGGTCACCACGCCCGACAACCACCCCGACGATCCCGCCTCCCTGGCCGGGGCGAACATCGTGGCGCTCGTGCCCGCCGCGCCGGAGCGCACCGCCCTCCCCGACACCGACGCCGCCTCGGCGGCGCTCCTCTGGGCGGAGTACCGCTCCGCGCATCCGGGAGTCGACGAGGCGCTCCCGCCGGTCGAGGCGTTCGGCGACAGCACGGCGATGGCGGACGAGCTGCTGGGCCTCGTGCGGCGCGGAGTGAAGACGGCCACGGCGTCCCTCGCCGAGGAGGGGGCGCCCGTCGCGGGTGACCACTGGATCGTCTGCGACGGCGCGGGAGCGGCGCGTGTCGTCCTCGTGACGGACGAGGTGCGGACCGGTCCGCTCGACTCCGTCGACGACGCGTTCGCCTGGGCCGAGGGCGAGGGGGACCGCACGCGCGCCTCCTGGCTCGACGGCCACCGCCGCTACTTCGCCCGCGTCTCACCGGGCGGCATCGGCGACGTGGTCTTCGAGCGCTTCCACGTGGTCTGGCCGGAGGCCGACGCCGAGCGCGCCGCCGCCTTCGCCCGCTCGGTCGGAGCGTTCCGGCCCGAGGAGCTCGACGGGACTCCCTCGCAGACCTAGGGGGTTTCCCGGATGCCCCGCTCAGGCGCCCTGCGCCAGAGTGGAGTCATGGCTACTCTCGTGCGCCCCCGTCGGGGCAGGATCATCGCCGGCGTCTGTGCCGGTCTCGCCCGCCGATTCGGCTGGAGCCCCTTCGTGGTGCGTCTCCTGTTCGTGCTCTCGTGCCTCCTCCCGGGGCCGCAGATCATCGCCTACCTCGTGATGTGGGTGGTCATCCCGAAGCAGAAGTGACCGAGGCCCCCGCTCCGAGCAGCCTCTGAGAGAACGCTCAGCACCCGGAGCGACGAGGGGCCTACGGTGGCGGTGTGCGTCCGTCGGGCGCCGAGGAGGAGATCATGGGATTCCTGGACCGACTGCTGGGCCGCGACGAGCAGCCCGAGAGCGCACGCCGCTCGACGTACGCGCCGCCGCAGGCCGCGGACCGCAGGCCCGAGTACGGCTCCCCTCCGGCGACGTCTCCGCGCACCGACGATGAGCGTGCCATCGAGCGCTACCGCTATCTCCTCCGCACCGCGCCGCCCGAGGCGATCGAGCAGGTGCACCGCGAGGCCTTCGAGCAGCTGACCCCGGAGCAGCGCCAGCAGGTCTTCCGAGAGCTCAGCGAGGGGGCCCCTGTCGGCGACGCGCCGAAGGACGACGATCCCCGCACGCTCGCCCAGTCCGCCACGAGGAGCGAGCTGCGCCAGCCCGGATTCATGGAGCGGCGCTTCTCCGGCGGCGGAGGCATGGGCTTCGGCGGCGTCCTCGCCTCCTCGATGCTCGGCACGATCGCCGGGTTCGCGATCGGCTCGGCCATCGCGGGCGCGTTCCTCCCCGACGCGGGAGGCGACTACGCCGGCGGTGACGGCGGGGGAGACGCCTCGGCCGACGGCGGAGCGGTTTCGGGAGGTGCGGACGCCTCCGGTGCGGACGCCGGAGACGGCGGCGGCTGGGGCGACTCCGGCAGCGGCGACTTCGGTGGCGGAGGCGACTTCGGCGGGGGCGGCGACTTCGGAGGCGGCGACTTCGGCTTCTAGCCTCGTTGCAGAGGGCCCCCGATCACGGACAGTGGTCGTGGGCCCTCGCTCGTTCCGGGCTAGTCCTCGTCGGTCAGCATCGCCTTCACCTGGCGGCGGAGGACCTTGCCGATCATGCTCCGCGGCAGCTCGTCGACGACGGTGATCCGCTTGGGCACCTTGTAGGGCGTCAGCGCCTCCCGGACGGCCTTGCGGGCGGCTGCGACGTCGAGCTGCGCGCCCGGCTCCAGGACGACCGCCGCCGCCACGGACTCGCCGCTGCGCGGATCGGGCAGGCCGACCACCGCCACCTCCTTGATCTCGGGCAGGCGGAGCAGCACCTCCTCCACCTCGGACGGCGAGACGTTGAAGCCGCCCGTGATCACGAGCTCCTTGATCCGGTCGACGATGCGCACGAAGCCGTCCTCGTCGATCGTCGCGATGTCGCCGGTGCGGAACCAGCCGTCGCCGGTGAAGGTCGCCGCCGTCTCGTCGGGCTTGCGGTGGTAGCCCCGGAACACCTGCGGACCGCGCACGACCAGCTCGCCCTGCTCGCCGGTCGCCACCTCCGTGTCGGGATCCTCGGGGTCGACGATCCGCACGTCGGTGCCGGGCAGCGGAAGCCCGACCGTCCCGGCGCGTCGCGTCGGACCGACCGGGTTGGCCATCAGGACCGGAGAGGTCTCCGAGAGGCCGTAGCCCTCGACGAGCGTGCCTCCGGTCAGCGCCTCGAACGACTCGACCAGCGCCGGGTCGAGCGGCATCGCGCCGGAGATGGCGATCTCGATGCCGCGGAGGGAGACGCCCCGCTGCTGCGCGCTGCGCGCCAGGCGCTCCGCGATCGGCGGAACGGCCGGGAGGAAGGTGGCGGGGTGCTTCTTGACGACCTTCAGCACCAGCTCCGGGTCGAACTTCGGGAACAGCACCAGGCGCGCGCCCATGCTCATCGCGAAGGTGAGGCAGAGCGTCAGCCCGTAGGCGTGGAACATGGGGAGCACCGCGTAGACCACGCAGTCGCCGCGGCGGACCGTCGGCACCCAGGCGCGCGACTGGGCGGCGTTCGCCGTCAGGTTCGCGTGGGTCAGCTCGGCGCCCTTGGGCGTGCCGGTCGTGCCGCTCGTGTACTGGATGACCGCGAGGTCCTCCGCGACCGGGCGCGGGTGCGCCGGGTCGATCCGCCGGCGCAGCAGCGTCTCCCAGTCGATCGCGCCGCGGACCGGCCCGGTCAGCGCGGCGCGCGACTCCCGAGCCTTCTTCAGCGGCAGGCGGAGGGCTGCGCGCATCGAGGCGGGCATCGCGCGGGTGAGGTCGACGGCGACGACGGTCTCGACGCCGAGATCGGCCGGGAGGTCCTGCACCGTCGGCACGACGCGGTTCCAGGCGATCGCGACACGAGCGCCGTGGTCCTCGAACTGGTGGCGCAGCTCGCGCGGGGTGTAGAGCGGGTTGTGCTCGACCACCACGGCGCCGAGCCGGAGGACGGCGTAGAAGGCGACGACGTGCTGCGGGCAGTTCGGGAGGACGAGGGCGACAGGATCGCCCGCGCGGACGCCCAGGCGGCGGAGGCCCTCTGCGGCCCGCTCCACCTCGTCGGCGAGCTGGGAGTAGCTGGTCGAACGGCCGAAGAACTCGAGCGCGACCTGGTGGGGATACCGCTCGGCCGACTCGGTGACGATGTCGACGAGCGAGCCGGTCGGGAGCTCGAGCTCCGTCGGCACGCCGGGCGCGTAGCTGCGGATCCAGGGGCGGGGCGGGTGGGTGCTCACCCGCCCCACTCTAGGAGGAGGTGCCGGGGCTCAGGCTCCCTGAGCCACCGCGTCCTCGATCGGGGTGGGACCGGAGACGATCTCCCACGTCTTCGCGATGGAGGTCGGCTGCGCCAGGGCGGCGATCACCGTGGCGGCGACGTCCGCTCGGGGGATGCTCCCCTTCTCGACGGAGGTGCCGAGCGTGATCGTGCCGGTGCCCTCGTCGTCCGTCAGCCCGCCCGGGCGGAGGATCGTGTAGTCGAGGCCGGAGTCGCGCAGTGCCGCGTCGGCGTCGCGCTTGGCCTCGACGTAGGCCTTCCAGCCCTCCTCCGTGTCCTCGGGGAGCGGCTCGTCCACACCGATCGCGCTGACCTGCACGAAGTGCTGGACCCCGACGATCGCGGCGGCCTTCTGGCTGAGGACGGACGCCCCCAGGTCGACGGTGCGCTTGCGCTCCGGGCCCGAGTCGGGTCCGGCTCCGGCGGTGAAGACCATGCCGTCGACGTGGCCCAGCGCCTCGGCGAAGGCCTCGGGCGTCGTGTCCTCGAGGTCGTGCACGAGCGGCTCGCCGCCCAGCCGGACGATGTCCTCGGCGTGATCGGGGTTGCGGATCACTCCGACCGACTCGTGGCCGGCGTCGTAGAGCAGGTGCAGGATCTGCTGCCCCACCTTGCCGTGGGCTCCGATGACGGCGATGCGTGTCATGGACGTTCCTCTCCTCGTCGGGGCGGGTCGCCCCGTGTTCGTGGTCCACTCCATCCTGCCGCGGCGTCCCTGGACGCCCCCAGGCCTTGACGGCGTCCGGGCGCCGGGCCGTCAGGCGGCGAGGCGGTCGTCGCGTCCGGTGATGGCGAGCAGGCGGCTCTGGAGGGAGGCGGCGTCGTCGACCGGCACGGGCGCGGCGTAGAGGCCGCTCGCGCGCAGGGTCTCCTCCTGGGGTGCGAAGAGCTCCCAGACCGCTGCGACGAGCTCCTCGTCCAGCCGCTCGTCGCTGCCGGTCGCGCGGGCGAGGTCCCAGGCGTGGACGGTCACATCGGCCGTCTGCTCCTGCAGCAGCTCGACGGCGCTGACGGTGTCGCGCCCCAGCTGCACGGTCGCCGCCGGGTCGACGGTGCGGACAGCGACGCGCAGGCGGTCGGTCACGCGGCGCCACTCGCTCCTCAGATCGGTGGCGACGGACTCGAGTCGCAGCGCCGACTCGTCGCCGCCCGAGAGGAGCGTGTGCGCGCGCTGCTGCTCGCGGACGACGTGCAGCACGAGCGCGCGCGTGTCCCACTCGGTGTCGGGCGTGGGGGCCGACCAGTCCTCGACGGCGCTCAGCCGGAGCTCGAAGGCGCGGTGGGCGCGGTCCTGCAGATCGAGCCAGCGGCTCATCTCGGCGCCGGGGCCGGTCTCGGTGGCGGTGGGGGAGTCGGGCTGCTCGTGCGTCATGGTCTCTCCGGAGCGTCGTGGTGCTCGGGTCAACCGCGAGTGGTCGGCGCTCATTCCCGGCCGGCCCGCGCGCAGCGGTCGAGCGGCCGATGTCGGTGGTGCGTGCGAGCATGTCCCAGGGCGTGGGCGAGCAGGACGGAGCGGCGTGAGCAGGCAGGACGGCACGGCGTGAGCGAGCAGGACGGCACCGCGTGAGCAAGCAGGACGGCACGGGGCGGCAGGTCACGACCGAGCCCTTCGACGACCCGCGCGCGAGCATCATGCACATCGACATGGACGCGTTCTTCGCCTCCGTCGAGCTGCTCGACCGGCCGGATCTGCGCGGGAGGCCGGTCATCGTGGGGCACCACGGAGCGCGCTCCGTCGTCACAGCGGCGACCTACGAGGCGCGCCGCTACGGCGTCAACTCGGCGATGCCCATGGCGGTCGCCCTCCGCCGCTGCCCGCAGGCCGTGGTCCTCGAGCCGCACATGGAGCGCTACCGCGAGGCCTCTCGCCGCGTCATGGCGATCTTCGACTCCTTCACGCCGCTGGTCGAGCGCCTGAGCATCGACGAGGCGTTCCTCGACGTCGCGGGTGCCCGCCGCATCTCGGGCTCGCCGTTCGCGATCGGCACCGAGATCCGCCGCCGGGTGCACGCCGAGCTCGGGCTGACCTGCTCGGTCGGGATCGCCAGCACCAAGTTCGTCGCCAAGCTCGCCTCCGGCCGCTCCAAGCCCGACGGTCTGCTGGTCGTCCCCGCCGACGGCGTCCGCGAGTTCCTCGATCCGCTGCCCGTGAGCGCGCTGTGGGGAGTCGGCGCGAGCACGGAGGAGGCGCTCGTCCGCCGCGGTCTGCGCACCGTCGCCGACGTCGCGACCACCCCGCTGCCGTCGCTGGTGTCCGCCCTCGGCGAGGCGACCGGGAGGCGCCTGCACGCCCTGGCGAACGGGGTGGATCCGCGGCCGGTCGACACCCGCCAGATCGAGAAGAGCGCCGGACACGAGATCACGTTCGCCGACGACGTGGCCGACCCCGAGCTCGTCCGTCGTGAGCTGCTGCGGCTCTGCGACAAGGTCGCCGTGCGGATGCGCCGCTCGGGAGTGCGCTGCCGCACCGTCGCGGTGAAGGTGCGCTTCGGCGACTTCAGCACCCTCACCCGCTCCCGCACGCTCGTCGAGGCGACGGACGTGGCCCGGGTCCTCTACGAGGCCTCCTCCGCGCTCCTCGAGGCGGCCAACCCGATGCGGCGGCCCGTGCGGCTGATCGGCGTGCGCGGCGAGCAGCTGGTCGAGGGCGACGACGTCGCGTTCTCCCTGTGGAGCGACTCCGACGACTGGCGCGACGCGGAGCTCGCGGTCGACGGCGTGGCCGCCCGCTTCGGCTCCGGGGCCGTGCGTCCCGCCTCGCTCCTGTCCCGGTCGGCTCCCGAGTCGGCCAAGGGGATCGACCTCAGCGACACGCTCGCTACGCGGAACCGATCGTCAGACTGATCGGGCGGTGGTCGGAGCCGTTCGGCGGCAGGACCGCGACGGTCGCGGCGGTGACGCCGTCGGCGAGCGCGTGGTCGAGCGAGACGAGCGGCAGCAGGGACGGCCAGGTCGCCGGGAAGCCGACTCCGCCCGTGCGGACGAGACCCGCCTCCGCCAGCACCGGAGCGAACAGGTGGTCGTCCGTCGGCGTGTTGAAATCGCCGATGACCAGTGTCCGCTCCGACGCGTCGTCTCGAAGAGCGGTGGCGAGGTTCGAGAGCATGGTGTCCCGCTCCTCGTGGTCGCCCGGCCGGAACGAGGCCAGGTGCACCACGAACAGGCGCGCGCTGCCGACCGGCGTGTCGACGTCGACGGCGAGCGCGCGCTCCCAGCCGAGACCGAGGTCGAGCGGCTCCTCGTCGGTCAGCTCGGTCCGGCTCCAGACGCCGACGGTGCTCGAGACGGACGAGTACGGGTACTCGTCGGCCAGCTCGGCGTCGACCGCGTCCACGGCGTCTCCGTCGAGCTCCTGCAGCGCGATCACGTCGGGGCCGCGGGCGGCGAGCGAGGCGGCCAGCCCACCGGCGTCGCTGCTCGTCTCGATGTTCTGGCTGACGACGGTGAACGAGCCGGAGCGCACGGCCGGCGCCGGAAGCGCGACCGGCAGCACCAGCACGCCGTAGACCATCGCCAGCACGGTGACCGCGGCCGCCGTCCGGCGCGACCGGAGGGCCGCCGCGGCCGCGATGAGGAGCAGCACGAGCAGCCCCGTCCAGGGGATCCCGACCTCGAGGACCGACAGCCAGCCGATCGGATCGGGCAGCGCGCGGTGGAAGGCGAGGAAGGCGGCGAGCACGAGGCTCGCGACCGCCACCGCGGCCGAGCGCACGGGGCGGCGGCGGCGGGTGCGGGCGGACATCCGTCGATCATGGCAGCAGGTCCCCGGAGGTCCATGGACGAGTCCTGTGCGCCCCGGCGGGCCGCTTGTCGCCGCGGAGAGCCGCGGAGTACCGTCGCACCATGCCCAACATCGCAGTCTCCCTGGCCGACACCGTCACCACCGCGGGTACCGCGACGATCTACGGCGAGCCCGTCACCGTCGACGGCGTCTCGCTCGTCCCCGTCGCCCTCCGCTGGTTCGGTTTCGGCGGAGGCAGCGGCTCCGAGGACGGCCAGGAGGGCGGCGGCGGAGGCGGCGGCGCCACGGTCATCCCGATCGGCGCCTACATCAAGGACGACCTCGGCCTGCGGTTCCAGCCGAACGTGATCTCGGTCCTCGCCGTCGGCATCCCCTTCGTGTGGGTGACCGGCAAGGCCCTCGCGCGCATCATCCGCGCCCTCAAGAAGTAGCCGGAGCGGCCCCGCGTCAGCTGGCGCGCTGCTGGCGCGCGGGGTACCACTTCTTCTTCGTCCGGCCGAAGCCGACGATCAGCCGCTCGGCGTCGTCCGGCCGGCGGGGGTCGTAGATCACCGCGGCGGGCTCGCCGGCCATCCACGCGTCCCCCCGCTTCAGCGGGTACTTCTGCGCGCGCTTCTCCACACCCTCGGCGGTCCGGTAGACGACCAGGAGCCTGCCCAGATCCCGTGCCGAATCGCGATCGCCGCGTGCCGGATCCGGCCCGACGACGCGCGCCGGCACCCGCGTGCCGTAGCTGAGCAGCTCGCGGCGGATCCGCGCACGGCGCTGCCAGAGCAGGGCCTGCAGCAGGACGATCAGCAGCACGGCCAGGACGACGACCACCGACCACGACATGACGTCTATGATTGCCGATGAACACGGGAGTCCGGTGCACCGGGCTGAGAGGAAGGCAGCAGCCTTCGACCGTCGAACCTGATCTGGGTCATGCCAGCGAAGGAACGTTTCGATCTCCTCTTACCAACCCGTGCCCTCCATTCGCTTCCACGAAAGGGCACGTCAGTGCAGAACACGAACGCGCAGAACACGAACGCGCAGAACACGAACGCGCAGAACCTCACCTCCTCCGCCCCGGCCCGGCGCGATCTGCGCTGGCGGGTCGTCGACATCGTGGTGGCGAGCGTCGTCGCCGTCGCGAGCGGGATCGTCTTCTGGGCCTGGGGCCTGGCGACGAACGTCCTCGGCCTCGCCTTCGAGTTCCTGCCCGGGCTCGGCGGGCTCCTCGGCGGCGGCTGGCTCTTCGCCGGCGTCCTCGGCGGCCTGATCATCCGCAAGCCCGGAGCCGCGCTCTACACCGAGCTGGTCGCCGCGGCCGTGTCGGCTCTGATCGGCACCCAGTGGGGCTTCACCGTGCTGATCTCCGGACTCGTGCAGGGACTCGGCGCGGAGATCGTCCTGGCGCTCTTCCTCTACCGCAGCGGCCGTCCGCTCGTCGCGATGCTGGCCGGTGCCGGTGCGGGGCTCGCCCTCGCGATCAACGACCTGCTGTCGTACTACGCCGTCAACGACGCGCTCTTCAAGACCGTCTACGTCGCCTCCTCGATCGTCTCGGGCGCGCTCCTGGCCGGGCTGCTGTCCTGGTTCGCGGTGCGGGGGCTCGCGGCCTCGGGAGCGCTGGACCGCTTCGCCTCCGGGCGCGAGGGCCGGACGGTCGAGGGAGCCGGCGCGGGCGCTCGATGAGCGGCGCCTCCGTCCGGGCGCGGGGCTGGAGCTGGCGGCACGCGGGACGCTCCCGCGACGCCCTCTCCGGCCTCGATCTCGCGCTGGAGCCGGGGGAGCGCGTGCTGCTCCTCGGCCCCTCCGGCGCGGGAAAGAGCACGCTGCTGCACGCCCTGGCCGGCGTCCTCGGCGGGGAGGAGGACGGCTCCGCGGCCGGCGAGCTCGAGATCGACGGAGCGGCGCCGCTCACCCGGCGCGGTGTCGCTGGGCTCGTGCTGCAGGATCCGGACACTCAGGCGGTCCTGGCGCGGGTCGGCGACGACGTCGCGTTCGCCTGCGAGAACCTCGGCGTGCCGCGCGAGGAGATCCCCGCGCGGGTGCGGGAGGCACTCGGCGACGTCGGGCTCGACGTGCCGTTGGACCACTCCACCTCGGCGCTCTCGGGCGGGCAGAAGCAGAGGCTCGCCCTGGCGGGTGTGCTCGCCATGCGTCCGCGGCTCCTGCTCCTCGACGAGCCCACCGCCAACCTCGATCCGGACGGTGTACGCGAGGTGCGGGCGGCGGTGGAGCGCACGGCCGCCCGCACGGGGGCGACGCTGATCGTCGTCGAGCACCGGGTCGACGTGTGGGTCGGCCTCGTCGACCGGGTCGTGGTGCTCGGGCGGGACGGCGCGGTCGTCGCCGACGGCGCTCCAGTCGAGATCCTCGATCGAACGCACGACGTGCTCCGCGCCTCCGGCGTCTGGCTGCCCGGTGACACCCCCGCCCGGCGCGGGGCGAGCGTGCTGCCCTCGCCCGCCGCCCTGAGCGCGCACGACCTCGCCATCGGCCGGCCCGTCCTCGGGCGCCGCCGCTCGACCATCGTGGCCTCGGGGCTCGAGCTCGCCGTCGACTCCGCGCGGGCCACGGCCGTGCTGGGACCCAACGGCGCGGGGAAGTCGACCCTCGCGCTCACGCTGGCCGGTCTCCTGCCGCCGGTCGCGGGGCGGGTGACCGCCTCCGAGTCGCTCCGCGCCGGTGCGGGCCCGGAGCCGATCCGCTGGACCTCGGCTCAGCTCGCCGGACGGATCGCGATGGTGTTCCAGGAGCCGGAGCACCAGTTCCTCACCGCTCGCGTGCGCGCCGAGCTCGCGCTGGGCGCCCGCGACGAGACGGAGCGGCATCGGGCGGAGGAGCTCCTGGAGCGCCTCGGCCTCGCGCACCTCGCCGACGCCAATCCGTTCACCCTCTCCGGAGGCGAGAAGCGGCGCCTGGCCGTCGCGTCCGCCCTCACCCGGTCGCCGTCCGTGCTCGTCCTCGACGAGCCGACGTTCGGGCAGGACCGCCTGACCTGGGAGGTGCTCGTCGACCTCCTCGCCGAGCAGCGCGACGCGGGCACGGCGGTGCTCGCCGTCACCCACGACGAGGCGCTGGTCGCCGCCCTCGCCGACTCGGTCGTCACCCTCGGCGCCCGCGAGGCGGTGTCGGGATGACGCTCCTCGACTCCGTTCCCGCGCGCAGCCGGATCGCCCGGGCCAACCCGGTCGCCAAGCTCCTCGCCAGCCTGGTCATCGCGTTCGCGCTCCTCCTCACGGTCGATGCGGTCTCCGCGGCGACGGCGCTGGCGCTCGAGCTGCTGGTTCTGCCCTTCGCGGGGCTCCGGGCGGGTGAGCTCGTGCGGCGGACGGCTCCCGTCTGGATCGCGGCTCCGCTCGCCGGCCTCTCGACAGTCCTCTACGGGCGTGACAGCGGCGCCGTCTACGCGGAGTTCCTCATCGTCTCGGTCACAGAGGGATCCGTCGCCCTCGGGCTGGCCATCGCGCTGCGCGTCCTGGCGATCGGACTGCCGAGCGTGGTCCTCATCGCCACCACCGACCCGACGGACCTGGCGGACGGCCTCGCGCAGATCCTGCGACTGCCCTCGCGCTTCGTGCTCGGCGCTCTCGCCGGCATGCGGCTCGTCGGTCTGCTCGTCGACGACTGGCGCACCCTGTCGATGGCCCGCCGGGCCCGCGGGGTCGCCGACGGCCGCGGGCCCGTCGAGGCGCTCCGCAGCCTCGCGGCCCGCACGTTCTCGCTGCTCGTGCTGGCCATCCGGCGGGGGAGCAGGCTCGCGACGGCGATGGAGGCGAAGGGCTTCGGCTCCGGCGTCCCGCGCACCTGGGCGCGGCAGTCGCGCCTCGGAGCCGGCGACCTCCTGCTGCTCGCGGGCGGAGTGCTGATCGCTGCCGTCGCCGTGACCGCCGCCGTCGTCACCGGCTCCTGGAGCTTCGTCCTGCATGGCTGAGCGGATCCTGCCGCTGACGGATCGGACGGCGGGCGACCTCGCCCGCTCGCTGATCGCGCGTCGCCGTCGGACGGTGCTGCTGGACGGACCGAGCGGCTCCGGCAAGTCGACGTTCGCGCGCGCGCTGGTCGAGCAGCTCCGTCTCGCGCCGGCGGCACCGTCGGTCGCGCTCGTGCGGATGGACGACCTCTACCCCGGCTGGACGGGCCTGGACCGGGCGTCGCGGGAGACGGCCGGGACGCTCGTCCGCCCCCACGGCCTCGGCCTCGCGGCGCACTGGCGGCCCTGGAACTGGGCCGCGGGGACGACGGCCGGGCGCCGCGTCGTCCGCGAGCCGCTTCTCGTGCTCGAGGGCTGCGGATCGGCCGGCGCCGCCGCGCGCCGCCACGCCGATCTGGTGGTCTGGCTCGAGGCCGACGACGAGGTGCGGCGCGTGCGCGCGCTCGAGCGCGACGGCGAGCTCTTCGCTCCGCACTGGGACGCCTGGGACCGCGACTTCCGCTCCTACTGCGCTCGGGAGCGGCCCCGGGAGAACGCCGACCTCGTGCTGGACACGGGCGGCGGGGGAGCGGTGCGCGGCTGAGGGGTCCCCTCCGAGCGGGGCGACGCGCGGATGCCGGTGGGGGGCTCTCCCTCGGCGGCGATCAGGCCCAGCCGAGCTCGTGCAGCCGGTCGTCGTCGATGCCGTAGAAGTGCGCGATCTCGTGGACGAGGGTGACGTGGATCTCGTCGCGCAGCGCGTCCAGATCGTCGCACGCGGCGAGGTGCGGCTCGCGGAACAGCACGATGCGGTCGGGCATCTCGCCGAAGCCGTAGCGCTCGCGCTCGGTGAGGGCGACGCCGTCGTAGTAGCCGAGCAGATCCAGGGTCCCGTCCTCGGGCCGGTCCTCCACGACGAACACGACGTTGTCGAGCCCGTCGACCATATCGTCCGGGAGCGCGTCGAGCTCGGAGATCACCAGGGCTTCGAAGGCGTCCTCGTCCAGCTCGAGCATCCGGGACCTCTCTGCGTCGGCGATCGCTGCCGGTCGCCGGATGTGCGAAGAGGCCCGGAGTCGGAACTCCGGGCCTCTTCCGCTGCATGCACAGCCACTGGGGTGAGTAACGGGGCTCGAACCCGCGACCTCCTAGACCACAACCAGGCGCTCTGCCAACTGAGCTATACCCACCAGGAGCGTGTTCCGGCGGGGTGACCCGCCGAAGCAACTGTACGAGAGTACTACATCCGCGAGGCGAACTCGTCCACGACGGCGGCCGACACGGCCTGCACCTCGGCGGTGCTCGGCCCCGGCTGCTCCACGAACACGGCACGGCGGTAGTACTGCAGCTCGCGGATGCTCTCGAGGATGTCGGCGAGGGCGCGGTGTCCGCCGTGCTTCTTGGGCGCGTTGAAGTAGATGCGCGGGAACCAGCGCCGTGCCAGCTCCTTGATCGTGCTGACATCGACGTTGCGGTAGTGCAGGTGGCCGTCGAGGCGCGGCATGAACTTCGCGAGGAAGGCGCGGTCGGTGCCGATCGAGTTGCCGGCGAGGGGGGCCTGCTGCTCGGCCGGGACGTGCTTCAGCACGTACTCCAGCACCTCGTACTCGGCCTCCGCGACGCTGACGCCGGAGGGGATCTCGACCAGCAGGCCGGAGGTCTCGTGCATCGACCGGACGAAGTCGCCCATGTTCTCGAGCGCGGTCGCATCGGGCCGGATGACGAGGGAGAGCCCCTCGTCGAGCGGGTTCAGCTCGAAGTCGGTGACGACGACGGCGATCTCGACGAGCTCGTCGACGGAGAGGTCGAGCCCCGTCATCTCGCAGTCGATCCAGACAAGACGGTCGGGGGCGCTACTCATGCGGGGCAGTCTATCGGCGGCCGCCGACACCCGGTCCGGCCGTCCCGCTCCTCCTACACTGGACCCTCGTGATCACGCTCGCCTGCTGCCTCCTGATCGTCAACGCCGTGTGGAACGCGATCGTCTGGCCGCCCTTCCTCCGCCGCGTCCGCAAGGACCCGCGGGCGCGCGACGCGGACGGCCGCGCGACGACCTTCCTCCGCGTGCACACGGTGCTCATCGGCGTGTCGCTCGCCCTCGCCGTGGTCTCCCTGGTCGTGGGAGTGCTGGGACTCGTCCGGGGCGCCTAGGCCCCGGCGGGCGCGGCCTCTGCGCTTCGGTATCGTGGTCGGAGTCCGCCCCCGTAGCTCAGCGGATAGAGCAGGAGCCTTCTAATCTCTTGGTCGCAGGTTCGATTCCTGCCGGGGGCACCATCGGATCGGGAGCGCGCCGGTCGCCGTCCCTAGTCTTGTCCCGGTGGCGTGCGGATCAGCGTCGACGCCTCGCGCCCGTCCTTCGACCGCGTCGCGGCCTCTCCTCGGGCGGCGCTGCGCTCCTCCGAGGAGTGACGCCCGGCACCCACGGGGTTTTCCTCCGCTCCGGTGACCCTCGGACGAGGACTCGCGGTCGCTCCACCAGTAACACACCGGCAAATCGGAGGCAACACCGGCGTGTTTCCCACCCGAAGTCGTTTGAGTGTCATTCAGGCACCTAGTCTTGGGGTGTCCGGAATTACAACGACGTAACGAACGGAGGTACGACCATGCTGCTCCTCGCCATCCTCGGTGGAATCGCCGTCGCGTGGACGATCGTCGCGGCGCCCCTCGCCGTACTGGTCGGCCGAGTCGCCCGTGCACGTGATGCACACAGCTAGTCAGTACACGCACCGCCCGCACCACGGAGAAGGCCCCGATCGCACTCGCGATCGGGGCCTTCTTCTCGTGGTCGGGAGCACTCAGACCGAGCTGCGGTCCTGGCCTCGGTCGTCGTCCGAGGCGGACCGCTCGAACCGGGCCTCGTCCGCCCGGACGACCGCCTCGTCGTCGGCCGGCACGTCGTCGCGGTCTCCGTCGGCCGGAGCCGGCGGCGTCGCGTCGTGCTCCGCGTCCGGCTGCGGCTCGGCGGCAGGAGCCGAGCGCTGCGGGTCGACGGGCGGCAGCTCCTCCACGGGACGCTCGCGCGACGGCACCTCCAGGCGGTCGACGTCGGCGAGCAGGCGGCGGGTCTCCTCCTGCGAGGCGTCCCCGGCCGACGCGGGGAGGACGATCGTGGGCGTCTGCGGGGCTGCAGAGCCGGAGGCGGAGCCCGCGCCGACGACGACCGGTGCGACGGCGGTCGGTGCGGCGGCCGGGGGAGCGGTGCGCTGGGGAGCGGCCTCGGCGGTGCTCGCGGCCCGATCGGACGACGGAGCGGACTCGGCGGAGCGGTCTCGACCCGTCTCCGAGAAGCGCCAGCGCTCGAGGTCGGCGAGGAAGGCCTTCCGGGCGCGCCCGGGCTTGTCCCGCCACTGCACGAGGCGGTCGCGGAACTCGCCCACGCTCGCCTGCGTCTGGTAGCCGCCGGTGCTCGACGTGTGCTTCAGCTCGGCGAGCTCGTGAGCGGCCCAGTTGGCCGCGACTCCGGAGCCCTTGACGGGCAGGAGGCGCAGGTGCGTCTCGGCCTGCGCGGACGCGCGGTCGCTGAGGACGCGCTCCGGGCTGCTGAGGACGTTCCAGGCCGAGGCGTCGACCGCGGCGTCGACGAGCGTCGCGATGACCGCGTTCTTCCGCTCGTGATCCTGCTGACGGATGAGGCGCGCGATGGAGGCCCGGAAGACGGAGCCGATCACGATCGCTCCGACCACCACGGCCAGCAGGACCACAGCGGCCGTGAAGACCGCCTGGTGCCCGTCGCTCGTGCGGATCCAGGACATGAACTCGTTCCACCACTGCATGGGGCGAACGCTATCCGGGGCGGTCGCCGCCGCCCGTTCGGCACGCCGCCGACCGGGCGGATCGGCGCGTCAGGCGACGCGGAAGACCTCGATCGCGTCGTCGACGCTCCAGAACTCGCCGAGCTCGGCGCCGGCGGGCATGCCCGCCCGCAGCAGCCGGGCGCGGTACCGCTCGCCGAGCGGATCCTCGACCAGCTCGATGTGGCCGACGACGGCACCCGAGCCGGTGCTCACGCGCCACAGCCGGGCGTTGACCCGGGTGAGCGTCGGCGGGGTGCGGGTGGCGTGCAGCGTGGACAGGGACATCGGTTCCTCCTGCTCGAGTCTCGGAGCACCCACCGGCCGAGTGCTGTCGCAGACTACGGCCGACCACCGACATCCCCGCCGGGGCGTCAGCGCAGGGTCGTCCCGTGCACCGCGAACTCCTCGATCGCGTCGATCTCCTCCTGCGAGAGGGGGCCGGCGTCCAGCGCGGCGACGTTCTGCTCGAGCTGCGCGACGCTCGACGCGCCGATGATGGCGCTCGTGACGGTGGGCACCCGGAGCACCCAGCTCAGGGCGAGCTGGGCCAGCGACTGGCCGCGCTGCTGCGCGATCGCGTTCAGGCCGCGGGCGCGTGTCAGGTACGCCTCGTCGATCCGGTCGGAGGAGAGGAAGCGCGACGTCGCCGCGCGGGACCCCTCCGGCACGGTGCCGTCGAGGTAGCGGTCCGTCAGGAGCCCCTGCGCCAGCGGCGAGAAGACGATGCAGCCGGTGCCGAGCTCGTCGAGCACGGGGAAGAGGCCGTCCTCGGGTCCGCGGTCGAAGAGCGAGTAGCGGGGCTGGTGCAGGAGGAGCGGCACTCCGCTGCCCGCCAGTGCCGCCTGCGCGGCCCGGGTCTGCTCGGGCGAGTAGTTCGAGATGCCGGCGTAGAGCGCCTTGCCCGACTCCACCGCCGAGACGAGAGCGCCCATGGTCTCCTCGATCGGAGTCTCCGGGTCCGGCCGGTGCGAGTAGAAGACGTCCACGTAGTCGACGCCGATCCGCTGCAGGCTCTGATCGAGCGAGGAGAGCAGGTACTTGCGCGAGCCGCCGTCCCCGTACGGGCCGGGCCACATGTCGTATCCGGCCTTGGACGAGATGACGATCTCGTCTCGGTACGGGCGGAGGTCCTCCGCGAGGATGCGGCCGAAGGCCGTCTCGGCGGCGCCGTAGGGCGGTCCGTAGTTGTTCGCGAGGTCGAAGTGGGTGACGCCCAGGTCGAACGCGCGGCGGAGGATCGCGCGCTGCGTGTCGAGGGAGCGGTCGGATCCGAAGTTGTGCCAGAGGCCCAGCGACAGGGCGGGCAGCAGCAGGCCGCTCCGTCCGGTGCGTCGGTAGTCCATGCGGTCGTAGCGGGCGGGGGCGGCGTCGTAGCTCACGCCGCGACTCTATTGCAGGGGGCGGATCCGCGGAATGCAGGGGGCGGTGAGCGTGTTGGACCGACTGACGCCTCCGGCACCCCGGACGCGTCGACGCGACAGGAAGTGAGTCACACGCAATGCGCACATTCGTACTCGCCGGAGGATGCTTCTGGTGTCTGGACGCCGTCTACCGCGTCCTCGACGGCGTGACCGACGTCGTCTCCGGCTACACCGGCGGCCGCACGACCGAGCCCGACTACGAGGACGTCTGCTCCGGGCGCACCGGCCACGCCGAGGCCGTCGCCGTCACCTTCGACCCCGAGGTCATCCCCGAGCAGGTCGTCCTCGACGTCTTCTTCACCCTGCACGACCCGCGACAGCTGAACCGCCAGGGCAACGACGTCGGCACGCAGTACCGCTCGGCGATGTTCTACTCCTCCGACGAGGAGAAGGAGCTGTTCGAGACCGCGCGCGACCGTGCGTCCGAGTGGTGGGACGGCCCGATCGTCACCGAGATCTCGCCGCTGGGCGTCTACTACCCCGCCGAGGACTACCACCAGGACTTCTTCGCGAAGAACCCGGGCCAGGGCTACTGCATGGCGGTCGCACTGCCCAAGGTGAACAAGATCCGCAAGTCCTACTCGAGGTACATCATCGCATCGTAACGCTCCTCCACAGGGGACGATCCGCTCGTCCTCTCCCCAGAAGGGCCCGCCTCCACCTCGGAGGCGGGCCCTTCGTCGCGACACTGGCCATGCGGCGCCCGAGTGGTACCAGCCCCCTCCGCCCGGGCGCCGTGCCCGTCGCAGCCGTGGCGGGGCAGGAGTAGAGAGGACACGACCATGACCGACACCCTGACCGTCATCGGGACCATCGGCACCGAGCCCCGGAGCATCGACACCTCCAGCGGCACCGCGATGACCAGCTTCCGGCTCGCCTCGACGCAGCGGCGCTACGACCGCTCGGAGCAGCGCTGGGTCGACGTCTCGACCAACTGGTACACCGTCACCGCGTTCAACGGCCTGGCCGGCAACGCGCTGTCCTCCCTGTCGCGCGGCGACCGGATCCTGGTCACCGGGCGGCTCGGGGTGAGGGCCTGGGAGGCGGGAGGCAAGGCCGGTACCGATGTGGTCCTCACGGCCGAGGGCATCGGGCACGACCTCGCCTGGGGGACCAGCAGCTTCACGAAGACCGTCGGGCGCGCCTCTGCTCCCGCCCCCGCCGCCGAGCCCGCGTGGAGCGAGGAGGCGCCGCGCGAGGGCGCCGCGGCGGGGGACTGGGGCGCGTCGGGCCAAGACCGCGGTGATGCCGTGCCCGAGCCGCCGGTGGCGGCGGGCGTCGGCGGAGGCGCTCCCGGTCTCTCGGTAGGATCCGGGGAGACCCCGTTCTGATCCGGGGGACCGGAGCGAGAGCCGTCCCGGTCGGGAGGAGCCGGGCGTGACACGGAACCGAGCGGCCCGCATCGCGCTCGTGCTCGGCGGTCTCGCCGTCTGCCTCTCCGGTTGCACGTCGCCGTCGGCGCCGGACCCCGTGGTGTCCTCCTCCGCGGCCGAGGCGCCGGCACCGGCGGAGTCCGCCGCACCCGTCGCCTTCGTGCCGGGCGGGACGACGGAGCAGAACCTCCCCGTGTTCGAGCAGACCCTTCGCGCGGCGGCCGAGCCCGATCCGGAGGTGAGCGGCTCCAGCGTGGTCGACGCGCTCGTCGCGGCGGGGTTCTCCCGCGAGTCGATGCAGCTGACAGCGGACGAGACCTCGGTCGGACTCGACGCGGACTCGGTGCAGGTCTCCGTCAAGCTCGGGGAGTCGTGCCTCATCGGCCAGTACGGCCCGAAGAGCGGCGGGGTGCGGGCGGTGATCGCGGCACCGATCGCGACCGGCGCCTGCCTGGTCGGCCGGACCGTACCGATCCAGCGCTGACGCGCTCGCCTCGACCGGGGTCCGCTCTGCCATGCGCCCCGGTCGGGGTCGGAAGGGACGAAAGGATCCTCGACAAGGCCCCTCGCCCGTCGAGTCCGAGAGCGCCCGGTGTTCGCCCGACGCTCCTGCAGGACCACTCCGACCGGTGCGGATCCGAGCGTGAGCACAGCCTCGTGCGAGCGGACCGGTCGACGATCCCGGTGGTCGGCGGCGCCCTCCCCTCCCCGGGACGCCGCTCCGCACGGTTAGGCTGCCCTGACCGACACGTGGGCCCCAGCGCGGGCACCGCGACGGACGTGCCGACAGGAGTGCTCGGCACGAGGACCACGACGAGGGGGAACTCGCCATGACCACATCCCGACCGCAGACGACGACGCGAGCGAGGTGGAGGCGCGCCGCCATCGCGGTCGCGAGCACGGCAGCCGTCGTTCTCGGAGTGACGACAGGAGCCGGAGCGGCTGCCGCAGCGGAGACGCGTTTGCAGACGAAGCCCTACCCCTACAGCTGGTCGACCACCGAGACGTTCTCGGCCGCTCAGACCGCTCCCGTGGCGGGAGATGTCACCGGGCTCGACGTCACGCTGTCCGACTCCGCCCGGCCGACGGGGAGGTACCCGGCGTTCACGACGTACAACTGGGTGATCGGCGACTACGCCCTCACAGGGTCGGTGGAACTCGACCCCGGGGATCGCACCTTCCTCATCGACCTGAAGCGGCCCCTCTCCTCGTTCGGCGGTGGGACTGTCGCCCTCCAGATCACGGCGCAGAAGCCGCCGCTGGAGGAGAAAGAGACTCCGATCGGCCAGCCGGTCGACAGCGGCTTTGAGCTGACCACGTCGGCCACCCTCTCCGTCGCCGGAGCCTCCGGCGCCGGCGGTGTCGGCGGGGTCGACCTCAGCAGCAGCGCACAGACGCTCCAGCGGAGCGCCGCGTACTTCGCGTACGAGAAGGTCGACACGGCTCTGGACGTCAAGGGTGGCGACACCGTCGTCCTCGAGTCCAACCGGGACGACTTCTACGACCTCCAGGGGCTCGCCGCCTATGTCGGTCCCAGCAGGACCGAGCGGATCCCCGCCCAGGTGAGTACGAACAGCAGACGGTCCGCGGTCACCGTGACGATCCCCTCGAGCGCCTACGACGCCTACAAGGACCGCGCCAGCAGCCTGGTCCAGGTCACCGGCGTCAGCAACGGCAGGGTGGACCAGCCCCGCGGAGCGACCATCACGTCGGACGCCGCGGTCCGCGTGACGGGAAGCGGAGCCACCACCCCGCCGGTCACGCCGACCCCGACGGCCACCGCGACCACCCCGCCGGTCACGCCGAGCCCGACCACTCCTCCGGTCACGCCCGTGCCGACCAGTACGCCGACGGCCCCGCCTGCCGGCTCGCCGGTCGTCTCGCGCATCTCGGGCACCGACCGTCAGGGCACCGCGGTCGAGGTGTCCAAGCGCACCTTCCCGGCGAACGTCCCCGTCGTCTACGTCGCCACCGGGCAGAACTTCCCGGACGCGCTCAGCGCCGGACCCGCCGCGGCCAATGCGCGCGGGCCGCTGCTCCTGGTCGACCGCGACTCGATGAGCCAGGTCGTCCGCACCGAGCTGACGCGTCTCAAGCCCGCGAAGATCGTCGTCGTGGGCTCCGAGCTCAGCGTCGGCAGCCAGGTCTACAGCGACCTGGCCGCGTATGCGCCGAAGGGGAAGACCACACGCATCGGCGGAGTCGACCGCTACGACACCTCGAAGCTGATCCTCCAGGACGCCTTCAGGGGCGGCTCCTCGATGGCCTGGCTGGCCACGGGCGAGAAGTTCCCCGACGCCCTGAGCGCCAGCGCCGCAGCCGGCGCGAATCGCGCTCCGGTGGTGCTGACCAACGGAACCGGCTCCACGGTGGACCCCCTCACCCAGCAGATCATCAGCGGCCTCAAGGTCAGTAGCTTGACGATCGCGGGCTCGACGCTCTCGGTCAGCGCCGGCATCGAGCGCTCGATCACGGGCCCGGTGATCACCCGCATCGGCGGGACCGACCGGTACGACACCTCGGAGAAGCTGAACGAGGCGGCCTTCACCTCGGCGACGACCGTCTACCTCGCGACCGGTGAGAAGTTCCCCGACGCCCTGGCCGGAGCCACGGCGGCGGGCTACACCAGGAGCCCGCTCTTCGCGGTCCAGCCCACCTGCGTGCCCCGGGCGGTCCTCGCCGACATCACCGCGTCCAAGGCGACGCAGGTGATCCTGCTCGGCAGCACGGACACGCTGTCCGAGGCGGTGGAGCGCCTGACGCCCTGCAGCTGATCCGCACCGTCGTCCGCTGACGCGATCCGCCCTCCCCACCGGCCCGGCCGGAGCGGAGGGCGGTTCGCGTTCAGGCGCTCCCTCCGACGCGGACCGGCGAGTTCCCGTTATCCTCGACTGGTGCGGACGGTCCCGCGGCCTGCGCTCCGCGTCGGCCGGGGCCCGGCGTCCCGCCCCGGTCCGAGCCTCCGTCAGCGCCTCCGCGCGGAGCAGGGGACCGGCGGGCGACCCGACTCCGCGCAGACCGACGGACTTGAGGACTGGGCATGGCTGAATACATCTACTCGATGGTGCGCGCGCGGAAGGCGGTCGGCGACAAGCTGATCCTGGACGACGTCACCATGTCGTTCCTGCCGGGAGCGAAGATCGGCGTGGTCGGGCCCAACGGCGCCGGCAAGTCGACGATCCTGAAGATCATGGCGGGGCTGGACACGCCGAGCAACGGCGAGGCGCGGCTCAGCCCGGGCTACACCGTCGGCATCCTGATGCAGGAGCCCGAGCTCGACGAGACCAAGACGGTGCTCGAGAACGTCCAGGAGGGCGTGGGCGAGATCAAGGGCAAGATCGACCGCTTCAACGAGATCTCCCTCGCGATGGCCGACCCGGACGCCGACTTCGACAGTCTCCTCGCCGAGATGGGGACCCTGCAGGAGGCGATCGACGCCGCCGACGCCTGGGACCTGGACTCGCAGCTGGAGCAGGCGATGGACGCGCTGCGCACCCCGCCGGGGGACTCCCTCGTCACCAACCTCTCGGGTGGCGAGAAGCGCCGCGTGGCGCTCACCAAGCTCCTCCTGCAGAAGCCCGACCTGCTGCTGCTCGACGAGCCCACCAACCACCTCGACGCCGAGAGCGTGCTCTGGCTCGAGCAGTTCCTCTCGAAGTACCCCGGCGCCGTGCTCGCCGTCACCCACGACCGGTACTTCCTCGACAACGTCGCGGAGTGGATCGCCGAGGTCGATCGCGGACACCTCTACCCCTACGAGGGCAACTACTCGACGTACCTCGAGAAGAAGAGCGCCCGCCTGGAGGTCCAGGGCAAGAAGGACGCCAAGCTCGCCAAGCGGCTCACCACCGAGCTCGACTGGGTGCGTAGCAACGCCAAGGGCCGTCAGGCCAAGTCGAAGGCGCGCCTGGCGCGCTACGAGGAGATGGCGGCCGAGGCCGAGAAGACGCGCGTGCTCGACTTCGAGGAGATCGTCATCCCGGTGGGCCCCCGTCTGGGCTCCCAGGTCATCGACGCGAAGAAGCTGCACAAGCAGTTCGGCGAGCGCGTCCTCATCGACGACCTCAGCTTCACGCTGCCCCGCAACGGCATCGTCGGCGTCATCGGCCCGAACGGCGTCGGCAAGACCACGCTCTTCAAGACGATCGTCGGCTTCGAGCCGCTCGACTCGGGCGACCTGAAGATCGGCGAGACGGTCGACATCTCCTACGTCGACCAGAGCCGCGGCGGCATCGACCCGCAGAAGAACCTGTGGGAGGTCGTCTCCGACGGGCACGACTACATCACCGTCGGGAAGACCGAGATCCCCTCCCGCGCCTACGTCTCGCAGTTCGGCTTCAAGGGCCCGGACCAGCAGAAGAAGGCCGGCGTCCTCTCAGGTGGCGAGCGGAACCGCCTCAACCTCGCGCTGACGCTCAAGCAGGGCGGCAACCTGCTCCTGCTCGACGAGCCCACCAACGACCTGGACGTCGAGACCCTGGGCAGCCTCGAGAACGCGCTCCTCGAGTTCCCGGGCTGCGCCGTGGTGATCACGCACGACCGGTGGTTCCTCGACCGCATCGCGACCCACATCCTCGCCTACGAGGGCACCGAGGAGGATCCGGCCAACTGGTACTGGTTCGAGGGCAACTTCGAGGCGTACGAGGAGAACAAGATCGAGCGCCTCGGCCCGGACGCGGCGAAGCCGCACCGCTCCGCGTACCGCAAGCTCACCCGCGACTGATGCGCCTGCACGTCGCCATCCCGCTGCGCTGGTCGGACTTCGACGCCTACGCGCACGTGAACAACGCCGAGATGCTGCGCCTGCTCGAGGAGGCGCGCATCCAGGCGTTCTGGAAGCCGGACTCGCCGCAGCCCGGCGGGATGGCGACGGCGGTGCTCGACGCACGGCCGGGCGCCGAGTCGATCAGCCTCATCGCCCGGCAGGAGATCGAGTACCTCGCGCCGATCCCGTACATGCGCGCGCCGATCGACGTGGAGCTGTGGATCGGGCGGATCGGCGGGGCGAGCCTCGAGGTCTGCTACGAGCTCTACTCGCCCGCCGGCGTCGTCCCGCGGGTGCTCTTCACGAAGGCGGCCACCACTCTGGTGCTGGTCACGGCCGCGACGGGCAGGCCCCAGCGCATCCCGGAGGAGCTCCGCGAGGCGTGGGGCCCCTACGTCGAGGAGCCCATCACCTTCTCGAAGCGGGGCTGAGCTCAGCCCAGGGGGACGCGGACCATGCCCTCCTGGGCGACGCTCGCCACGAGCACGCCCTCCTGCGTGTAGATGCGCCCGAGCGAGAGCCCGCGTCCGCCGGACGCGCTCGGCGCCTCCTGCACGTAGAGGAGCCACTGGTCCACGCGCGCGGGGCGGTGCCACCACATCGCGTGGTCGAGGCTCGCTATCCGCAGGCCCGGCGTCGTCCACGCCGCACCGTGCCGGCGGAGCGTGGATTCGAGGATCGTGTAGTCGCTCGCGTAGGCGAGGGCGGCGCGGTGCAGCATCGGATCGTCCGGCAGCGGTCCGAGCGAGCGCATCCACACGCTCTGGTGCGCGACCCGCTCGGGGTCGGCCCGGAGGTACACCGGCTGCTCGACGTGCCGCACGTCGAAGGGGCGCTGCGTGGCCCAGAAGCTGCCGACCGGGTGGTCGACCCCCGCGAGGATCTCAGCGGTGCTCGGCAGCGACTCCGGGTCGGGGATCCCCTCCGGCATCGGCGCCTGGTGGTCGAGGCCCTCGTCCTCGGTCTGGAACGAGGCGATCATCGAGAGGATGGGGCGTCCGTTCTGGTAGGCCTGCGTCCGACGGGTGCAGAAGGAGCGGCCGTCGTGGATCCGGTCGACCGAGAACGTGATCGGCAGGGAGACGTCCCCGGGGCGGAGGAAGTACCCGTGCATCGAGTGCACGGAGCGCCCCTCGACGGTGCGACCGGCCGCGATGAGCGACTGCGCGAGGACCTGGCCGCCGAAGACCCGCCCCTCGGGCATCCACTGCGAGGGACCCGTCGAGATGTCCTCGCTGGTGCGGGCGCCGGTGTCCGTCAGGTCGAGCGCGGTGAGGAACGAGGACAGGGGATCGGGCACGGTACCTCCGGGGTGTCGGGCGGTCGGGCGAGCGGCCTCGGGTAAGTTTATCGACGCGATGAGTTCGTCCTTCTCCCTGGCGGATCCGCCCAGCCTGTCGGATCTGCGCGTCTTCCTCGGCCGTTCGGCCCGGGTCGAGGACGGTGCGGTCCGGCTCCTCGCCGACGACCACGTGCTGGCCGCCTACACGCCGATCCTCCAGCCCCGCGGTCTGCTCGACCGCTCCGCGACCGTGCTGGGCCTGCGCGTCTTCGCGCTCGACGAGCCCGCCGGCTTCGACCGGGTCGTGCCGATCCGTGCGCTGTCGGACCGCCTCGCCCGCCTGCAGTGGGAGCCGGGCGGAGCGGACGGCAAGCCGGTCGTCCTGCCCGACGGCGACGACGCGACGGCGGGGCCCTGGGCGGGCGTCTCCCCGCCCCGCGGCGGCTGGACCCGGCGCGAGCCGGTGGACCCGGGCTTCCTGGAGCGCGTCGCGCGCGAGGGGATCGACGAGATCGCGGCGGCCGTCGGCTCCGAGACGGGCGAGCAGATCGTCGGCCGCGTGCGGTCGAGCGTCTGGGGCCGCCCGCTCGACGGCCTCGAGGACGTCCCGGCGGGAGCGGCGTTCGCCCTCTTCGCGCTCGGGTTCCTCGGCGCCGACGACTCGGTCGCCCTGCTCGAGAGCGGCGCCTGGCGCCGCCTCACCTCACGGCGCGGACACGTGCTGGTCCGCACCCCGGGCTGAGCGGCTACTCCTCGAAGGTGTTCACCATCGCGTGGGCGGCGCGCTCCAGGTAGTCCCAGAGCAGTGCGTCGTCGGCCGGAGCGAGCTCGAGATCGTCGACGGCCGTCCGCATGTGCTGGAGCCAGTGGTCGCGGGCCTCGGGGTTGATCCGGAAGGGCTGGTGCCGCATCCGCAGGCGCGGGTGGCCGCGCTCCTCGCTGTAGGTGCCCGGCCCGCCCCAGTACTGCTCGAGGAAGCCGGTCAGCCGCTGGATCGCGCCCTCGAGGTCGTGCTCGGGGTACATCGGCCAGAGGACCTCGTCCTCGCGGACGCCCTCGTAGAACCGGCGGACCAGTCGCTCGAACGTCGGCCGGCCGCCGATGTGCTCCCAGAAGCTGCGCAGCGGAGGCGTGCCGCCGATCTGCAGGCCGCTCACGAGCGCGATCCCGTCGGGCCGGAGGTGCCGCCGCCGTCCTGGGGCGGCGTCCCGCTCCCGCGCCGCAGCGCGCGGGGGAGCCGCACGGGCTTGCCGTGCTCGGTGCTGATCGTGGGGGAGGGCGTGGTCCGCGGCGGCTTGGCGCCTCCGACGCTCGTCGCCCCCTCGAAGCCCTCGAGGACGACGGTGGCCAGCGAGGGGAGCTTGACGTCGAGCGCGTCGAGCGACTTCTTCAGGCGCAGGCGCAGCTCGCGGGCGACGTCGTCCTTAGCGGTGGTGCGGGTCTTGACCACGACCCGGATGACCAGGGCGTCGTCGGCGATGGACTCCAGGCCCCAGAGCTCGGGCTTGTCGATGATCCGGGCCCGCCAGCGACTGCTCGCCGCCAGCTCGTTCGCTGTCGCGAGGACCGTGGACTGCACCTGCTCGAGGTCCGTCTCGTAGGGCACGGCCAGGTCGACGATGACGCGCGACCAGCCCTGCGACATGTTCCCGACCCGGACGATCTCGCCGTTGCGGACGAACCAGAGGGTGCCGTTGACGTCGCGGATCTGCGTCACCCGGACGCCGACCGACTCGACCACGCCCGTCGCCTGCCCGGTGTCGACGACGTCGCCGACCCCGAGCTGGTCCTCCGCGACCATGAACAGCCCGTTCAGGACGTCCTTGACGATGTTCTGCGCGCCGAAGCCGAGGCCCGCGCCGAGGGCGGCCGTCAGCAGGGCGAAGGAGCCGATGAGGTCCTTGTCGATCGTCGTCACGATCATGACCAGGGCGATGACGACGATCAGGATCGAGCTCAGGTTGTTGAGGATCGACCCGAGCGTGCGCGTGCGCTGCACCACCCGCACGGCCGCGAGCGGCGACGCGGCGATCGACTGGGTGTCCTCGACGCGCTGTCGGCGCTTCACTCCCGACACGATCTGGTCGACGACGCGGCCGATCACGAAGTGGGCGATGACGCGCACCAGCAGCGCGCCCAGCACGATCCCGAGGATCGCGACCACCTTCCAGAAGGGCTCGGACTCGAAGAAGGAGACGGTGGCGGCGACAGGGTCCGGGGTGGATGTCTGAAGAAGCAGCATGACCGCTCCAGGCTACGGGACGCCTCCCTCCGAGACGGGTGCACGAGCCCCGAGCGCGTATAGATTCGAGGCGGGTCCGCTCGGACCCGGACACCGCCCTGGGAAGGACGCCCGATGCTCCACTCCACCCGGACTCCCGCCGAGAAGCGCCGCCTCTTCCGCGAGCGCCTCGCCTCGGGCGAGCTGCTGCAGCTGCCCGGCGCGTTCACTCCGCTCTCCGCGCGCCTCATCGAGGCGAAGGGCTTCGACGGGATCTACGTCTCGGGCGCCGTGCTCTCGGCCGAGCTGGGGCTGCCGGACATCGGGCTCACCACGCTCAGCGAGGTGGCCGGCCGCTCGCAGCAGATCGCGCGCCTGACCGACCTGCCCGTCCTCGTCGACGCGGACACCGGCTTCGGCGAGCCGCTGAACGTCGCTCGCACGGTGCAGATGCTCGAGGACGCCGGAGTCGCGGGGCTGCACATCGAGGACCAGGTGAACCCCAAGCGCTGCGGGCACCTCGACGGCAAGGCGGTCGTGGACGAGGCGACCTCGGTGCGGAGGATCGCGGCGGCCGTCGACGCGCGCCGCGACTCCGACCTGGTGATCATGGCCCGCACCGACATCCGCGCCCTCGACGGCCTGCCGGCCGCGATCGACCGCGCCAAGCGCCTCGTCGACGCCGGAGCCGACGCGGTGTTCCCCGAGGCGATGCGCGACCTGTCCGAGTTCGAGGCCGTGCGCGCCGCGATCGACGTGCCGATCCTCGCCAACATGACCGAGTTCGGCAAGAGCGAGCTGTTCACCGCGCAGCAGCTCGCCGACGTCGGCGTCAACGTCGTGATCCACCCGGTCTCGCTGCTCCGGATCGCGATGGGCGCCGCGATGCGGGCACTCGACGCCCTCAAGGCGGAGGGCTCGCTCCGCTCGGAGGTCGCGGGCATGCAGACGCGCGCCGAGCTCTACGAGCTCCTCGACTACGCCTCGTACAGCCGCTTCGACGAGGGCGTCTTCGACTTCTCGCTCGCCGACCACTACGGCGCCTGAGCGCGCCGACCCGCACGAACCGGCGGCGCTCCCCGGTGCCGCCGCCCGCCTCTCGCGAAGGAGCGAAGGATGAGCACGACCGATCAGGACATCCGCAAGGGACTCGTGGGGGTCGTCGTCGACACGACGGCCGTCTCGAAGGTCGACCCGGCGTCGAACTCGCTGCTCTACCGCGGCTATCCCGTGCAGGAGCTCGCGGCGGGGACCTCGTTCGAGGACGTGGCCTGGCTGCTCTGGCACGGCGAGCTCCCCACTGCGGAGGAGGCGGCCGGGCTGGCCGCCGTGGAGCGGGCCCACCGCGCCCTGGCCCCCGAGGTGCGCACCGTGATCGACCTGCTGCCGCTGTCGGCGCACCCGATGGACGTGGTGCGAACGGCGGTGAGCGTCCTGGGCGCGCTGGAGGAGGATCCGGACGCCGACGCTCCCGAGGCCGTGCTGGAGCGCTCCGTGCGGCTCTGGGCGGCACTGCCGGCGATCGTCGCCTACGCTCAGCGCCGCCTGCGCGGCCTCGAGCCGATCGATCCGCGCGACGACCTCGACTACTCCGAGAACTTCCTCTGGACGACCTTCGGCGAGGTGCCGGAGCCGGTCGTCGTCGACGCGTTCCGCGTCTCGCTGGTGCTCTACGCCGAGCACTCCTTCAACGCCTCGACCTTCACGGCCCGCGTCGTGACGTCGACGCTGTCGGACGTCCACTCCGCCGTGACCGCCGCCGTGGGAGCGCTCAAGGGACCGCTCCACGGCGGGGCGAACGAGGCCGTGCTGCACGTGCTCGACGAGGTCGGCACCGGACCGGAGGCGGACCGGCGGTCCCGCGAGTGGCTCGCCGAGGCTCTCGGACAGCGCCGGAAGGTCATGGGGTTCGGCCACCGGGTCTACAAGTCGGGCGATTCGCGGGTGCCGACCATGGACGCCGCTCTCCGGCGGCTCGCCGAGCATGAGGGGGCCGGCGAGATGATGGAGCTGTACGACGCTCTGGCCGCGGCGATGGCCGAGCGGACGGGCATCCTGCCGAACCTCGACTACCCGTCCGGCCCCGCCTACCGGCTGATGGGCTTCGACACCGGGATCTTCACTCCGCTGTTCGTCGCCGCGCGGGTGGTGGGCTGGACGGCCCACGTGATCGAGCAGCGGGGCTCGAACGCGCTCATCCGGCCGCTGTCCGCCTATGACGGGCCGGAGCGCCGCTCGGTCCCGCAGCGCTAGGCGCCGGGAGCGGGGAGAGCCGCCCGGTCCCGCAGCGCCGAGCGCCGGGGGACCGGGCGGCTCACTGTCAGCCCCGGGTGTCGCGCTCCTGGGCGCGGAGCGCACGCTCCACGCCGGCCAGGTTCTCGATCACGAGTCGGCGCAGCGCCGGGACCTCCGGGTTCGCGTCGAGCCAGGCGCGGGTGGCGTCGACGATCTCCTGCGAGGGCGTGGCGGCCGGGTAGAAGCCGACGACCAGGTACTCGGCGATCTTGTAGCTCTTCGACTCCCAGAGGGTGCGGAGGGCGTCGAAGTAGACCGGGACCATCGCGTCGAGCAGGCGCGGGTCGGCGGCGCGCTGGAAGCCCAGGCCCGTCGAGCGGACGATCGTGTTCGGTGCCGAGTCGTCGGCCGTGACGGAGTCCCACGCCGCGCGCTTCGCCTCCGCGGTCGGCAGTGCGGCACGGGCGTGCGCGGCCGACTGCTGGCCGGTCGCCGTGTTGTCCGAGGCGAGCGCCGCGTCGATGTCGTCCGCACCGGCCCGCCCACCGGCGACGAGAGCGATCAGCAGCTCCCAGCCGAGGTCGGTGTCGATGTCGAGGCCGCCGAGGGCGGTGGAGCCGTCGAGCAGCGCCTGCACGGCCTCGAGGTGCGCCGGGGTGGACGCGATCGCGGCGAAGAACTTCACGAACTGGAACTGCGCGTCGCTGCCCGGCTCGGCGCTCTGCGCGAGCGTCCACAGCTGATCGCCCGCCTCCTCGACGACCTCGGCCCGGTACTCCGGAGCGACGTACTGGGTGGCGGTGGCGACGAGCTGGTTGAGCACCGTCCGCAGGGTCGTGGACTCGGTCTCGGTCGCGACGTTGCCCAGGACGAGGCGGACGAAGTCGCGCGGCGCCGACTCGGCGTCGCGGGTCGAGTCCCAGACAGAGCCCCAGACCAGCGAGCGGGCCAGGGGGCTGTCGATGCTCGCGAGGTGCTCGACGGCCACGGCGAGCGAGGCGTCGTCGAGGCGGACCTTCGCGTAGGCGAGGTCGTCGTCGTTGAGCAGCACGAGCGCCGGGCGGGTGCGGCCGATCAGCTCGGGCACCTCGGTGCGCTCCCCGTCGACGTCCAGCTCGAGGCGGTCGACGCGGACGAGGCGCTCGCCCTCGAAGTCGTACAGGCCGATCGCCAGGCGGTGCGGGCGGATCGTCGGGTACTCCTCGACCGCGGTCTGCAGGATCGCGAAGGACGCGATCGCTCCGCTCTCGTCGACCGCGATCTCGGGGCGGAGCGTGTTCACGCCGGCCGTCTCGAGCCACTGCGCCGACCACTCGGTGAGGTCGCGCCCGCTGGTGGCCTCCAGCTCGACCAGCAGGTCGCGCAGCTCCGTGTTCGAGAAGGCGTGCTTGACGAAGTACTCGTGGACGCCGGCGAGGAACTCCTTCTCGCCGACCCACGCGACGAGCTGCTTGAGCACCGAGGCGCCCTTGGCGTAGGTGATGCCGTCGAAGTTGACCTGGACGTCCTCGAGGTCGTTGATGGTCGCGACGATCGGGTGGGTCGAGGGCAGCTGGTCCTGGCGGTAGGCCCAGCTCTTCTCCATCGCGGCGAAGGTGGTCCACGCCTCGGTCCACTCCGTCGCCTCCGCGGTGGCGAGGGTGGAGGCGTACTCGGCGAACGACTCGTTGAGCCAGAGGTCGTTCCACCACTTCATCGTGACCAGGTCGCCGAACCACATGTGGGCGAGCTCGTGGAGGATCGTGACGACCCGGCGCTCCTTGATCGCGTTCGTCACCTTGGAGCGGAACACGTAGGTCTCGGTGAAGGTCACCGCTCCCGCGTTCTCCATCGCGCCGGCGTTGAACTCGGGGACGAACAGCTGGTCGTACTTCGCGAACGGGTACGGCACGCCGAACTTCTCCTCGTAGAAGGCGAAGCCCTGCTTCGTCTTCTCGAACACGTAGTCGGCGTCGAGGAAGGGCGCGAGCGAGGCCCGGGCGAAGACCCCCAGCGGGATGGTGCGGCCGTCGGAGGAGACGAGCGAGTCGGTCTCGACCACGTAGGGTCCGGCGACGAGGGCCGTGATGTAGGAGGAGATGCGCGGGGTGGGCTCGAAGCTCCAGGTCGCAATCCCCTCGCCCGCCGGGACCGGCTCGGGAGTGGGCTGGTTCGACACGACCTGCCACTGCGCGGGTGCGGTGACGGTGAAGCGGAACTCGGCCTTGAGGTCCGGCTGCTCGAACACCGCGAAGACGCGGCGGGAGTCGGGCACCTCGAACTGCGAGTACAGGTACACCTCGCCGTCGACGGGGTCGACGAAGCGGTGCAGGCCCTCGCCCGTGTTGGTGTAGAGCATGTCGGCGACGACGGTGAGCTCGTTGTCCGCAGCCAGGGAGTCGAGGCGGATCCGGACGCCGTCGGCGACGTCGGCGGGGTCGAGCTCCGCGCCGTTGAGGGTGACGGAGTGGACCGTGCCCGTGACGGCGTCGATGAAGCTCGAGGCGCCCTCGGTGGCGGAGAAGCGCACCGTGGTGGTGCTGAGGAAGGTCTCGGCTCCCCGGGTCAGGTCGAGGGCGATGTCGTAGTCGTGGACCTGGATCAGCGAGGCGCGCTCCTGCGCCTCGCTCCGGGTGAGGTTGTCTCCTGGCACGGGGGTGCTCCATCCGTTCGTCTCGGGCGCTGCCGCGGGCGCCGGGGTGCGGGCGCCGCCGATCCACCCTAGAGCTGCCGGGACCCGCCGTGGAGCCCCGTGGCGCCGATCCTGCGGAGCCGCCGGGGAGCGCGGACGCGGCCCCGGCGAGCGGCGTAGCGTGTCCCCATGACCTCTGTGGACTTCTGGTTCGACCCCTCCTGCCCGTGGGCCTGGATGACCTCGCGATTCGTGGACGAGGTGACCCCCGCGCGCGACCTCGACGTGCAGTGGCACATCATGAGCCTCGCCGTCCTCAACGAGGACAAGGACGTGGACGACTCGTACCGCGCCTTCCTCCCGCGCGCGCTGCGCTACACGCGCCTGGTCGCCGCCGTCGCCGAGCGCGAGGGCCGCGAGCACGTGAAGCCGCTCTACGACGCGCTCGGCACCCGGATCCACCCGGGCGGGCGCACCGACGTCGACGCGGTGATCGCCGAGTCGCTGGCCGAGCTCGGCCTGCCCGCGGAGCTCGCCGCCCACGCCGACTCGGACGAGCACGACGAGCCGATGCGCGCCTCCCACTTCGACGGGATCGAGCGGGTCGGCCAGGACGTCGGCACCCCGGTCATCGCGATCGGGGACGTCGCCTTCTTCGGCCCCGTCATCTCGCCGATCCCGAGGGGCGAGCAGGCGCTGACCCTCTGGGACGGCATCGTCGCCGCCGCCTCCTTCGACGGCTTCTTCGAGCTCAAGCGCTCGCGGACCCGCGACCCGCAATTCGACTGAGCCGACCCGCGGTACTCTGGCTACCGGCCCGGGCACCGCGGGCCCCAGACGGCTCTTCCGGAGGAGTTCTCTCGTGCGCATCCACATCGCCACGGACCACGCAGGGCTGGACTTCAGCCGTCACCTGATCGAGCATCTCGGCGCCGCCGGTCACGACGTGATCGACCACGGCCCCACGTCCTACGACCCGCTGGACGACTACCCGTCCTTCTGCATCAACGCCGCCGCCGCGGTCGTCCGCGATCAGGAGGCGGGGGTCGAGGCTCTCGGCGTCGTCTTCGGCGGCTCGGGCAACGGCGAGCAGATCGCGGCGAACAAGGTCGCGGGCGTGCGCGCGGCGCTCGTATGGAACCTGAGCACCGCCGTGCTGGCCCGCCAGCACAACGACGCGAACGTCATCTCGATCGGGGCCCGCCAGCACTCCGTCGAGGAGGCCACCGGCTTCATCGACGCGTTCGTCGCCGAGCCCTTCACCTTCGAGGAGCGGCACGTGCGCCGCATCGCGCAGCTCGCCGAGTACGAGGCCACCGGCGACATCGCCGGCCGGGTCGTCGACTCCGCCGCGAAGGAGCGCTGAGTGCCCGAGGGGCACTCCGTCCACCGGATCGCCCTGCAGTTCGAGCGCGACGTCGTCGGGCACCGCGTCGCGACCAGCAGCCCCCAGGGTCGCTTCACCGAAGGAGCCGCGCTCCTCGACGGGCGCGAGGTCCTCGAGTCCACGGCCGTCGGCAAGCACCTGCTGCTGCGCTTCGAGGGCGACCTGACGCTGCACGTCCACCTCGGCCTCTACGGTGCGTGGGACTTCCTCGGGCACGTCTCGCCGCTGTTCCCGGACGGGAAGGCCGGCAGCAGCATCGGCGCTCCCCGGCGCCGCCGCGCCGTGCGCCTCTCCGAGACGGAGCACGAGACCGACTCCGATCTCGACGAGTTCCCGCCGCCGCCCGTGGGCGCGGTGCGCGTGCGCATCATGACGGAGGAGACCGTCGCCGACCTGCGCGGCCCCACCGCCTGCGAGGTGATGGACCCCGCCCAGGTGGAGGCCCTCCTCGCCCGCCTCGGTCCGGATCCGGCCGACGACGACTCCGACGAGGCGCGCGACCGCTTCGTGAACCGGCTCCGCAGGACGGCGACGCCGGTCGGGCTGGTGCTGATGGACCAGTCCGTGGTCAGCGGCATCGGCAACATCTACCGCGCGGAGCTGCTCTACCGCGCCGGCCTCGACCCGCACACTCCCGGCAAGCAGGTGCCGCTGGAGCTCGCACAGGAGCTGTGGCGGGACTGGGCGGACCTGCTCGAGGACGGCATCCGGACCGGGATGATGATCACGCGCCGCGGCCTGACGAAGACGGAGCGCTCGAAAGCCGTCCGCAGCCGCGCCGAGCGCAACTACGTCTACAAGCGGGAGGGCCTGCCCTGCCGCGTCTGCGGCACGAACGTGCTGCTCGAGGAGATCGGCGCGCGCAAGCTCTACTGGTGCCCGGTGTGCCAGTCGTGAGCGCGGGTGGAGAGCGGTCGGCCCGGTCGCGCACCCGCCGAGCCGTCCGCCCCGCGCTCCGCGAGGCCGCCCGATGACCGGCGGTCTCCTGCTCCGGGGCGCCCGCCTCCTCGGCTCGTCCCGACCCGGTGCCGTGCTCCTGCGCGACGGCCGCGTGGAAGCGGTCGGACCGGACGCCGCCGCCGCCCCGGGCGACGAGGTGCGCGACCTCGACGGGCGCTGGGTGCTCCCCGGCCTCTGGGACGAGCACGTCCACTTCTCCCAGTGGGCGATGACGGCCCCGCGCCTGGACGTCTCGTCAGCCGACTCGGCCCGCGGAACGGCGGACGCGGTCCGACGTCGCCTGGCGGAGGAGCCCGGTACCGGCACGCTGATCGGCTTCGGCTTCCGCGACGGCCTCTGGCCGGAGCCGCCGACGACCGCGCTCCTGGACGAGGTCTCTCCGGAGCGGCCCGTCGTGCTGATCAGCGGCGACCTGCACTGCGCCTGGCTGAACTCCGCCGCGTACCGGCGCTACGCCGTCGCTCCCGAGCCCGAGCTGCTGCGCGAGGACGCCTGCTTCGAGCTCGTCACCGCACTCGGCGCCCTCGGCGACGACGAGCTCGACGCACTCGCCGACGCTGCGGCGCGGCGGGCTGCGGCTCGCGGGGTGGTCGGCGTCGTCGACCTCGAGATGCGCTGGAATGTGGGGGACTGGCCCCGTCGCGTCGCTGGCGGAGCACGCTCCCTCCGCGTCGACACCGGCGTCTACCGCGACCACCTCGACCGCGCCCTCGCGGAGGGACTGCGCACGGGCGACGAACTCGACGGCGGTGACGGCCTGCTGCGGATGGGCCCGCTCAAGGTCCTGATCGACGGCTCCCTCAACACGAGGACCGCCTACTGCGCCCACCCCTACGCCGACCACGACGGCAACGGCGTCCTCACCGTGGAGCCCGCCGAGCTGGACGAGCTGCTCGCCCGCGCGGCCGCCGGGGGCATCCGCTCCACCGTGCACGCGATCGGAGACGCCGCGGCGACGCTGGCTCTGGACGCGCTCGGCCGGGTCGGCGGGGGCCGGATCGAGCACGCTCAGCTGCTCGCGGAGACCGACCTTCCGCGGTTCGCCGCGCTCGGCGTGGAGGCCGGAGTGCAGCCCGCGCACGCGCTCGACGACCGCGAGGTGGCGGAGCGGTACTGGCCGGGACGCACCGGCCGGGCGTTCCCGCTGCGCTCGCTGCTCGACTCCGGGGCCCGCGTGGTGCTCGGCTCGGACGCTCCGGTCGCTCCGCTCGACCCGTGGGTCGCGATCTCGGCCGCGGTCGCGCGGGCGCTGCCGGGCGACGAGCCATGGCATCCGGAGCAGCGGGTGAGCGTCGAGGAGGCGATCGTCGCCTCGACCCGGGTGCGCCGGCTCACGCCCGCGGCCGGCGATCCCGCCGATCTGGTGGTGGTCGACCGCGATCCGCTCGCCGCCGATGCAGGAGCCCTCCGATCCATGCCGGTCGCCGCGACCCTCCTGGCGGGCCGCTTCACGCACGGCGGCTGACCCGCGCCCGTCGCGACTCCGGCTGCTCCGGATCGCGCGGACGGGCCGGGGAACGACGACGGCCCGCGGGATCCGAGGATCCGCGGGCCGGTCGAGGCGTGGTGCTCAGCTCTCGCTGACGTGGGCGAAGAGGAACCAGCGGTCCTTCTCGAGGCCGCGGCCGATCTCGATCGCGACGTCCTGGCTGCTCGCGTCGATCTCGGCGAGCTCGGCGATCGCCGTGTTGACGGTCGCGATGGCGACGTCCATCTGGCGGATGATCTCGACGATCGCGTTCTCGGAGCGCTGGAAGCCGGGGGTGAGGGGTTCGGACTGCGTCGCCGAGGCGACGGTCTGGATGCGGGCGTCGACCGGGAGGCCGAGGGCGACGACGCGCTCCGCGGCGAGGTCGGCCCACTCGATGGCGCGGCCGACGATCGCGTCGAGCAGCTCGTGGACGCCGATGAAGTTGGCGCCGCGGACGTGCCAGTGCGCCTGCTTGCCGTTGACGGCGAGCGCGGTCATCTCGACGACGACGGGGCTGAGGAACTGGGCGACTCCGGATGCGACATCCGGGTTCGACGAGGTGAGCGACGTGACGGACGTGGTGGACATCGTCTGGTCCTTTCGAGAGGGGGTGACTTATCGTCAACAGTACGCAGATCCCTCGGCGCCGCAAGGAAGCGAAGGCTCGGCTCAGTCCGGTGAAGGACAGGCTCACCTCGGTCGCGGAGGGGCGTCACGGGGGCTTCCCCCCGGGTGCCCGGAGCCGTGCCGCCGGTACGCTCGACCGGGTCGCGGCGGCGGCGGGAGCGGACAGGAGGCGCGGATGAGCGGAGCATCGACGGCCCTCGGCGAGGCCTCGCGCGCCTACCTCCGGCTCTGGCGCGGACTGCCCCGGGAGGTGCTCGCGCTGGTGGCCGCGATCCCGGTCGCCCTCCTCGGTGCCTTCTGCGCCGGCGTCGCGCTGGCCGTCGCGCTCGGGCTCGTCGGAGTCCTGATCGGCCTGGTGTTCCTGCCCGCCGCCCTCTACACGGCGCGCTTCTTCTCGCGGGCCGCCGTCGGCCTCGACGTGCTGGCCGGACGGCCCGCCGTCCCCCGGCCGCAGTGGCGGCGACCGCCCTCCGCCGTCACTCCCTCGACCTTCGCCCTCTACGGTCCGGTGATCGACGGGCACTACTGGCTCGCTCTCCTGCACACGCTCGTCGTGGCTCCGGTGCTCGCGCTGCTGTCCGGACTGCTCCTCGCGCTGTGGACCTGGGCGGGCCCGGGCACGGTGGCCGCCGCGCTCACGGGGGCCCCCGGTCCGGCCCGCCTGCTGGCCGAGAGCGGGGCCGCTCTGCTGGGCGCCCCGCAGCCTCCGGCGGGACTGGTCGCCGCGGCGACGGTCGCCACAACCGTCCTCTTCGTCTCGACCCTGCCGTTCGCCACCCGCGGCCTCTCCCTCCTGCACTGGCTGGTCGACCGTCTCCTGCTCGGCCCGTGGGAGTCGGAGGCGCTCCAGCGAGAGGTCGCCGAGCTGAGCGCTTCCCGCGGCGCAGCCGTCGCCGCCGAGGACCGCGCGCTGCGCCGGCTCGAGCGCGACATCCACGACGGCCCGCAGCAGCGCCTGATCCGGGTGCAGATGGACCTGGCCTCGGCCCGCAACCGACTCGCCGCCGACCCGGAGTCCGCCGCCCGCCTGGTCGACGAGGCTCGCGAGCACGTGCGCGCCGCGCTCGACGAGCTGCGCGCCCTCTCCCGCGGAGTGGCGCCGCCGATCCTGCAGGACCGGGGCTTCGAGGCGGCGGTGCACTCGCTCGCCGAGCTCAGCCCGGTGCCGGTCGAGGTCCTCACCGAGCACCCCGTGGCGGACGTGCCGCCCGAGGTCGAGCGCAGCGTCTACTTCGTCGTCGCCGAGCTGCTCGCCAACGTCTCCAAGCACTCCGGTGCCCGATCGGTGCGGGTGCATCTCGACACCCGCGACTCCGGCACTCCGGGGGAGCGCTGGCTCGACGCCTGGGTGGTCGACGACGGAGTCGGCGGGGCGTCGCCGGTCGCCGGTCACGGTCTCGAGGGGGTGGGCGGGCGCGTCCGGGGCCTGCGCGGGATCCTGAGCGTGGAGTCGCCGGTCGGCGGGCCGACCACGGTCGGGGTGCACGTCCCCTACCTCCCGGCCGTCCTATCCTGAGGGCGTGCCCGTGATCCGAGTCGCCATCGCCGAGGACTCGGTCCTCCTGCGCGAGGGCCTGGTCCGCCTCTTCGAGGACGCGGGGTTCGCCTCCGTCGGCGCCTTCGGGGACGCGGACGCCCTGCTCGCCGATCTGGCGCGGGACCCGGCCGGCGTCGACGTCGCCGTGCTCGACGTCCGGATGCCGCCGACCTTCCGCGACGAGGGCGTCCGCGGGGCGCTGGAGATCCGCCGGCGCTACCCGCAGGTGTCGGTCCTGCTGCTCAGCCAGTACGTCGAGGTCACCTACGCGCAGGAGCTGCTCGGCTCCGGCGACGGCGGACTCGGCTACCTCCTGAAGGACCGGGTCGCCTCCGTGGAGGAGCTGCGCGACGCCGTCGAGCGCGTCGCGGCGGGCGGAACCGTCCTCGACCCGCAGGTCGTCGCCTCGCTCCTGCAGCGCAACCGCGACCCGCTCGCCTCGCTGACCCCGCGGGAGCGGGAGGTGCTGGAGCAGATGGCCCAGGGGCGCACGAACGCGGGCATCGCCTCCGCTCTCTTCGTCGGCGTGGGCGCCGTGGAGAAGAACGTGACCGCGATCTTCCAGAAGCTCGGGCTCGAGGACTCGGGCTCCGACCACCGGCGGGTGCTGGCGGTCCTCGCCTTCCTGCGCGCCGGGCGCTGACCACCGGAGAAGAGGAGAACCCGATGCCGTCGAGTCCTGCGGAGGGCGCCCGCGTCCTCGCCCTGACCGGGGGACGCGCCCCGGAGATCGCCGACACCGCGTGGGTCGCTCCGGGCGCCACCGTGATCGGCTCCGTGCGCCTGGGGGAGCGGGCGAGCGTCTGGTACGGCGCCGTCCTGCGCGCCGAGCACGCGCGGATCGAGCTCGGCGCCGGCAGCAACCTCCAGGACGGCGTCGTCGTCCACGTCGACGCCGACTACGACGCGGTCATCGGCGCCGGAGTCTCGGTCGGGCACAACGCCGTGCTGCACGGCTGCACCCTCGAGGACGACGTGCTAGTCGGCATGAGCGCGACCGTCCTGAACGGGGCCATCGTCGGCACCGGCTCGCTGATCGCCGCAGGCGCCGTCGTCCTCGAGGGGACGGTCGTCCCGCCGGGCTCGCTGGTGGCGGGCGTCCCCGGGAGGGTCCGGCGGGAGCTGACGGAGGAGGAGCGCGAGGGCATCCGCCGGAACGCCGCCTCGTACCTCGCCCTGACGGAGGAGCACCGCGGCGCGGTCGGCTGAGCACGCCCGGAACGACGAAGAGCCCCGGACATCCGGGGCTCTTCGAGAGGAGAGGGGCTGACGAGAATCGAACTCGCATCATCTGTTTGGAAGACAGAGGCTTTACCACTAAGCTACAGCCCCGAATCGCTGGTCTGACGACCGCGAACCGGTGCGACCGGGTCTCTCGACCGGGCACCAGGACAGCGTAGTACATCGCGCGAGCACCGTGGACACCCCGGTCGTCCTCCGCCGCGCGGTTCCGGTCGCCGCTGCCGCGGTGCAGTACACTTGCGAAGGCCATTTCGGCGTGTCGCGCAAGCGCACGTGCGGGGACGGCTCGACGAGAGTCTCACGCACGGTGCCCAGGCCCGCGCATCCGGGGCGTAGCTCAGCTTGGCTAGAGCGCCCGCTTTGGGAGCGGGAGGTCGCAGGTTCGAATCCTGTCGCCCCGACCACGAGTACTCATCGTGACGACATCGACCCGTGACGACCGTCATCCGGCGCCGACACCAACCAGCACAGGAGATCCCCTCACGTGAAGACCACGGTAGAACAGCTGAGCCCGACCCGCGTGAAGCTCGCGATTTCGGTCACCCCGGACGAGCTCGGCCCCAGCATCACGCACGCCTACGGCCACATCGCCGAGCAGATCAACGTCCCCGGCTTCCGCAAGGGCAAGGTCCCGCCCGCCATCGTCGACCAGCGCGTCGGCAAGGCCGCGGTGCTCGAGCACGCGGTCAACGAGGGCCTCGACGGCTTCTACCGCGAGGCCGTCCGCGAGACCGAGGTCCGCCCCCTGGGCCGCCCGCAGGCCGACATCGTCGCCTGGCCGAGCGACAAGGACTTCACCGGCGACCTCGAGCTCGCCATCGAGGTCGACGTGCGCCCCGAGATCACCGTCCCGGACTACGACGGCATCGAGCTCACCGTCGAGGCGGCCGAGGTCACCGACGCCGACGTCGACGCCGAGCTGGACAAGCTCCGCAGCCGCTTCGGCACCCTGGTCACCGTGGACCGCCCGGCGAAGACCGGCGACTTCGCGCAGATCGACCTGGTCGCCTCCATCGACGGCGTCGAGGTCGACACCGCCAACGCCATCTCGTACGAGCTCGGCTCGGGCGAGCTGATCGAGGGCATCGACGAGGCGCTCGACTCGCTCACCGCGGGCGAGAGCACCACGTTCACCGCTCCGCTGCTCGGCGGTGACCACGCCGGCGAGCAGGCCGAGATCGCCGTCGCGCTCACCGCCGTCAAGGAGCGCGAGCTCCCCGAGGCCGACGACGACTTCGCGCAGATCGCCAGCGAGTTCGACACCATCGCCGAGCTGCGCGAGTCGCTCAAGGAGCAGGCCGCTCAGCAGAAGACCTTCGGCCAGGGCGGCGAGGCCCGCGAGAAGCTCGTCGAGGCGCTGCTCGCCCTCGTCGAGGTCCCCGTGCCCGCCGGTCTCGTCGAGGACGAGGTGCACCGCCACCTCGAGGGCGAGAACCGCCTCGAGGACGACGAGCACCGCGCCGAGGTCAAGGAGGCCAGCGAGAAGACCTTCAAGACGCAGATCCTCCTCGACCACGTCGTCGAGCAGGAGAAGGTCCAGGTCAGCCAGGACGAGCTCACGCAGTACCTCATCCAGGGTGCGGCGCAGTACGGCATGGAGCCGAACGAGTTCATCAAGATCCTGTCCGAGAACAACCAGATCGGCCAGATGGTCGGCGAGGTCGCCCGCAACAAGGCGCTCGCGATCGTCCTCGGCAAGGCGAAGGTCACCGACACCGAGGGCAACGCCGTCGACCTGACCGCGTTCACCGCGGTCCCCGGTGACGACGAGGCCGTCGAGGCCTCCGACGAGGCCGTCGCCTCGGACGAGACCGAGGTCGTGGAGGAGGCTCAGGCCGCCGCCGACGCCGAGGTCCCCGCGGAGCCCGTCGCCGAGGAGCCCGCTGCCGAGGAGGAGCCCGCCCCGGCCCCCAAGAAGAAGCGCGCGCCGGCCAAGAAGAAGGCCGCCGCTCCCGCCGAGGAGACCCCGGCCGCGGAGTAGTCGCCGCGAGCACGTCAGGAGCCGCCCCCCGATCCGTCGGAGGGCGGCTCCTCTCGTTGGGGGGGCTCCGGTCCGCCCCGGGCGAACACGGGCGACTCCCGCTCCGCCCCGGGCGAACACGGCCGGATCGGGTTGGCGGCGTCCGATAGATTCGCCTCCGAAGCGACAACTGAAACGGAGCAATACATGGCCGACATGGTTATGCCCAACAGTGTTTTCGACCGCCTGCTCAAGGACCGGATCATCTGGCTCGGTTCCGAGGTGCGCGACGAGAACGCGAACGAGATCGCCGCGAAGCTCCTGCTCCTGGCAGCCGAGGACTCCGAGCGGGACATCTACCTCTACATCAACTCGCCCGGCGGCTCCATCACCGCGGGCATGGCGATCTACGACACGATGCAGTTCGTCCCGAACGACATCGTGACCGTGGGCATCGGGATGGCGGCCTCCATGGGCCAGCTGCTCCTCACCGCCGGAACCCAGGGCAAGCGCTACATCACCCCGAACGCGCGGGTGCTCCTCCACCAGCCGCACGGCGGCTTCGGCGGCACGGCCTCCGACATCCAGACCCAGGCGCAGCTCATCCTCGACATGAAGAAGCGCCTCGCCGAGATCACCGCCAAGGCGACCGGCAAGACCGTCGAGCAGGTCAACGAGGACGGCGACCGCGACCGCTGGTTCAGCGCCGAGGAGGCCCTGGCCTACGGCTTCGTCGACCACATCCGCTCGTCGGCGACCGACGTGGCCGGCGGTGGCGGAACCGCCATCGACGAGTAGTCCAGCGAACGCGCCGAGAGATCAGGAACAGACAATGACCACACCCACCTTCGGCGGAACGGCGTTCGGCTCCGGAGCCGCACCGTCCTCGCGCTACATCCTCCCCACGTTCGAGGAGCGCACGGCCTACGGCTACAAGCGCCAGGACCCGTACGCCAAGCTCTTCGAGGACCGCATCATCTTCCTCGGAGTCCAGGTCGACGACGCCTCCGCGGACGACATCATGGCCCAGCTCCTCGTGCTCGAGAGCCAGGACCCGGACCGCGACATCGTCATGTACATCAACTCGCCCGGTGGCTCCTTCACCGCGATGACGGCGATCTACGACACGATGCAGTACATCCGCCCGCACATCCAGACGGTCGTGCTCGGCCAGGCCGCCTCGGCCGCCGCCGTGCTCACCGCCGCGGGAACGCCCGGCAAGCGCCTCGCGCTGCCGAACGCGCGCATCCTCATCCACCAGCCCGCCGTGCAGCAGGGCGGGGGCCAGGCCTCGGACATCGAGATCCAGGCCGCCGAGATCATGCGCATGCGCGAGTGGCTCGAGGAGACGCTGTCGCACCACTCGAACCGCTCGATCGAGCAGGTCAAGAAGGACATCGACCGCGACAAGATCCTCGGCGCGAGCGACGCGCTCGAGTACGGGCTGATCGACCAGGTGCTCACCAGCCGCAAGAGCCTCCCGGCTCTCACGGCGTAGGGCGTCCAGGAGGGGCCGGGTGGCGGAGCGATCCGCCGCCCGGCCCCTCTCTGCGTCCTCCGTCGCCGTAGCAAAGCGCCACACGAGGCGCAAGGCACGGCGAATCCGGCCCGCCTGCCGAGCCCTCGCGGCTCAGCGGCTAGGCTCGGAGCAGTGTCAGGGGGCTCGTCCCGCTCGCACCGGCCGGAGCTCCGGGCTCCGTTGCACGACCGACCGACGCACGACAGACGCACGACAAGGAAGTGGGGCATCCCCGTGGCACGTATTGGCGAAAGCGCCGACCTGCTGAAGTGCTCCTTCTGCGGCAAGAGCCAGAAGCAGGTCCAGCAGCTCATCGCGGGACCGGGCGTCTACATCTGCGACGAGTGCGTCGAGCTCTGCAACGAGATCATCGAGGAGCGCCTCTCCGAGTCGAGCGAGGAGACGAGCCACGAGTTCGACCTCCCGAAGCCGAAGGAGATCTTCGGCTTCCTCGAGGAGTACGTGATCGGGCAGGAGCAGGCCAAGAAGGCCCTCGCCGTCGCCGTGTACAACCACTACAAGCGCGTACGCGCCCGCAACACCATCACCGCCGCCGACGCGATCCACGACGAGGTCGAGATCGCCAAGAGCAACATCCTGCTCATCGGCCCCACGGGATGCGGGAAGACCTACCTCGCCCAGACCCTCGCGAAGCGCCTCAACGTGCCCTTCGCCGTCGCGGACGCCACGGCCCTCACCGAGGCGGGCTACGTCGGCGAGGACGTCGAGAACATCCTCCTCAAGCTCATCCAGGCCGCCGACTACGACGTCAAGCGTGCCGAGACCGGCATCATCTACATCGACGAGGTCGACAAGATCGCGCGGAAGGCCGAGAACCCCTCGATCACGCGCGACGTCTCGGGCGAGGGAGTGCAGCAGGCACTGCTCAAGATCCTCGAGGGCACCGTCGCCTCCGTGCCCCCGCAGGGCGGGCGGAAGCACCCGCACCAGGAGTTCATCCAGATCGACACGACGAACGTCCTCTTCATCGTCGCCGGCGCCTTCGCCGGGCTCGAGGACATCATCTCGTCGCGGGCGGGCAAGCGCGGCATCGGCTTCGGCGCCCCGCTGCACAACAAGGAAGACGAGATCAACATCTTCAGCGAGGTCCTCCCGGAGGACCTGCACAAGTTCGGGCTGATCCCCGAGTTCATCGGGCGCCTCCCCGTCGTCACGACGGTCACGCAGCTCGACCAGGTCGCGCTCATGCAGATCCTCACCGAGCCGCGCAACGCGCTCGTGAAGCAGTACCAGCGGATGTTCGAGATCGACGGCGTCGAGCTCGAGTTCGACCGGGGCGCTCTCGAGGCCATCGCGGACCTGGCGGTCCTCCGCCAGACCGGCGCCCGCGGACTGCGCGCGATCCTCGAGGAGGTGCTCGGCCCGATCATGTTCGAGGTGCCCTCCTCGGACGAGGTGGCGCGCGTCGTCGTCACCCGCGCCGCGGTGCTCGACAACGCGGCCCCGACGATCGTGCCCCACGCTCCCCGTCGCCAGGAGAAGAGCGCCTAGTCGCTCCCCGCCCCGCTCTGCCAGTTCACCGCGATTGGCCCGGCGGATCGTCGGGCGAGGCGCTCCCGCTTCCCTAACCTGGCGGAGCGTGCCGACGGCGCGTCCGGTCGCCTCGGTGCCGTCGATCCTCCGGGAGGCTCCGCCATCGTCCAGCCGCTGCTCGCCGGGATCGTCGCCGCCCTGACCGGCTTCTCGAGCTCGTTCGCGATCGTGCTCGCCGGGGTGGTCGCGGTGGGCGCGACGGACGAACAGGCGGCCTCGGGCCTCCTCGCCGTCTGCGTGCTGCAGGGAGTCCTGTGCATCGCGCTGAGCATCCGCTACCGCGTGCCGATGACCTTCGCCTGGAGCACGCCGGGCGCCGCCCTGCTGGCCGCGACCGCGACGCTCCCCGGCGGCTTCGACCGCGCGGTCGGGGCGTTCCTGGTCGCCTCCGCTCTGCTGGTGGTCACCGGGCTGTGGCCGGCGCTCGGGAGGCTCGTCGCGCGCATCCCGCGGCCGCTCGCGAACGCCATGCTCGCGGGCATCCTGTTCCCGCTCGTCCTGGCGCCGGTGCGCGCGGCGGTCGAGATCCCCTCACTCGCCTTGCCGGTGATCCTGCTCTGGCTGCTGCTCCTGCGGCTCCTGCCCCGCTGGGCGGTGCCGGCCGCGATCGCCCTGGCGATCGTGCTGCTGATCGTGACGGACGGCGCGGCACTCGCCGGTGCGCCGCTGCTCCCCGTGCCGCAGTTCGTCGCTCCGGTGTTCGAGATCGGAGCGATGGTCGGGATCGGCCTGCCGCTCTACGTGGTCACCATGGCCGGGCAGAACATCCCGGGCATCGCGGTGCTGACGAGCTTCGGCTTCGCGGCCCACTCACGTCCCGGGATCGTCTCGACCGGTGCTCTCTCCGGGGTCTCGGCGATCTTCGGCGGCGTGCCGATCAACTACGCCGCGCTCAGCGCCGCGCTGACCGCGGGTCCCGAGGCCTCGCCGCGGCCGGAGCAGCGCTGGGTCGCCTCGGTCTCGGCGGGCGCCTCCTACCTCGTGCTGGGCGTGTTCGCTGGAGCGGCCGCCGCGCTGGTGTCCTCCGCGAGCCCGCTGCTGATCGAGGCGGTCGCCGGTCTGGCGCTGCTGGGGGTGTTCGTGTCGGCGGTGCAGGCCGCTGTGGAGGACGCGTGGCTGCGGCTGCCGGCGGCGGCGACGCTCCTGGTCACCGCTTCCGGCACGACCATCGCGGGGATCGGATCGGCGTTCTGGGGCCTGGTCGTGGGACTCGTCCTCCTCGCCTGGCTCGTCCCCCGGCGCCGCTAGAGGAGGCCGCGGCGCGCGAGCAGCGGCTCGGTCCGCGCATCCCGCCCGCGGAACGCGCGGTACGCGTCGAGCGGATCGCGGGAGCCGCCGAGCTCGAGCACCCCGCGGCGGAAGCGCTCGCCCGCCGAGCGGTCGAGGCCGCCGTTCTCCTCGAACCACTCGACCGTGTCCGCGTCGAGGATCTCGCTCCAGATGTAGGAGTAGTAGCCCGCGGAGTAGCCGCCGGAGAAGACGTGCGCGAAGTACGTGCTGCGGTAGCGGGGCGGCACGGCGGGAAGGAGGAGGCCCGCGCCGTCGAGCACGTCGCGCTCGAAGGCGGCCGCGTCGCGCGGCTCGACCGGGGCCGGCAGGGAGTGCCAGGCGAGGTCGAGCAGGGCGGACGCCAGGTACTCGCTCGTCGCGAAGCCCTCGCCCCACAGCGCGGACGCCTCGAGGCGCTCGACGGTCCCCGCGGGCAGGGCCTCGCCGGTCTCGACGTGGCGGGCGTACTCGGCGAGGAGCCCGGGGCGGCGCACCCACGTCTCGTTCACCTGGCTCGGGAACTCGACGAAGTCCCGGAACACCGCGGTACCGGCGAAGCGCGGGTACCGCGTGCTCGCGAACAGGCCGTGCAGGGCGTGCCCGAACTCGTGGAACAGCGTCTCCACCTCGTCGAGGCTGAGAAGGGCGGGCTCGCCCGGGCCCGGAGCCGACAGGTTCAGGTTGTTCACGACGACGGCGGAGTCACCGAGCAGCGACGTGCGGCTGGAGAGGGAGTTCATCCACGCCCCGCCGCGCTTCGAGTCGCGGGTGAAGGGATCGAGTAGGAACAGGCCCAGCGGGGTCCCGTCCTCCTCGTGCACCTCGAACACGCGGACGTGCTCGCTGTAGCCGGCCAGGTCGCTCCGCTCCGAGAAGCGGACGCCGTAGAGACCGGTGGCGGCGGCGAACACGCCGCGGCGGAGCACCCGCTCCAGCTCGAAGAAGGGACGCAGTGCGCTGGAGTCGACGGAGTAGCTCTCCGACCGCACGCGCTCCTCGTAGTAGGCGCGATCCCACGCCTCGATCGTGAAGCGCGGCGCTCCGGCGGCGTCCTGCTCGGCGTCGGCGGAGGCCTGCATCCGCTCGAGCTCGATCCTCGCGTTCCGGGCGGCGGGAGCGGCGAGCTCGCGCAGCAGCGACAGGACGCGCTCCGGCGAGCCCGCGGTCTGGCCCGAGATCACGAAATCGGCATGCGAGGCCGCGCCCAGCAGAGCTGCGCGCTCGGCCCGCAGCGCGACGATCTGCTGCAGAGTCGCGGTGGTGTCGTGCGGCCCGCCTTCCGCACCGCGGCCGACAGAGGCGCGCAGGACGCGCTCGCGGACGCCGCGGTCGCGCAGACGCGCGAGCCAGGGGTGGCCGGAGTAGAGGGGCAGGGTGATCAGCCAGCCGTCGACGCCGCGGTCGGCGGCGGCGCGCGCGGCGGCCGAGACGTCGGACTCGTCGAGCCCGTCGAGGCCGGCGACGTCCTCGAGGAGGACCGCCCGGTCGTTCGACTCGGCGAGCAGGTCCTTCTCGAAACGCGTGGTCAGGGTCGAGAGCTGCTCGTTCAGCTCGCCGAGCCGTGCCTTCCCCACGTCGTCGAGGAGCGCACCGGAGCGCTCGAACCCGGTGATCCTCCGCTCGAGGAGGTAGGCCGTCTCGGCGTCGAGGTCGAGCTCCGTCGACTGCTCGGCGAGAGCGCGGAGCCGCGCGAAGAGGCGCGGGTCGAGGCTGATCGCATCGCTGTGGGCCGAGAGCAGCGGAGCGAGCTCGGCCTCCAGAGCGTCGGTGAGCGGAGTGCGGTCGGAGGCGGCGACGGTGAAGAAGACGGCGCTCACCCGGCGCAGCTCGCGCCCCGCCCGCTCGAGGGCGACGAGGGTGTTCTCGACGGTCGGCGGCTCGGAGGCGCCGGCGATCGCGTCGATCTCGGCGCGGTGCCGGCGGAGGGCCTCGAGGAACGCCGGGCGGTAGGCCTCGGGGTCGACGGCGGCGAAGTCGGGGAGCCCGTGGGGGAGTCCGCTCGGCTCGAGCAAGACGGCGACGGGATCGGGAGCGCTCATCCTGCGAGCCTAGAGCTCGAGCGGGGGAGCGGGCTCCGGCTCAGGATCGCAGGACGCGCGCTCACCGGGCTCGGCGACCGCGCCGCGAAGGGGCGTCAGCCCCAGTCGTCGTCGTCGTCCTCCCCCTCCACGCGGCCCTGCGGCTGCGTGATGTAGGCAGCGTCCTCGTCGGGACGGTGGGTGATCGTCGTGCCGTCGTCGAGTTCGAGGGCGGGCCTGCCCTCGAGCCAGGTGAGCGTCCAGCGCCAGTCGGCGGTCGCCGTGCCGGCCGCGGCGAGCTCGCCCTCGACGTCGCCGATGGCGGTGACGACGATCTCGGGGAGGGTCTGCGGCGGCACTTGGCCGACCGACCAGCGGGTTCCGAGCTGCATGGGAGGGGTCCTCTCGACGGTGGGGAGGGAGGCGGGACGGTTCCCGCCTCCCGGGGGCGGCGCTACGCCTCGGTCTCGAGCTCGATGCCGACTGTGAGGGCGTCGCCCTCGGCGAAGTCGAGCGCCGCGATCCTGCCGACGGCCGCGAGGTCTCCCGCGGCGAGCCGGAGGGACGCGACGAGCTCGGCGGGCGCCGTCACCAGGGCGGAGCGGGCCGGCGTCTTCTGCGAGGCCTTCGCATCGGTCTTCGCGCGCCGGATGGCCGTGAGGACCGAGCTCGCCGCGGCCAGGACGGCGGGGTCGCCGCCCAGGCCCTCGACGGTCGGCCAGGGGCGCAGGTGCACCGAGTCGTCGTGCGACCACGACCAGGTCTCCTCCGTCGCGAACGGCAGGAACGGCGCGAACAGGCGCTGGAGGACGTCGAGCGCCCGGTGCAGGGCGGCCGCGGCGGACGCGCCGTCCTCGCTGTACGCGCGCTCCTTCACCAGCTCCAGGTAGTCGTCGCAGAACGTCCAGAAGAACGCCTCCGTCGTCTCGAGGGCGCGGGCGTGGTCGTAGTTCTCGAGCGCCGTCGTCGCGTCGGCGACCACGGTGTCGAGGGTGGCCAGCATGCTGAGGTCGAGCGGGTCGGTGACCTCGGCGCCCTCGGCGAGAGGGAAGCCGTGGATGAACTTCGCCGCGTTGAGGATCTTGATCGCCAGTCGGCGGCCGATCTTGATCTGCGTCGGGTTCTGCGGGTCGAAGGCCGCGTCGGTGCCCAGGCGCGAGGAGGCGGCCCAGTAGCGGACCGCGTCCGAGCCGTGCTGCTCGAGCATCGCGGCGGGAGTGACCACGTTGCCCTTCGACTTCGACATCTTCTTGCGGTCGGGGTCGACGATGAAGCCGGACACGGTCGCCGTGCTCCACGGGGCGCGGCCGTCCTCGAGCTGCGAGCGCAGGAGGGTAGAGAAGAGCCAGGTGCGGATGATGTCCTGGCCCTGCGGGCGCAGGTCGTAGGGAGCGACCAGCTGCCAGAGCTCGTCGTCGCGCTCCCAGCCGCCCGCGAGCTGCGGGGTCAGCGAGGAGGTCGCCCAGGTGTCCATCACGTCGAGCTCGCCATGGAAGCCGCCCGCCGCTCCGCGCTGGTCCTCCGAGTAGCCGGGGGCCGGGTCGCTGGAGGGATCCACCGGCAGCGCCGCCTCGTCCGGCACGATCGGGGAGTCGAAGACGGGGTTGCCGTCGCCGTCGAGCGGGTACCACACCGGGATCGGCACGCCGAAGAAGCGCTGGCGCGAGATCAGCCAGTCGCCGGAGAGGCCGTTCACCCAGTTCTCGTAGCGGACGCGCATGAACTCCGGCACGAAGCGCACGTCGCGGCCGAGCTCCAGCAGGCGCTCCTTGAGCACCGCGTCGCGAGCGCCGTTGCCGATGTACCACTGGCGGGTCGACACGATCTCGAGCGGCTTGTCGCCCTTCTCGAAGAACTTGACCTGGTGGGTGATGGGGCGCGGGTCGCCGACCATCTCGCCGGACTCCTTCAGCAGCGCCACGACGGCCTGCTTCGCGGAGAAGACGGTCTTGCCGGCGAGCTGCTCGTACGCGGCGCGGCCCCCGTCGCTCGTGATCGCGGCGGGCGCCTCCGAGATCAGGCGGCCGTCGAAGCCGATGATCGCGCGGTTGGGCAGGTCGAGCTCGCGCCACCAGACCACGTCCGTGATGTCGCCGAAGGTGCAGATCATCGCGATGCCCGAGCCCTTGTCCTTCTGCGCGAGGTGGTGCGCGAGCACCGGGACCTCGACGTCGAAGAGCGGCGTGCGGACGGTGGTGCCGAACAGCGGCTGGTAGCGCTCGTCGTCGGGGTGCGCGACGAGGGCGACGCAGGCCGGCAGCAGCTCGGGACGGGTCGTCTCGATGAAGACGTCCTCGCCGCCCTCGCGGTGGAAGCCGAGGCGGTGGTAGGCGCCGGGCTGGTCCTTGTCCTCGAGCTCCGCCTGGGCGACGGCGGTCCGGAAGGTGATGTCCCAGAGCGTCGGGGCCTGCGCCTGGTAGGCCTCGCCTCGGGCGAGGTTGCGGAGGAAGGCGCGCTGCGAGGCGGCCTGCGACTCGTCGCCGATGGTCCGGTAGCTCTGCGACCAGTCGACGGACAGGCCGAGGGCCCGCCAGACGTCCTCGAACTGCTTCTCGTCCTCGACGGTGAGGCGCTCGCACAGCTCGACGAAGTTGCGGCGCGAGATCGGCTTCTGGTCGGCGGCCTTGCTGCTCTTGTTGTCGCCGCCCTCGAACGGAGGCGTGAAGCCGGGCTCGTAGGGGAGCGTCGGGTCGCAGCGCACACCGTAGTAGTTCTGCACGCGGCGCTCGGTGGGCAGGCCGTTGTCGTCCCAGCCCATCGGGTAGAAGACGCTCTTGCCGCGCATCCGCTGGAACCGCGCGACGACGTCGGTGTGCGTGTAGGAGAAGACGTGCCCGATGTGCAGCGACCCGGACGCGGTGGGCGGCGGGGTGTCGATCGAGTAGACGTCGGCGCGGGTGAGGCCGGTGCGGTCGAACCGGTAGGTCCCGTCGATCTGCCAGCGGAGGCCCCACGTGCCCTCCAGGCCCTCGAGGGCGGGCTTCGCGGGGAGGCGGTCGGCGAGGGTCATGATGCTCCGGTTCGCTATGGGCGGCACCGTGTCGGTGGTGATGGTGCCTGGATGGGGGCTCCGGGGCGAGTCGCCCGCCGGCCGCGACGATTCTACCGGAGCGGCGGGAGCCGGGTCAGTCGACGACGGGGGTGAAGCCGGCGCGGACGGGCGCGAGCGCCTCGTCGAGATAGGGCACGAGCTCGCCGCGGGTGGGGCCCGCCGCGGCCCACGCCTGCACGGCCGCCACCGCGGCTCCGACGCTCGCGTAGGCGATGGCGCGCGAGAGGTGCGAGGGCAGCGTGCGCGCGCTCCGCTCCTCCACGAAGCGGGCGATCACGGCCGCCTGCCGGGCGAGGCGGCCGAGGGCCGACGCCTGCAGCTCGTGGACGCTGCCGATCATCTCGGACTGGGTGAGCACCCACGGCACCGTCGCGGGTCCGAAGCCGGAGCCGATCGCGAGCAGCGCGTCGCCGAGCGCGTCCATCACCGGCGCCTCTGCCGCCGTCTCGGCCAGCGCCTCCGGGAGCTCGGCCAGCCGGTCGTCGACCAGCACCCAGAAGACGTCGCTCTTGGACTCGAAGTAGTTGAAGAAGGTGTTGCGCGAGACCCCCGCCCGCTGGGCGATCTGCTCGATCGTCGTGCCCGCGTAGCTCTGCTCGACGAAGAGGTCCAGTGCGGCGTCCTCGAGCATGGAGCGCGACGACGCGCGGGGTCGTCCGCGCTGCACTCCTCGCACCATGAACCGCTCCTGCTCCGCTTCCCCCGACGCGCTAGGATAGCGCCGGACGACTTCGACCCGGCCATCACCGGTGAGTCTCCGGAAGAACGGCGCCGGCTCCGGCCTGCGCCCAGTAGACCCGGACGGGTGCGGCCCGTGACAGCCGATCGAGTGGGAACGCGTCAGCGGGCACTCCTCCGGGAGCGACCGGCCGACCGGTCCAAGCGAGGTGGTACCGCGACCCGGCCCGGGGTCTGAGATCCGGGCGGGCCGTCCTCGTGCAGACCAGCAGCACTGCCAGGAGACCGCACGTGACCTACCCCCTGACCCCGCCCACCCCGCACGGAGCCGAGCCCGCCGAGGGCTCCGCGTTCGGCCGGGGCGTGTCCCCGTCGCCGCGCTTCCCCGAGATCGAGGAGCGCGTGCTCGCGTACTGGAAGGCGGACGACACCTTCCAGGAGTCGATCCGGCAGCGCGAGGGAGCGCCGGAGTGGGTCTTCTACGACGGCCCGCCGTTCGCCAACGGCCTGCCGCACTACGGGCACCTCCTCACCGGCTACGCCAAGGACGTCTTCCCCCGCTTCGAGACCATGCGCGGACGGCAGGTGCACCGCCGCTTCGGCTGGGACACCCACGGCCTGCCCGCCGAGCTCGAGGCGGAGCGGCAGCTCGGCATCACCGACAAGTCCCAGATCGAGGAGATGGGCGTCGCGGCCTTCAACGCCGCCGCGAAGGAGTCGGTGCTGCGCTACACCGGGGAGTGGCAGGACTACGTCACCCGCCAGGCGCGCTGGGTCGACTTCGACGACGACTACAAGACGCTCGACCCCACCTTCATGGAGTCGGTGATCTGGGCGTTCAAGCAGCTCTACGACAAGGGCCTCGCCTACGAGGGCCACCGCGTGCTGCCGTACTGCTGGCGCGACCAGACGCCGCTCTCGAACCACGAGCTGCGGATGGACGACGACGTCTACAAGATGCGCCAGGACCAGACGGTCACCGTCACCTTCCCGCTGGTCGGCGAGACGGCGGAGGCGCTCCAGCTGACGGCGGTCCGCGCTCTCGCGTGGACGACGACGCCGTGGACGCTGCCGACGAACCTCGCGCTCGCCGTCGGGCCCGACATCGAGTACGCGGTCGTCCCCGCCGGCCCGAACGGCGCGGCCGACGGCAGGGGCGAGCCCGAGGAGCGCGAGCTCTCGGCCGAGTACCTGCTCGCCATCGACCAGGTCGGCGCCTACGCGAAGGACCTCGGCTATCCGGACGCGGAGTCGGCCCTGGCCGCCGTCTCGCGCACCCACCGGGGCTCCGAGCTCGAGGGGATCAGCTACGACCGCCTCTGGGACCACTACGCGGACACCGAGGCCTGGGGCACGCAGAACGCGTGGCGCATCCTCGTCGCCGACTACGTGACCACCAGCGAGGGCACCGGCATCGTGCACCAGGCGCCCGCCTACGGCGAGGACGACCAGAAGGTCTGCGAGGCGGCGGGCATCCCCGTCATCATCTCGGTCGACGACGGCGGCCGCTTCCTGCCGCAGATCAGCGAGGTCGCCGGCCTCCAGGTCTTCGACGCGAACAAGCCCCTCACGCAGCTCCTGCGCGCGGGCCACCGGCTGCTCCGCCAGGCGAGCTACGAGCACTCGTACCCGCACTGCTGGCGCTGCCGCAATCCGCTGATCTACAAGGCGGTCTCGAGCTGGTTCGTCCGCGTCACCGCGATCCGCGACCGCATGGAGGAGCTCAACCAGGAGATCACCTGGGTCCCCGAGAACGTCAAGGACGGCCAGTTCGGCAAGTGGCTCTCGGGCGCGCGCGACTGGTCCATCAGCCGCAACCGCTACTTCGGCTCGCCGATCCCGGTGTGGAAGAGCGACGACCCGGAGTACCCGCGGATCGACGTCTACGGCTCGCTGGACGAGCTGGAGCGCGACTTCGGCGTGCGCCCGGACGACCTGCACCGGCCGTTCATCGACGAGCTGACCCGCCCGAACCCCGACGACCCGACCGGGCGCTCGACGATGCGCCGGATCAGCGACGTCCTCGACGTCTGGTTCGACTCCGGATCGATGCCCTTCGCCCAGGTGCACTACCCGTTCGAGAACGCGGACTGGTTCGACACCCACAACCCGGCGGACTTCATCGTCGAGTACATCGGGCAGACGCGCGGCTGGTTCTACACGCTGCACGTGCTCTCCACCGCGCTCTTCGACCGCCCGGCGTTCCGCAACGTGGTCAGCCACGGCATCGTGCTGGGCAACGACGGGCAGAAGATGTCCAAGTCGCTGCGCAACTACCCGGACGTGGCCGAGGTCTTCGACCGCGACGGCTCCGACGCCATGCGCTGGTTCCTGATGTCGAGCCCGGTCCTCCGGGGCGGCAACCTCGTCGTGACGGAGGAGGGCATCCGCGAGGGCGTCCGCCAGGTACTGCTGCCGCTGTGGAGCACCTGGTACTTCTTCTCCCTCTACGCGAACGCCTCGGCGGGCGGCGGCTACGAGGCGACCAGGCGCACCGGCTCCGAGGACGTCCTCGACCGCTACCTGCTGGCCAAGACCCGCGATCTGGTCGAGACCGTGACCGGCCGGCTCGAGGCGCTGGACTCCACGCTCGCGGCCGCCGCGCTCCGCGACTTCAGCGACGTGCTCACGAACTGGTACGTGCGCCGCTCCCGCGACCGCTTCTGGCAGGGCGTCGACGAGGACGGCCGCGGATCGGAGGCGTTCGACACGCTCTACACGGTCCTCGAGACCGTGTGCCGCGTCGCCGCCCCGCTCCTGCCTCTCGTCACGGAGCAGATCTGGCAGGGCCTGACCGGCGGCCGCAGCGTCCACCTCACCGACTGGCCGGAGGCGGACGAGTTCCCCGCCGACCCGGCGCTCGTGCACGCGATGGACGCGGTCCGCGGCATCTCGTCCACCGCGCTCTCCCTCCGCAAGCAGGCCGGGCTCCGCGTCCGCCTGCCGCTCGCGCGCCTGACCGTGGTGGTCGCCGACGCCGCCGAGCTCGCGCCGTTCGAGGCGATCCTCCGCGACGAGCTGAACGTGAAGGAGGTGTCGCTGGTGCCGCTGGTCGACTCCAGCGCCGCCGACTACGGCGTCACGTCCCGTCTCGCGGTCAACGCGCGCGCCGCCGGGCCCCGGCTCGGCAAGGGCGTGCAGACCGTGATCAGGGCCGCCAAGGCCGGCGACTGGAGCGAGACGGACGGCGTCGTCACCGCCGGCGGCGTCGAGCTGGTCGAGGGCGAGTACGAGCTCACGCTCGAGGTCGGCGGCTCGGCCGGCGACGACCGCGCCATCGCCCTGCTCCCGCGCGGGGGCTTCGTGCTCCTCGACACGGCGACCACCCCCGAGCTCGAAGCGGAGGGGCTCGCCCGCGACCTCATCCGCGCGGTGCAGGACGCCCGCAAGGCGGCCGGGTTCGAGGTCAGCGACCGGATCGTCCTGGAGGTCGTGCTCGACGAGCCGAGCCTGCAGGCGCTCGAGCCGCACGCGCTCTGGATCGCGGAGGAGACCCTCGCGACCGGATGCGCGTTCACTCCGCTCACCACGGCTCTCGAGGGCGGCGAGGGCGCGATCGCCTTCGGCCCCGCGGGCACCGCCATCATCCGCGTCGAGAAGGTCGAGGCCGCCGATGTCTGATCCGTTCGAGCCGGACGACGCCGACCGCGCGGCCGCCGACGCCGTCTACGCCGCGCTGCTGGAGCGCCTGGGCGAGGCGAGCGTCCGCCCGCGCCTCGCTCCGACCCGGCGCGCCGTCGAGATCCTCGGCGACCCGCAGCGCGCCTACCCGGTGATCCAGATCGCCGGAACCAACGGCAAGACCTCGACCAGCCGGATGATCGAGAGCCTGCTGCGCGCCCACGGGCTGCGGGTGGGCCTGTTCACCAGTCCGCACCTCGAGCGCTTCAACGAGCGCATCGTCATCGACGGAGAGCCGATCTCGGACCGGAGCCTCGCCGACAACTGGCAGGACGTCGAGCCGTACCTGCGGATGACCGACGCCGAGCTGGCCGAGCAGGGCGAGGCGCCGCTGTCCTTCTTCGAGGCGATCACCGTCCTGGCCTACGCGGCCTTCGCCGACGCGCCGGTCGATGTGGCCGTCGTCGAGGTGGGGATGGGCGGCGAGTGGGACTCGACGAACGTCGCCGACGCGCAGGTCGCCGTCTTCACGCCGATCGCCCTCGACCACACCGACCGCCTCGGCTCGACGATCGAGGAGATCGCGCGCACCAAGTCGGGCATCGTCAAGCCGCTCGCCTCGGTGGTCTCCGCGAGGCAGGTCCCGGAGGCGGAGGCGGTGCTGCGGCACGCGGCCGAGGCCACCGAGTCGACGATCGTCGTCGAGGGGGCGGAGTTCGACGTCGAGTCGACGACCGTCGCCGTCGGCGGCCAGGTCGTCACCGTCCGGGGACTCGTCACCATGTACGAGCAGCTGCTGCTGCCGTTCTTCGGCGACCACCAGGCCGAGAACGCCGCCGTGGCCGTCGCCGCGGTCGAGACGTTCCTGGGAGGCGGGACGCAGGAGCTCACCGGCGACGTCCTCGACGAGGGCTTCGCCGCCGCGACCTCCCCGGGCCGCCTGCAGCTCGTCGGACTCGCTCCGCGCACCGTCGTCGACGCGGCGCACAACCCGCACGGGGCCGCGTCCCTCGCCGCCGCTCTCGGCCGCTACTTCGACTTCGACCGCGTGACGGCCGTCCTCGGCGTGCTGGCCGAGAAGGACGCCGAGGGGATCCTCCGGGAGCTCCGCCCCGTGGTGGACGAGCTGATCGTGACCACGGCGCCGAGCGATCGGGCGATGCCCGCCGAGGAGCTCGCCGCGCTCGCCCGCACCGTGTTCCCGGAGGAGGCGGTCCGCGTCGCCGACGACCCGCTGGGTGCTCTCACGGCCGGTCGCGTCCTCGCGGCGCGCACCGACAAGGGCGCCCTGCTGGTCACGGGCTCGATCACCCTCGTCGGCCGCACGATCACCGCGGCCCGCGACGAGAACTGGCTGGGCGCGTGAGGGCCGGACGCCCGCGGCGCTCGCGGACCGTCCGGGAGAGCCTCGGCTCGATCGTGCTCGGCTTCGAGGCGGTCATCGTCTTCCTCGCCACCCTGGTGGCCTTCGGGCTGAAGGCGGCCGACCCCGTGGTCGTGCTGGTCGGGGGAGCGGTGGTCTGCCTCGCGCTCGTCGCCACTCTGGGCCTGCTGAACCGGCCGGTCGGCTTCCGCATCGGGTGGGTGCTCCAGTTCGTTATCGTGGCCTCGGGCCTGCTGGTCCCGATCATGTACGTGATAGGCGCCGCCTTCGTGGCGCTGTGGACATACTGCATGGTGACCGGCACCCGCCTCGACGCTCAGACGCGCCGGGCGGCGGAGCCCACCGACCCCACCGAAGGAGACCGCTGAACCATGGCCACCCAGGAGACCCTCGTCCTCGTCAAGCCCGACGGCGTCGCCCGCAACCTCACCGGCGAGATCCTCCGCCGCATCGAGGCGAAGGGCTACTCCCTCGTCGACGTGAAGCTCGTCGAGGCCGACCGCGAGCTGCTCGCCGCCCACTACGCCGAGCACGAGGGCAAGCCCTTCTACGAGCCGCTCGTCGAGTTCATGGAGAGCGGCCCGATCATCGCCCTGCGCATCGCGGGCGACCGCGTGATCGAGGGCTTCCGCGCCCTCGCCGGCACCACCGACCCGACCACGGCCGCTCCCGGCACCATCCGCGGCGACCTCGGCCGCGACTGGGGCCTCAAGGTCCAGCAGAACCTCGTGCACGGGTCCGACTCCGAGGAGTCGGCCGCGCGCGAGCTCGGCCTCTGGTTCGCCTGAGCCGCTCGGCCGCCTGCCTCTGACGACGTCCGTCAGAGGTAGGCGAGCACGTTCAGCCTCACCTGCGCGATCACCGCGATCAGCAGGTAGCAGAGCAGCGTGATGAACGGGACCCAGCCGTAGGCGGCACCGGCGAAGCGGCGCACCCCGGCGCGGACGGGGAACACGCCCTCACGGAGGTTGCGGAGCGTCACCAGCCAGAAGCCCGGGATGACGACGGCCCAGGTGAGCATGCACCAGGGGCAGAGCGTTCCGAGCGCGAAGACGCTCGTCGCGATGAGCCAGCCCACGAACACCAGGGCCAGCAGGAAGCCGACGTTGAAGGCCGCCCAGAACCACCGGTCGAACCGGGCGCCCGCGAGCAGGCCCAGCCCCACCACGATCGGCGCGATCCAGGCCGCCAGGCCGATGAGGGGGTTCGGGAAGCCGAAGACCGCGCCCTGCGCCGAGTTCAGGTTCGCACTGCACTGCACGAGCAGGCTGAAGTCGCAGCCGAGGCCCGCATCGGGGTTCTCGAGAGCGGCGAACTTGTCGTTCGTGAGGGCGAAGGCGGCGGTCCAGCCGATCACGCCGAGGACGATCAGCAGGACGGCGAAGAGGACGGGGCGCTGCTGCATGGGGGCGTCGCGCACCCCGGGATCGCTGGACACCGGGGGATTATGGCACGCGCCGGATCGGCGCCTCTGGGAATGCGTGCGATAATCGGAGCCGTCGGTCCGGGGGACCCCGCATCGACGCGAAGAAGGTTTACCGGGCGAGCACCGGGCCACAGGAGATCGACAGCGTTCCGCGAATGGACGCGCCGGATCTCCGCTCCGCCGGGAGTCGACCGCAGGTCGCACCGCGGAGGAGCGCGTGTCGGATAGTCAGTTCCGAGAGTGCAGCTGCAACCGGAGTCCCGCGCCACGAGCGCGACGGGACCGGGGGAGCGGAAGGATTCGCGGCGGGCCGAGGCCCCTCGCACGAGAGAAGCATCCGGGAAGACGACGCGGCGGACGACCCGGCCGAGGAGTGCACCAGGAATGGTGGAAGACAACAGTACGAGCGGATCCGATCCGGACCGCGACGGGCCCCGCAGCGGGGCCAGGAAGATCAGCCGCCTCTTCGGTGGCCGCCGGGCGAGCCGGCGGACCGAGTCGAGCGCGCCAGCGACAGGGGAGACGATCATCGACAGCAACGAGACCGACCAGACCGGAGCCGAGGGCACCGAGCTGCCCGAGACCGGGAGCGCCGCGGAGGCGGCCGAGCCGTCGACGTCGACGGGCGCGGTGTTCTTCAACGCCCTCCCGCAGACCCCGGGCGCCGACCAGGAGGAGCCGCGACGGCCCGCACTGCCGAGCCCGTCGCTGCTGTTTCAGGCGCCGGTCCTGCCCGACTACGTCGAGCTGGCTCCGCTGCCTCCCCGCGGTGCGCCGCTGGGCGTCCAGGACGAGCGCGAGAGCCCGGCCGAGGAGCAGGGCTCCGTCCGCCGCCGCTCGCGCCGCCGCAGCGGCGAGAGCGAGAGGTCCGGCTCCGACGACCCCGAGAACACCGTCGTCCGGGTCCGCCAGCCGCGCGAGCAGCGCGAGGCCCGCGAGCCCGAGCTCATCACCGAGCCGCAGCGCATCAAGGGCTCGACCCGCCTCGAGGCCAAGAAGCAGCGCCGCCGCGACGGCCGCGACGCCGGCCGGCGCCGCACGGTCGTCACCGAGTCCGAGTTCCTCGCCCGCCGGGAGGCCGTCGACCGCGTCATGGTCGTCCGCTCGAAGGAGGACAGCATCCGCATCGGCGTGCTCGAGGACGGCGTCCTCGCCGAGCACTACGTCGCCCGCTCGCAGGAGGCGTCGCTCATCGGCAACGTCTACCTCGGCCGCGTGCAGAACGTCCTCCCGAGCATGGAGGCCGCCTTCGTCGACATCGGACGCGGGCGCAACGCCGTGCTCTACTCCGGCGAGGTCGACTGGGACGCCGCGAACAACGCCGGCGGCCCCCGCCGGATCGAGCTCGCGCTCAAGCCCGGCGACCGGGTCCTCGTCCAGGTCACGAAGGACCCCGTCGGCCACAAGGGCGCCCGTCTCACGAGCCAGATCTCGCTCCCCGGCCGCTACCTCGTCTACGTGCCCAACGGCTCGATGAACGGCATCTCGCGGAAGCTCCCGGACACCGAGCGCGCCCGCCTGAAGAAGATCCTCAAGGAGGTGCTGCCCGAGAACGTGGGCGTCATCGTCCGGACCGCGGCCGAGGGCGCCACGGAGGAGCAGCTGACCGTCGACGTCGAGCGCCTGACCGCGCAGTGGACGGCTCTCAGCGCGAAGGCCGCGACCGGGCAGGCTCCCGCTCTCCTGCACAGCGAGCCGGACCTGCTGATCAAGATCGTCCGCGACGTCTTCAACGAGGACTTCGAGAAGATGGTCATCGCCGGCGACGACGCCCGCGAGACCATCGAGCTCTACCTCAGTCAGGTCGCACCCGATCTGCTCGAGCGCGTCGAGGTCTACACGGGTGAGAAGGACGCGTTCGACGAGTTCCGCATCACGGAGCAGATCGAGAAGGCGCTGGAGCGCAAGGTGTGGCTGCCCAGCGGCGGCTCGCTCGTGATCGACCGCACCGAGGCGATGACGGTGGTCGACGTCAACACCGGCAAGTTCGTCGGCTCGGGCGGGAACCTCGAGGAGACGGTCACGAAGAACAACCTGGAGGCGGCCGAGGAGATCGTCCGCCAGCTGCGCCTGCGCGACATCGGCGGCATCATCGTCGTCGACTTCATCGACATGGTGCTCGAGTCCAACCGCGACCTCGTGCTCCGCCGCCTGGTCGAGTGCCTGAGCCGCGACCGGACGAAGCACCAGGTCGCCGAGGTCACCTCGCTCGGCCTCGTGCAGATGACCCGCAAGAAGCTGGGCCTGGGACTGCTCGAGACCTTCAGCGAGAACTGCGAGATCTGCGCCGGACGCGGCGTCATCGTCCACCACGACCCCGTGCTCAAGCACCGGTCGACCGCCGCTCCGCAGCAGGAGCAGCGCCGCCGGGGCAAGGGCGGCGAGCAGCAGCCCGCCGCCTCCGGGCGCTCGAACGGCGGGCAGAACGGGCAGGGCGCGCCGGCGACCAAGCCGGTCAGCACCCACGCCATCACGGACGACGCGAAGAACGCGCTCGCGCAGATCGCCGCCAGCACCATCCACCCCCAGGCCGTGCGCCAGGCGGCGGAGGAGGCGGCCGCGCTGGTCGAGGACGCCGCCGAGACCGTCGAGGCCATGGCGCCGGAGGAGTCCGCCACGGCACCCGAGGAGCAGCCGTCCGCGCCGAGCCGTCGCGGCGAGCGTCCCGCCCGGGGCGAGCGCCGTCGTCGCAGCCGCGACCGCGAGCCGCGCCAGGAGGCCGTCGAGCCGGCTCCCGTCGAGCCGGCTCCCGTCGAGACCCCGGTCGAGAAGGAGATCGAGCCGGCCGCTGCCGCGCCGATCCTCGACATCCCGATCGCGCCGGTCACGCCTCCGCGCCGCGTCCGCAGCGAGGTCGCCGAGCACCTGCTCGACTCCGTGCTCGACGCTCTGCCGGCCCCGAAGCAGCCCGGCCAGGGCCGTGCGAAGAGCCGTCGCGTCACGACGGCCGCGCTCACCGGAGTCGCGGTCATCCCCGAGCAGACCCCGCGCCGCGCCGACCAGTAGCGCGACCCGGTATCAGGAGGGCCCGGTGCCCGGCGAGAGCCGGCGCCGGGCCCTCTCGGCGTCCCGGTCGCGCCCGCGGACGCGGAGCCCGCTCCGCCTCAGCCGCTCGACCAGCTCCCGCGCGCCGACGGGGACCGCGCCCGCGGCGACGAGCTCGTCGATCCGCTCGTCGGACACGTCGTAGTGGTCCAGGTCGAAGCCGCGCTCGGGCACGCCGAGACGGCGCGCGAAGTCGTGGAGCTCCTCGAGCGAGACGTCGCTCACGAGGTGCGCCCACAGCCGGCCGTGCGCCGGCCAGCGCGCGGCGTCGACGAGGATGGCCATTCCCCGATCGTAGGCGGCGCGCCGTCCGTCCACGTGCCTCCTCCTCGACTATCGTGACGGGGTCGCCGGTCGGGTGGACACGGCTTCGCAGTCGTGTGCGTTTGACCGTGGAGCGCGGATCCCGTACTCTTGACCGTTGGTGTGGCGCGATCCATGTGCTCACGCAGATTTCCGTTGTCGCTCCGCCCCTCACGGGGCGCGGGCCGCGGTGCCGGTTCCCTCGTGTCGTGAGGAGACGGGTACGAACCGGAAGACCGGGGCTCAGCCCCGTCCCTACAAGCCCCGGACGAGGCCTCCGCTCCGTCCAGACGAGAAACAGGTACGAGAAGTGGTTTACGCAGTTGTGCGCGCCGGCGGTCGGCAGGAGAAGGTCGAGGTCGGCACCATCGTGACGATGGACCGCGTCAAGGCCGACGAGAACGGCACCGTGCAGCTTCCTGCCGTGCTGCTCGTCGACGGTGAGTCGATCACCTCGGACGCGGCGACCCTCGCGGGCGTCACCGTCACCGCCGAGGTGCTCGAGGACCTCCGTGGTCCGAAGATCATCATCCAGAAGTTCAAGAACAAGACCGGTTACAAGAAGCGCCAGGGGCACCGTCAGGACCTCACGCGCGTCAAGGTCACTGGCATCAAGTAGTCCTGCAAAGGAATTGAGCTGACCTGCGGAGCGAGCCATCGCCCTGCAGGGCAACAGCACGGGGCTGCGGCCCCCCGGTCTCGAGGAGATGAGAAATGGCACACAAGAAGGGCGCGAGCTCCACTCGCAACGGTCGCGACTCGAACGCGCAGCGTCTCGGCGTCAAGCGCTTCGGCGGCCAGGTCGTGAACGCGGGCGAGATCATCGTCCGCCAGCGCGGCACCCACTTCCACCCCGGCGCGAACGTCGGACGCGGTGGCGACGACACCCTGTTCGCCCTCTCGGCGGGCGCTGTCGAGTTCGGCAGCAAGGGCGGCCGCAAGGTCGTCAACATCGTGGCGGCCGCCCAGTAGGGTCGACCTCCTCGGCCGCACAGGCACAGGACGCAAGGGGCGGGCTTCGGCTCGCCCCTTGCGCGTTTACCGGGGCACAGCCCCCCGGCGCCGGCATCCCGGCGCCGCACGCACTCACGGACGGATTCACACCATGGTCACCTTCGTCGACAACGTCACGCTGCATCTGCGTGCCGGCCACGGCGGCAACGGCTGCGTCTCCGTCCGGCGCGAGAAGTTCAAGCCGCTCGCCGGCCCCGACGGCGGCAACGGCGGGCACGGGGGCGACATCGTCCTCGTCGCCGACCCGCAGACGACGACGCTGCTCGCCTACCACCGCCACCCGCACCGCAGCTCCGAGAACGGCGGTCCCGGCATGGGCGACCACCGTGCGGGCGGGAACGGCGAGCTCATGGAGCTCCCCGTCCCGGTCGGCACGGTCGTCAAGTCGCCGGACGGCGACCAGCTGATCGACATGGACGAGCCCGGCCTCCGGTTCGTCATCGCTCCCGGCGGGCAGGGCGGGCTCGGCAACGCCTCGCTCGCCACCACGAAGCGCAAGGCGCCCGGCTTCGCGCTGCTCGGCACGCCGGGCTGGGAGGGCGACGTCGTCCTCGAGCTGAAGACCGTCGCGGACGTCGCGCTCGTCGGGTTCCCCTCGGCGGGCAAGTCGAGCCTCGTCGCGGCGATCTCGGCGGCCAAGCCGAAGATCGCGGACTACCCGTTCACGACCCTCGCGCCCAACCTCGGCGTCGTGCAGGCGGGGGAGTCGCGGTTCACCGTCGCCGACGTGCCCGGTCTCATCGAGGGCGCGAGCGAGGGCAAGGGCCTGGGCCTGGAGTTCCTCCGCCACGTCGAGCGCTGCACCGCGCTCGTCCACGTGCTCGACTGCGCCACGCTCGAGCCCGGCCGCGACCCGCTGACCGACCTCGACATCATCCTCGGGGAGCTGGCGGCGTACCCCGTCGGCGACGGACAGGTGCCGCTGATCGAGCGCCCGCAGCTGATCGCGCTCAACAAGGTCGACGTGCCCGAGGCCCAGGAGCTGGCCGACTTCGTCCGGGCCGACCTCGAGGGCCGCGGCTACCGCGTCTTCGAGATCTCGACGGTCAGCCACTCGGGACTCCGCCAGCTGACGTTCGCCCTCGCCGAGATCGTCGAGAAGCACCGCCTCGAGCTCGCCGCTGTGCCGCGGGTGGAGCGCATCACCATCCGCCCCCGCGCCGTGGACGAGAAGGACTTCGAGATCCGCGTCGAGGGCGGCTCGTACGGCAACGTCTATCGGGTCCTGGGCACCAAGCCCGTGCGATGGGTGGCGCAGACCGACTTCACGAACGACGAGGCCGTCGGCTTCCTCGCCGACCGCCTGGCCAAGCTCGGAGTCGAGAACGGCCTCTTCTCGGCCGGAGCGGTCGCCGGCTCCACCGTCGTCATCGGCCCCGGCGACGGCGTCGTCTTCGACTGGGAGCCGACCCTCACCTCGACGGCCGAGCTCATCACCGCGCCCCGCGGAACGGACCTCCGCCTCGAGGACAACCGGCGCAAGACCCGCAACGAGCGTCGCGAGGACTACTTCGAGCGGATGGACGCCAAGGCCGAGGCCCGCGCGGAGCTCGAGCGCGAGCGCCAGGGCGGCGTCTGGCGCGTCGCCGACGAGGGCGACGGCACGGAGGCCGGCGAGGAGAGCTGACTCCCGCCGCCGGGGTCGTCTGCCTCTACACTGGCCGGATGCCGCAGACGACCCCCGACAGCAGTGCGCTGACCGAGCGGTTCGCCGCCTCCCGCGTCGCGTCGCGCTCCCTCCGCAGTGCGACCACCGACCTCAAGAACCGGGCTCTGCTCGCCATCGCCGACGCGGTGCGCTCGAGCGCCGAGCGCGTCGTCCCGGCGAACGAGCTCGACCTCCAGCGGGGCCGCGAGAGCGGGATGAGCGCGGGCCTGCAGGACCGCCTCCGCCTCGATGCGGCGCGGCTGGGGTCCCTCGCCGACGCCGTCGTCGCGGTCGTCGGGCTCACCGATCCGGTCGGGCAGACGGTGCGGGGATCGAACCTGCCCAACGGCGCCTCCCTCACCCAGGTGCGGGTCCCGTTCGGCGTGGTCGGAGCGATCTACGAGGCGCGCCCGAACGTCACCATCGACATCGCGGCGCTCGCCCTCAAGAGCGGGAACGCCGTGATCCTGCGCGGAGGCTCGGCCGCGGAGAACACGAACCGCGTCCTGGTGGAGCTGCTGCAGGAGGCCGTCGCCTCCGTCGGCCTGCCCGCCGAGCTGGTGCAGACGGTCGACGACCACGGCCGCGAGGGCGCGAAGGCCCTCATGCGAGCGCGCGGCTACGTCGACGTCCTGGTGCCGCGGGGGAGCGCGGGCCTCATCGAGTCGGTCGTGACGGAGTCGACGGTCCCCGTGATCGAGACGGGCGCCGGAGTCGTCCACGTCTTCCTCGACGCCAGCGCCGACGAGCAGTGGGCCGTGGACATCGTCCACAACGCCAAGGTGCAGCGTCCGAGCACCTGCAACGCCCTCGAGACCCTCCTCGTCCACCGCGACGCCGCCGAGCGCCTCCTCCCGCCCGTCCTCGGCCGGCTCGCGGAAGCGGGAGTGACCGTGCACGGCGACGAGCGCGTCGCGGCGCTCTGGCCCGACGCGGTGCCCGCCACCGACGACGACTGGTCCGCGGAGTACTACTCGCTCGACGTCGCCGTCGCGATCGTCGACGACCTCGACGCCGCGATGGCCCACATCGACCGGTACTCCACCCACCACACCGAGTCGATCGTGACGAACGACCTCCGGAGCGCCGAGCGCTTCCTCGCCGAGGTCGACTCCGCGGTCGTGATGGTCAACGCCTCCACCCGCTTCACCGACGGCGGGGAGTTCGGGTTCGGCGCCGAGGTCGGCATCTCGACGCAGAAGCTGCACGCTCGGGGCCCCATGGGTCTTCCCGAGCTGACCAGCACGAAGTGGCTGCTGCGCGGCGCGGGACAGGTCCGCGCCTAGCGCCCGGACCGGCGATCCGCCGTCGAGCGGCGTCCGGGTAGACTCGTCGGAGCCCCGCCGGGGCGACCACGACCTCCAAGGAGCACTGCATGTCCCTCGCGACGACCGTCCTCGCCGAAGCAGCGGCCCACACGGAGCTGCCGTTCCCCCCGATCGTCTTCGGCCTGATCGCCGCCGTCGCCTTCACGGCCCTCGGCTTCGTCACCTGGAGCTACCGCGACGTGGCGAACCGCCACTCGCACAAGACCGGCGCCGGCTCCCACGACCAGCACGGTCACGGACACTAGGCGGGGAGCCCAGCGATCGTGACGTCCGCCGCGAGCGGAGGCCCGCGGCGTCCGCGCATCGGCGTGATGGGCGGCACCTTCGACCCGATCCACCACGGTCACCTGGTCGCCGCCTCCGAGGTGGCCCAGTCGTTCGACCTGGACGAGGTCGTCTTCGTGCCCACCGGCCAGCCGTGGCACAAGAAGACGGTGACCTCCGCCGAGCACCGGTACCTGATGACGGTGATCGCGACGGCGTCGAACCCGCGCTTCACCGTCAGCCGAGTCGACGTGGACCGCATCGGCACGACCTACACGATCGACACCCTGCGCGACATCCACGCCGCGCACCCCGACGCCGAGCTGTTCTTCATCACCGGCGCGGACGCGGTCGCTCAGATCCTGAGCTGGAAGGACTACGACGAGCTGTGGGAGCTGGCCCACTTCGTCGCCGTCAGCCGGCCGGGGCACGTCCTCAACGTTTCGGGATTGCCGGCCCAGGACGTATCCTTGTTGGAGATTCCGGCACTGGCGATCTCCTCGACCGACTGTCGGAGCCGCGTCAACCGGGGTCATCCGGTCTGGTACCTGGTTCCCGACGGTGTCGTCCAGTACATCTCGAAGCACCACCTGTATCGGAGCACGTCATGACAGTTCAGCCCGAGGAGAAGCCGCTCACCCGGCGCGAGATCCGCGAGCGCGAGAGGCGCGAGGCCGGTGCGACCACGACCGCCGCCGTTCCGACGACGTCCCGCCGAGCTGCCACCGCGACCGCCACCACCGCCGGCGACATGCCGGTGCTGACCCCCACCCAGGCCCTGCGGATCACCCCCGTCGAGCCGAGCCCCGCGAGCGAGCCCGACCTGCGCACCTCCTCGATGGAGATCGTCGCCACCGAGAACGCCACGGGCCGCCAGCTGACCCGTCGGGAGCTGCGCGCACTGCTGGCGCAGCAGCAGGCGGAGAAGGTCGCCGCCGCACCGGAGGCGGAGCCGCCCGCCGACGAGGAGCGGTCCGACGACGAGCGCTCCGACGACGTCGAGGGCGCCCTGGAGCGCGCCTCGGCGCTCCCGCCGACCGGGTCGGTCCCCGTGATCGAGGCGGCCGACGAGTCCCGTGATGCGGAGCCGGTGCCCGAGGGCGCAGCGGAGCAGGAGCCGGAGGGCGACGAGGACGTCGTCACCGAGGACGCCCCCGAGGCGTCCGAGGAGGAGGCGGACGAGTCCGCCACCGATGCGACCGCGGACGCCGACGCGGCCGAGGTGCACGAGGCCGAGATCGAGAGCTCCTCCTCCGACGACGAGACGCCGTCCGCGGACGCCTCCGACGAGCGGGACGCGGACGACGAGCAGCCGACGGCCGGCGAGCAGCCCGAGCAGCCGCACCTGAACACCGCGCTCTTCGCGTCGGTGGGCGGATCCCTCGACATCGCCGACGAGAAGGCCACCGAGATCACCGGGAGCTTCGAGCCGCCGATCGAGCACCTCGCCATCACCGAGGAACTCGACAGCAAGTCGAAGGAGGAGGTGGACGCCTCGTTCGACTCCCTCATCGCGAGCGGAGTCGCCGCCACCGGTGCCGTCACCACCACCAACGCGCTGATCCTGCCGACCACGGGCCCCGGCGCGACAGTCGGCACGGACACGGGGGAGATCCTCGTCACCGGCTCGTTCGACCTCCCGCGCAGCCTCGGCTCCACGGGCCAGCACCCGAACCTCTACGACTCGCCCGATGTGGACCGCTACGTCGACCGCATCGACCGCGAGCAGCCCGTCGGCGAGTCCGAGCCGGTCCGGGCGTCCAGCGCCGTCTCCACCCACGCCGCCGGCACCTCGATGATCGCGCCGCAGAAGCGCGCCGGCGTGAGCGTCCCGGTGGTCCTCGCGATCACCGCGGCCGTCCTGCTGGTCGGCGCGATCGCGCTGTTCATCGGCGGCTTCGTGCTCAACATCTTCTGATCTCCACCACCGACACTGAAGGCTTCATGACTGCGACCGATTCCGCCCGCGCCCTGCTCCAGCTCGCGGCCACCGCCGCCGACTCCAAGGGCGGTGAGGACCTCGTCGCCCTCGACGTCTCGGGGCCGCTGCCGCTGGTCGACATCTTCCTCCTCGCCACCGGCCGCTCCGAGCGCAACGTGGTCGCGATCGCGAACGAGGTGGAGGACCGCCTGAACGACTCCGGCGCCAAGCTGCTGCGCCGCGAGGGCCGTGCGGAGGGCCGCTGGATCCTCCTCGACTTCGGCGACCTCGTCGTGCACGTCTTCCACGAGGAGGACCGCATGTACTACTCGCTCGAGCGCCTCTGGAAGGACTGCCCGACGGTGCCGTTCACCCTCGAGCAGCCCGTCGCCGTCGACTCGTCGACGTCCTCGAACTGACGAACACGCCCGGCGACAGCGCTCGATTTCACTTCACGCGAATCGTGTTGTAGTTTATTCGAGTTGCTTCCGCCCGGCGGAGACAGCGAAAGACAGTACGAAGCAAGACAGAACACAACACGGGTCCGTGGCGCAGCTGGTAGCGCACCTGCATGGCATGCAGGGGGTCAGGGGTTCGAATCCCCTCGGATCCACCGAACAGGTCCGCACTCCTCCGGGAGTGCGGACCTTCGTCGTTCACGGCGCTACAGGGTCCGGCGCCGTCCTGTCCGGCTCAGGCCGGTCAGGCCAGCCAGGACCGTGCCCGTCCGGCCACCGGGTCCCCCTGCTGGTCACGCACGGGTCGGCCCGACCGGCTCCACGTGGCCGCCGCATCCGGCGAGGAATCCGGAGAGCTCGCCCCAGGCGTCCTCCCCGATCGTGGTGCCCGGGCGCCGTGCGAGATCGGCCAGAGCGTCCGTCAGCTCGTCGACTCCCGTCAGGATCCTCGTCCGTGCCGCTCCCGTGCCCTGCCATCCGGGCGCGTACGTCCTGACGTCGGGGTGGCTGTAGAGCACGGCCGTCTCGAACCACGGCGTGGGCAGACCGTTCAGGGCCAGGTGCTCCTTGAGTCTCGCGGCCTGGATCCGGACCTGCCGGGCGGGGACGTGCTGCTCGACATGCGTGCGCACCGTCCACCGCGACACCGTCCCCGGTGCGATCTGAACCGCGAAGGCCTCGGGCAGGGCGTCCTCGTCGAGGAGGACGCCGTAGGAGGGGTGGACGGTACCGGGTCGCACGCCGTCGAAGACGACCCCCTGCCAGTACTTGGCCTCGATGATGAGCGCGCCGTGCCGGGTGAGCAGCAGATGGTCGATCTGCGCGAGGAAGCGGCGCGTCGTGCGCGCCTCGACCGGTACGAAGACGACGTTCGTGGCGAGGACGCCGGACAGCCCCGCCGAGGCGCACGCCTCCCGGATCAGGGTGTGCGAGACGGCCTCGCTGCTCCAGGTCCTGGCGAGCGCGTCACGGGTCTGCTCGACCTCCTCCTGCGCCGTCTCGAGCTCGGTCCGACTGAGGTCGCGCTCGGCGTCGCGCGCGCGCGTCAATGCCTTGAGCGCCGCCTCGTGGCTCCGGTCGCGCTCGGCGATCGTGCGCTGGTGCTCCTCCGAGGCCTCCTCCGCGGCCTGCTCCGCCGCCGCTCTCGCCGCAGTGCGCCGTCGGCGGCCGGCGACGACCGTGATGAGAAGGGCCAGGAGCAGGGCGGCCGCGACGGCCCAGGGGAGGTACTCGTTCATGGTCCCCAGGCAAGCACGGACCACCGACCGTGCGCCGCGACGGCTCCCGATCGCGCCGCTCGGCGGACCGGCCGCGGTGCGCTCGCTCGTGCCCTGTCCGGACGTCTTCGTCGGCGTCCGCCTGCGCGCGCGGTGGAGACGCCGACCCTGCGCCGGCCGATCGCGCAGGCGGAGCCCTACCGCCGCCTGGCGGACGCGATGCGCGACCAGCACGAGGTCCGGCTGACCGGCGTCGAGGGCACGCTGCTGGGCTTCGTCGGCCCGCAGCCGTTCCAGGGGATCAGCGTCGCCGGCCTGCAAACGCACGTCGTCGACACCACCGGCGGGATCGGCGGCCACGTGCTCGCCGCCTCCGGAGTCGCGGGCCTGATCGAGATCGAGCGGTACGGCGGCATCACCCTCCTCCTGCTAGAGTCGGACGACCACCCGCGAGCCGACTTGGACGCGGCGGCCGACGCCGGGATCCGCGCCGTGGAGACCGACCACCCGCCCTGAGCGGCCCTACCCTGGACGCATGCCCTCACTGCGCGACGTCCACGCCGTCATCGACCGTCTCTGGCCCGAGGCGGCCGCCGAGAGCTGGGACGCGCCCGGCCTGGTCACCGGCGACCCCGACGCCGCGGTGGAGCGGATCCTGCTCACGGTCGACGTGGTCTCCGACACCGTCGCGGAGGCCGTCGACGGCGGATACCAGCTCCTGGTCGCGCACCACCCGCTGCTGCTGCGCGGCGTCACCTCGATCGCCGAGGACGGCTACAAGGGCCGCCTGCTCGCGGACCTCGTCCGGGGCGGCTGCGCACTGATCTCGGCCCACACGAACGCCGACATCGTCGCGGACGGCGTCTCGGACGTGATCGCGACCCGCCTCGGCCTGACCGGCACGACTCCGATCGTCCCGGGCGCCGACCCGTCGGTCGGGCTCGGCCGGGTGGGCGATCTGCCCGAGGAGGTGACGCTCGGACGCCTGGCCGGAGCCGTGGCCGAGCTCCTGCCGGCCACCGCGGGGGGAGTGCGGGTCGCGGGCGCCTACGAGACACCCGTGCGCCGCGTGTCGCTCTGCGGGGGAGCGGGGGACTCCCTCCTGGACGCCCCCGCCGTCCGCACGAGCGACGTCTTCATCACCGCCGACCTCCGGCACCACCCGGCCTCCGAGGCGCGCGAGAAGGCCCTGCACGGCACCGGGCCCGCCCTCATCGACGTCTCGCACTGGGCGAGCGAATGGCTGTGGCTCGACGTCGCCGCGACCGCACTGCGGGAGGCCCTGCCCACGGTCACCGTCGAGGTGAGCGAGACCCGCACCGACCCGTGGGATTTCGCGATCGTGCACTGACCCGCCGCGGGCACGGGAGAATGGACGCGGCGCGCCCGTACTGCGCGCCGGGAACGAGGACCGCCACGTGAAAGCCAGCCCCGCACACCAGCGCGAACTCCTGACTCTGGCGAGTCTGGACACGAGGGGCGCGCAGCTGCGCCACGCCCTCGCGACGCTCCCGCAGATCGCGCGGATCCAGGCGATGCAGGCCCGCGACAACGAGACCCGCCGCTCCCTCGCCGAGCGCACAGGGCGCCTCGAGGACGTGCGCACCGAGCTCGGGCGCATCGAGTCCGACGTCAGCGTGGTCGAGAAGCGGCTCACCCGCGATCGCGACCGCCTGCAGACCGCATCCGCGGCCAAGGACATCGCCGCGCTCGAGAGCGAGATCACCTCCCTCGTGAAGCGACGGGGAGACCTCGAGGACATCGAGCTGACCCTGATGGAGCGGATCGAGGGCATCGAGTCCGAGGTCGCCGCGGCTCAGGCCGAGCGCGACGAGGTCGTCGCCTCGCTCGGGACCCTCGCCGAGGAGCGCGACGCGCAGGCCGAGAAGCTCCGCGACAAGCAGGAGGCGCTCGCCCGGGACCGGGCGGACCTGGTGACGACCCTTCCGGAGGACCTGGTCGAGCTGTACGAGAAGCAGCGCGCCCGCTACGGAGTCGGCGCGGCCCTCCTCCGCGGGAAGGTGTCGGAGGGGAGCGGCGTGGCCCTCACCGAGTCGGACCTCTCCTGGATCCGCGCCTCCGCTCCCGACGAGGTCGTCCTCTGCCCCGACAGCGGCTGCATCCTGGTGCGCGGCGAGGAGTCCACCCTCGCCTGAGCCGTACACTGGACGGGCGAACGGGCCGGCAAGACGGTCGCGTCACCGCGGCGAGAGCCGTGGTGCCGAGGAACGTCCGGGCTCCGCAGAGCAGGGCGGTGGGCAACACCCACCCGGGGCGACCCGCGAGACAGTGCCACAGAGAACAGACCGCCGTCGGCTCCGGCCGGCGGTAAGGGTGAAACGGTGGTGTAAGAGACCACCAGGGGCCGGAGTGATCCGGTCCGCTCGGTAAACCTCGCCCGGAGCAAGGTCAGACAGAGGACGATGCGGCTGCTCGTCGGGTCCTCGGGTAGACCGCTGGAGGGTCACGGCGACGTGGCTCCGAGAGAGATGGCCGTCCAGCGCCCGCCGAGAGGCGCGGCGTGAACAGAACCCGGCGTATCAGCCGACCCCTTCGCCACGAGATGCCCCGCCCCGGCGGGGCATCTCGCGTCTCCGCCGGTCGCCGAGCTCGCGCTCCCGCCCGCAGGCAGCGCGACGGCCTGCCGTGGCGGTTCCGGGGTCTCGACACACCCTTGCGCGGCTACTCGTCAAGACTGGCGCAGTCCATCTCTCGCGCTGCCTCCTGCGGACGAAGCGGTGCAGCACGGCGTCCGGCAGGCGACGGTCCCGGAGGACGGTCCTGAGACGCCGCTGCGGATCGACCGCCGAGGACCAGGTGCCCCCGCCCCCGTCCTGGCTCACCGCGACCGCTGAACCCTGAAAGTCTGATCACGTCCGTCCGCCATGGCGCCACGCACCAGGCGAACCGGCGAAACGCGTGCCAGCGTTTCGTAGTAGCCGTCCGCACCCCGCTCCCCGGAACGCGTCACCTCCCGAGGCCGACCGCGCCTCGGCGGGCGGGGACCGCCGAGGAAAAAGACTCAGCCCCGTCCTGCGAGCGCGGCCGCGCCGAGGATGCCGGCGTTGTTGCGGAGCGCCGCCGGGATGATCGGGGTGCGCAGGTCGAGCAGCGGGAGGAACTCGTCGTGGTGCTTGGAGATGCCGCCGCCGACGATGAAGAGATCGGGCCAGAGCAGCGCCTCGAGGTGGGAGTAGTAGCGCTGCAGGCGCTTCGCCCAGTGCTTGTAGTCGAGGTCGTCGCGCTCCTTGGCGGCGAACGAGGCCTTCTTCTCGTAGTCGCCGCCGTGGATCTCGAGGTGGCCGAGCTCAGCGTTGGGGATGAGGATCCCGTCGTGGATCTGCGCCGTCCCGATGCCGGTGCCGAGGGTGGTCATGATGACCAGGCCCTCCTTGTCCTTCGCCGCTCCGAAGCGCGACTCGGCGTAGCCCGCCGCATCGGCGTCGTTCACGAAGAAGATGTTCCGGCCGATCGCGTCCTCGAACAGCTTTTCGGCCTCGAGGCCGATCCACTCGTCCGACACGTTCGCCGCCGACATCGTCCGTCCGTGGACGACGACGGCGGGGAAGCAGATGCCGACCGGGGTGTCCGAGGGCAGGTCCGGGATCTTCTCGAGGATCTGCTGGACGGTGGCGACGATGTCCTTCGGCGTGCCGCCCGGGGGAGTGGCGAGCTTCATCCGGTCGCTGAGCAGAGTGCCCGCGGCCAGGTCCACCGAGGCCCCCTTGATGCCCGTTCCCCCGATGTCGATTCCGATGGCGGTCGCCGCAGCAGTCATAGCGGCCATGCTAGCGAAGGGCGGGGGTGCGGACCGACGCGGGCTGCGGCGTAGGATCGCGGCATGGCTGACGGCGACGCGAACTCCTGGTGGTACAACCTCAAGGCCGGCACGGTGGAGCAGGGATTCGTGTCCCCCTCCGTCGACCGGGTGGGACCCTTCTCCTCTCGCGAGGAGGCGGAGCACGCCCTCGAGCGGCTGCACGAGAACAGCCGCAAGTGGGCCGAGGAGGACGCCGCCGAGGACCGCTGACCGCGGCTACTCGTAGCTGTGCTCGGCGCCGGGGTAGGCGCCGGACTCCACTTCGTCCCGGTACGCGGTGACCGCTCCGGTGAGCACGCCGCGCAGATCCGCGTACTGCTTCACGAAGCGGGGGATGCGGCCGGTGGTGAATCCGGCGAAATCCGTCCACACGAGCAGCTGTCCGTCGACGTGCGGTCCCGCTCCGACTCCGATCGTCGGGATGCGCAGCTCCTCCGTCACCTGACGTGCCGCGTCCGCGGGCACCATCTCGAGGACGACGGCGAACGCCCCTGCCTCCTGGACGGCGCGCGCGTCGGCGAGCAGCTGCTCGATGCCCTCGCCGCGCCCCTGGACCATGTGACCGCCGAGCCCGTGCTCGCTCTGCGGCGTGAAGCCGATGTGCGCCATCACGGGGATGCCCGCCTCGACGATGCGCCGGATCTGCTCGGCGGAGCGGACTCCGCCCTCGAGCTTCACCGCGTGCGCGTGCGTCTCCTTCATGAAGCGGAACGCCGTGTGCAGCGCGTCGTCGGCACCCGACTCGTAGGAGCCGAAGGGCATGTCGGCGACGACGAAGGCGCGCTCGACGGCTCCGGCGACGGCACGCGCCAGCGGGATGAGCTCGTCGACGGTGACGGGCAGAGTGGTGTCGTAGCCGAGCACCGTGTTGCCGGCGGAGTCGCCCACGAGGAGGAAGTCGATCCCGGCGTCGTCGAAGATCTTCGCCGTCAGCTGGTCGTAGCTGGTCAGCCCGGTGATGCGGACACCGGAGTCCTTCGCGTTCTGGAAGTGGCGGGTTCGAACGCGTTTCACGGGCTGCGCTGACATGGGCGCCAGTCTACGGCGCGCCTCGGGCGCCCCGCGGGCCCCGGTCGGAGGCAGTAGCCTGAGGGTCGAAACAGGAGGGGTCTGGATGGACAAGCAACGGGACTTCGTTCTTCGCACCATTGAAGAGCGAGGGATCAAATTCGTTCGCCTCTGGTTCACCGATGTCGTCGGCACGCTGAAGTCGGTCGCGATCGCGCCGGCCGAGGTGGAGGGCGCGTTCGCGGAGGGGCTCGGCTTCGACGGCTCCGCCATCGAGGGCCTCACCCGCTCCTTCGAGGCCGACGTCCTCGCGCATCCGGACCCGTCGACCTTCCAGATCCTCCCGTGGCGCGGAGAGATCGACCCGACGGCGCGGATGTTCTGCGACATCACGACGCCCGACGGCCAGCCCGCCGTCGCCGACCCGCGCAACGTGCTCAAGCGCACGCTGGCGAAGGCGGCCGAGCGCGGGTTCACCTTCTACACGCACCCCGAGATCGAGTTCTACCTCCTCAAGTCGTCGTCCTTCGGCGCCGAGGGTCCGGAGCCGGTCGACTCCGCCGGGTACTTCGACAACGTCCCCGGAGGCACGGCGCACGACTTCCGCCGCCGCTCCGTGCGCATGTTGGAGGATCTGGGCATCTCGGTCGAGTTCAGCCACCACGAGGCGGGCCCCGGCCAGAACGAGATCGACCTCCGCTACGCGGACGCGCTCACCACGGCCGACAACATCATGACCTTCCGCACCGTGATCAAGGAGGTGGCGATCGAGCAGGGCGTCTACGCGACGTTCATGCCGAAGCCGCTCTCCGGGCACCCCGGCTCGGGCATGCACACGCATCTCTCGCTCTTCGAGGGCGACGTGAACGTGTTCTACGAGCAGGGCGCCCAGTACCAGCTCTCGAAGCTCGGCCGTCAGTTCATCGCGGGCCTGCTCAAGCACGCCCCCGAGATCACCGCCGTGACGAACCAGTTCGTCAACTCCTACAAGCGGCTCTGGGGCGGCGACGAGGCGCCCAGCTACGTCTCGTGGGGCCACAACAACCGGTCCGCCCTCGTGCGCGTTCCGCTTTACAAGCCCAACAAGGGGCAGTCGTCGCGCATCGAGTACCGGGCGCTGGACTCCGCGGCGAACCCCTACCTGGCGTACTCGCTGCTCCTGGCGGCCGGGCTCAAGGGCATCGAGGAGGGCTACGAGCTCCCGGCCGAGGCCGAGGACAACGTGTGGGCCCTCTCGGACGCGGAGCGCCGGGCGCTCGGCTACGGCGCCCTGCCCGCCAGCCTCGACCGCGCCATCTCGCTGATGGAGGAGTCCGAGCTCGTGGCCGAGACGCTGGGCGAGCAGGTGTTCAACTTCGTGCTGCTCAACAAGCGGAAGGACTGGGCCGAGTACCGCGCCCAGGTCACGCCGTACGAGCTGCGCAGCAACCTCGAGATGCTCTGACGCCTCGGCCATGCCCCGTGAACGCTCCCTCCGCGATATCGCACGCCTCGGCTTCGCCGCGCTCGGCGAGACCGGGGCGCGGCTGGCCGAGGCGGAGGAGCTCGCCGGGCGGCAGCTCGAGTCGGTGCTGCCCTCCTTCGCCCGGGTGGCGGACCCGGACGAGGCGCTGCTCGCTCTGATCGACCTGCTGCGGCGGCACCGCGACCGCATCGACGCGGTCCTCGCCGACGACGAGGCACTGACCCGGCTGCTTCTGGTGGTGGGGGCCTCCTCCGGCCTCGCCGACTTCCTCCAGCGCCGGCCCGACGAGCTGGCCAGCGTGCTCGAGCCGGTGCGCACGCTCCCCGGGCGCGCCGAGATGAAGGCCGAGCTGCTCGAGTCGGTCGGCGCCGTCGACGGCTTCTCGTCGCTCCGGGAGGAGGCGGGCTGGACGGCGCTGCGCGTCCGGTACCGCCGCCTCCTCACCAGGATCGTCGTCCACGATCTGAGCCAAGCCGACCCCGTCGCGGCGATCGACCGGGTGACGAGGGCGCTGGCCGACCTCGCCGGAGCCGCGCTGGAGGCGTCCCTCGCCGTGGCGCGGACCGAGCTGGTCGAGGGCACGGGCCCAGGCCGCTTCGGCCGGGACGAGGTCGCCGCCACCCGCTTCGCCGTCATCGGCATGGGCAAGGCGGGAGCGTCCGAGCTCAACTACGTCAGCGACGTCGACGTGATCTTCGTCGCCGAGGGCGACCCGGAGAAGGAGCTGACGAACGCCCGTGCGATCGACGTCGCCACCCGGCTCGCCGTGCTCCTCATGCGCGGGACCTCTGCGCTGGCGATGGAGCCGGAGCTCTGGGAGGTCGACCCGAACCTGCGCCCGGAGGGCAAGCAGGGCGCGCTCGTGCGCACCCTCGAGTCGCACATCACCTACTACGACCGGTGGGCGAAGAGCTGGGAGTTCCAGGCGCTGCTCAAGGCGCGTCCGCTCGCCGGCGACCAGGAGCTGGGGCGGGCGTACGTCGACGCGGTCGCGCCCAAGGTCTGGTCGAGCGCCTCCCGCGAGAACTTCGTCGAGTCGGTGCAGCGGATGCGGGAGCGGGTCACCGAGAACATCCCGCAGAACGACGTCCACCACCAGATCAAGCTCGGGCCCGGCGGCCTGCGCGACATCGAGTTCACGGTGCAGCTGCTCCAGCTCGTCCACGGGCAGACCGACGACGAGATCCGCATGCCCGGGACTCTCCTCGCCCTGGGCGCCCTCGCCGACCGCGGGTACATCGGCCGCTCCGCCGCCGAGGAGTTCGCGCAGGACTACCGGGCACTCCGGCTGCTCGAGCACCGCCTCCAGCTGCGGCGCCTTCGGCGTACGCACCTGATGCCGCGGGACGAGCACGAGCTGCGGACCCTCGCCCGCTCCAGCGGGCTCGCCCGCACGGCGGAGGAGCTGCTGAGCGTCTGGAACGGGATCAAGCACCGCGTCCGGGGCCTGCACGAGCGCCTGTTCTACCGTCCGCTGCTCTCCGCGGTCGCCGCGCTCTCCGACGGCGGTGCCGAGCTGTCCACCGGCCAGGCGGAGGCGCGCCTCGCCGCCATCGGCTTCGCAGACGCCCGCGGGGCGCTCGGTCACATCGCCGCGATGACCTCGGGCGTCTCGCGCCGCGCGAGCATCCAGCGCCACCTCGTGCCGGTGATGCTGCAGTGGTTCGCCGACGGACCGGACCCCGACTACGGCCTGCTCGCGTTCCGGCGCCTCAGCGACGCACTGGGCGGGACGCCCTGGTTCCTCCGGATGCTGCGCGACTCGTCCGGAGCCGCCAAGCGGCTCACCACGGTGCTCTCCGGATCGCGCTTCGTCGGCGAGCTGCTCGACCGCATCCCGGAGTCGGCGGCCTGGCTCGAGGACGACGACGCCCTCCGCCCCCGCAGCGCCGCCCAGCTCGCCGAGGAGGTGCGCGCCGTGCTCGCCCGGCACGAGACGCCCGACGCGGTCGCCTCGGTCCTCCGCTCGATGCGCCGGCGCGAGGTGCTGCGGACCGCCATGGGTGGCGTGCTCGGCCTCAGCTCGATCGAGGAGATCGCGACCAGCCTCACCGACATCATCAGCGCACTGCTGGGCGGCGTGCTCGCCGCCATCCGGCGCGGCAGTGCGACCCGGCCCGGCGCCGACGCGGAGTTCGCGATCATCGGCATGGGCCGGTACGGAGGGGCGGAGCTGGGGTTCGGCTCCGACGCCGACGTGATGTACGTCCAGCGACCCGGCACCGCCGAGCCGCACCAGGCCCAGCTCTACTCGCAGTTCGTCGTCGCCGAGCTGGTCCGGCTCACGGAGGACTCCCGCCTGCCACTTGATCTCGACGCCGACCTGCGGCCCGAGGGCAAGAACGGGCCGCTCGTGCGCTCCCTCGACTCCTACCGCGCCTACTACGCCCGCTGGTCGCTGACGTGGGAGGCGCAGGCGCTGCTCCGGGCGCGGGGAGTAGCGGGGGACCAGGCGCTCATCGAGGACTTCGAGGAGTTGGCCGACGGGGTCCGCTACCCGGGAGCGGTCTCCGACCGTGACATCCGCGAGGTGAAGCGGATCAAGGCACGGGTCGAGAGCGAGCGTCTGCCGCAGGGCGCCGACCCGCGCCGTCACCTCAAGCTCGGCCGCGGATCGCTGAGCGACGTCGAGTGGCTGGTGCAGCTCCTCCAGCTGCAGCACGCGCGGCGGACCCCGGCGCTCCGGACGACCTCGACCCTCACCGCCCTCGCGGTCGCGGAGGAGGAGGGCATGATCGGCCCGCAGGACGCGGATCGGCTGCGCGCCGCGTGGATCCTCGCGTCCCGTGTCCGCTCGGGCACCACGCTCTGGGGCAACCGCACCAGCGACGTCCTCCCGACCGACCGCCGGCAGCTCGAGGGCGTCGCGCGCCTGCTGGAGTACCCGGCCGGGTCCGCGACGGCGCTCGAGGACGACTACCTCGGCGTGACCCGCCGCTCCCGCGCGGTCTTCGAGCGCCTGTTCTACGGGCCGGCCGCGGGAGACGCTTCCTCCTACCGCTGACGCCCGCGCGCCGGGGACGGCGAAGGGCCGCCCCTCCGAGGAGGAACGGCCCTTCGGCAGTGCTGCGGGATCAGACCCCGTAGTACAGCTCGAACTCGAACGGGTGAGGACGCTGCGCGAGGGGCTTGATCTCCTTCTCGCGCTTGTACTCGATCCAGGTGTCGATGAGCTCCTGAGTGAACACGCCGCCCTGGAGGAGGAAGTCGTGGTCGGCTTCGAGGGCGTCGAGCGCCTCGCCCAGGGTCGCGGGGACCTGCGGGATGAGCTTCGCCTCCTCGGGAGGCAGCTCGTAGAGGTCCTTGTCGACCGGCTCGTGCGGCTCGATGCGGTTCTTGATGCCGTCGAGGCCCGCCATCAGCTGGGCGGCGAACGCGAGGTACGGGTTGCCGGAGGCGTCGGGCGCACGGAACTCGATGCGCTTGGCCTTCGGGTTCGTGCCCGTGATCGGGATGCGGATGGACGCGGAGCGGTTGCCGGCCGAGTAGACCAGGTTGACCGGCGCCTCGAAGCCCGGGATCAGGCGGTGGTACGAGTTGACCGTCGGGTTCGTGAACGCGAGGACGGCGGGGGCGTGCTTGAGCAGGCCGCCGATGTACCAGCGCGCCAGGTCCGAGAGACCGCCGTAGCCGTTCTCGTCGTAGAAGAGCGGCGTGCCGTCGTTCCACAGCGACTGGTGGGTGTGCATGCCCGAGCCGTTGTCGCCGAAGAGCGGCTTCGGCATGAACGTGGCGGTCTTGCCCCACTGCTCGGCCGTGTTCTTGACGATGTACTTGAACTTCAGGATGTCGTCCGCCGCGTGGACCATCGTGTCGAAGCGGTAGTTGATCTCGGCCTGGCCGCCGGTGCCCACCTCGTGGTGCGAGCGCTCGAGGATGAGGCCGGCGTCGATCAGCTTGAGGCAGATGTCGTCGCGGAGGTCGGCCTGCTTGTCGACGGGGCTCACCGGGAAGTAGCCGCCCTTGTAGGGCGTCTTGTTGCCGAGGTTGCCGCCCTCCTCGACGCGTCCCGAGTTCCAGGCGCCCTCGACCGAGTCGACGGAGTGGAACGCGGAGTTCTGCGTGATCTCGTAGCGGACGTCGTCGAAGATGTAGAACTCCGCCTCGGGAGCGAAGAACGCGGTGTCGGCGATGCCGGTCGACGCGAGGTACTTCTCGGCCTTCTTCGCGACCTGACGCGGGTCCTTGGAGTAGATCTCGCCGTTGCGCGGGTTGTAGATGTCGAAGACGAGGATCAGCGTGCGCTCGACGCGGAACGGGTCCACGTAGGCGGTGGTCACGTCAGGGATCAGCTGCATGTCCGATTCGTGGATGTTCGCGAATCCGCGGATCGAGGACCCGTCGAAGAGCTGACCGACGGAGAAGAACTCCTCATCGACAGTCGAGGCGGGGATGTTGAAGTGCTGCTGGACACCGGGGAGATCGGTGAACCGGATGTCGAGGAACTTGACGTCCGTGTCCTTGATGAACGAGAGCACCTCGGAAGAATCTTTAAACATGCAAAGGTCTCCAATGGCGTGACGGGGTGCTGCAGAGCGCAGCCGTTCCAGGGTAGTGACGGCGGGTTTCCCCACCGTGTCCCTGTTGTTTCCGACATGTTACGGGGCCGGTCCGGGGTCGGGCTCCACGTCGTCTGCCGGACCACCCGCTCCTCGGTCCGCTCCGAGACGCCGCGGATAGGATCGGAGGATGCCAGCCGCCGACCGCAGGACCTTCGCCGACGCCGCCCCGAGCTCGTACCCGGGGGAGCGTCTCGGCCTCCCCCGAGAGGGCCGCCTCTCGGTCGGACGGTCCGGCCGCCGCATCGCCGCCCTGGCCGTCGACTTCGCCGTCGCCGCTCTGCTGTCGCTCGCGTTCTTCGACTACGACCGCTGGGCGAGCCTGCTGCTGTTCGTCCTGCTGCAGGTCGTCTTCATCCCCACCATCGGCGGCAGCATCGGGCACCGCCTGCTCGGGATGCGCGTCATCCGTCTCGGCGGGGGCTGGGTCGGCGTGTGGCGTCCGATCGTGCGCTCTGTGCTGCTGGCCGTGCTGGTGCCGGCGCTCGTCTGGGACTCGGACCAGCGCGGCTTCCACGACAAGGTGGCCGGGACGGTTCTCGTCCGCTACTGACTCGCGCCGCAGACGCGACAGGCCGGCCGGGAGAGATCCCGACCGGCCTGTCGCGTCGTGCGTCAGCGCGATCGCTGAGGGCGCACCTTGAAGGGGTCGACGCCCTTCGGGATGGGCAGCGACGTGTTGAGCGAGGAGAGCCGGTTCTTCACCGCGAGGACCTCGGCCTTGGTGAGGACCTTCTTCGTCTTCGAGAGGCGGCTCGGCACCTTGTGCAGCGGAGTCGCATCGGCGTCGGAGCCGACGTGCACGAAGGTGACGGGGACGTTCGGCAGGATCCGCGACACCTTGCGCCGCTCGTCCTCGAGCATGCGCTTGGTCCGGGAGGCGGGGCCCTCCGCGATCAGCACGACGCCTCCGCGGCCGACGGCGCGGTAGACGGCGTCCTGGGTCTTACCGTTGACGGCGACGGGCATCTCCCCGCCGGTCCAGGTGCCGCGCAGTCCGCTTCGCAGGACGGCGCCGACCGCGCCGGGCTGCCCGGCGATCTGCCCGTAGGCGGCGCGCTCGGCGCGACGCGAGAGCACGGCGAGTCCGGCGACCAGGCCGGCCATCACGCCCACGATGATCCACAGCGCGATCACGAAGCCGTTGCCGTTGCCGAGCAGGATGCCGAGGAGCACGCCGAGCAGGATCGGGAGCAGGAGCGCGAGGAGGATGATCCAGACGGCGCTGCTGTCGTAGCGGCGGGTCATCTGGAACACCTGCCACATCTGCTTGAGACGTCCGGGTTCCTTGACCGCCCTCGTCGACGGTTCCGTGCTGCGTGCCATGACGTCAAGGATACCGAGCGGGAGCGCGGCGGCGGACCCCGGACGCGGATCCGACTCCTCCACAGAGGGCACGTGCGCCGATCCGTCCACCGATCGGGATCGACGGGCGTCCTCCGCCCCGACCTGCGGTCAGGCTCGCCTCATGACGAGCAGCGGGACGGCCCAGGGCCGGAGGATCGGCGGAGTGCGGACGGGGAGGCGGCGGACGCCTGCGCCGAATGCCGCACCGCCGGCCGAGCGGACGATGCGGCCGCGGGAGGCCGAGGCGCTACAGGTGTCGGCGGTGGCTCGGCTCGCCGAGCACCGCCACCGCGAACGCATCGTCCGGGTGGAGTCGTCTCCGAGGAGGCGCATCGTCTCGACCGCCCCTCCCGTCGTCGCCACACTCGAGAGGTTCCTGTGGGTCGAGCGGGGAATCGCACTCGGCGCCGCGGTCACCCTCCTCGCCCCCGTGGTGGGCGCGGTCCGGTCGGCCGCGCTCGAGGGAGCATGGCTGGCTCCGACGACGGACGACATCGGCCTGACGGAGGAGGGTCGGCCGCTGCTGCTGCTGACGACGCCCGCCGTCGACACCCCGCGTGCGGCGCGCGACGCGCTGCAGCGGGTCCTGGAGCGCCTCGGGATGCTCTGCCCGGAGCTGCCGGTCGCCGCCCTCGCGCGGCACCGCGACCTGCTGGCGCTGGAGGGCAACCTCTACGGACTCGCGGATCCGCAGGGGATAGGCGAGGCGGTGCGGGCGCTGCCGACGTCCGGCGCGGGTGCACGGGGTCGGGAGGCGGTGCCTGCTCCGGCTGCCCGGCATCGGCGGGTCCATCCGCTCGACGGCTGGCAGGACCGCCTCCGGGCGTTCGTCGTCCGGCGTCGGGGACCGCTCTCGGTCGGGACGGCGATCGTGCTGGGAGCGGTGCTCGCCGGTTCGCTCGCGGGCGGGCCCGATCGGCAGGTGCAGGATGCGGAGGCGTCGACCGCAGCCGCGCCCGTTCCGGCTCGGTCGGCTCCGCCGGCGGTGGCGACCGCGGCACCGCCGGCTCCGGTCGCGGCGACCTCACTCGACGCCGAGCAGGCGGCGGAGGTGCTGATCGACGCGGTGCGCGCGTGCGGGGACCGGGGGTGCGCCCGCGGTCTGGTCACGGCGGACTCGCCGCTCGGCGACGCAGCGGACGGCCCCGCCTCCGCTGTCCCGGCGACGGGGGAGGCGTCGGCCGTCCTCGTCGACGTGAACGGGGCATCGGCGGTCGTGCACCTCCGGACGGCCCCGGGGACGACAGCGGCCTCCGTCCTGATCATCAGGACGGAGGCCGGCTGGCTCATCCGCGACGTCTACACCGGAGCGGCCTCGTGAGAGGCGCGCTCAGGGGGAGCGTCTCAGATGCCGAGGTCGTTCTCGAACGAGCCCTCCTCGAGGCGCTCCTTGATCGCGACCAGGAAGCGCGCCGCGTCGGCTCCGTCGACCGTGCGGTGGTCGTACGAGAGCGCGAGGAAGACGGTCGAGCGGATCGCGATGGCGTCAGCACCGTCCACCTGCACGACGGCCGGCTTCTTGGTGACGATGCCGGTGCCGAGGATCGCGGTCTGCGGCAGGAACACGACGGGAGTGTCGAACAAGGCCCCGCGCGAACCGGTGTTGGTCAGCGTGAAGGTGCCGCCGGCGAGCTCGTCGGGCTTCAGCTTGTTGTTGCGGGTGCGCTCGGCCAGGTCTCCGATGGTGGAGGCGATCTGCGCGAGGTTCAGCTCGGACGCGTTCTTGAGGACCGGGGTCAGCAGGCCGCGCTCGGTGTCGACAGCGATGCTGATGTTCTCGTGGTCCGGGTAGACGATCGACTCGCCGTCGAGGGTCGAGTTGATCACCGGGTAGGCCTTGAGCGCCTCGGCCGCCGCGAGGGCGAAGAACGGGAGGAAGGACAGCTTGGCGCCGGTCTTCTCCTGGAAGCTCTTCTTGACCGAGTCGCGGAAGCGGGCGACCGCCGTGACGTCGACCTCGATGACCGAGGTGAGCTGGGCGCTCGTCTGCATCGACTCGACGGCGCGCTGCGCGAGGACCTTGCGCAGGCGCGACATCGGCTGCGTGGTGCCGCGGAGGGGGGAGGTCTCGAGCGGGGTGCGCGCGGCCTTGGCGGCGGCGGCGGCGGGCGCCGAGACCGGGGCGGCCGGAGCCGACTTGGCGGCCTCGACCGCGTCGAGGACGTCCTGCTTGCGGATGCGGCCGCCGACTCCGGTTCCCGTGAGGGTGGAGAGGTCGATACCGTTCTCGCCCGCGAGCTTGCGCACGAGCGGGGTGACGTAGCCGGGGTTGGAGTCGGTGGGCT
>NZ_PSVY01000060.1:0-3522 GCF_002932635.1 Rathayibacter sp. AY1D1
GGGATGCAGAGCCAGTTGCGCCGGATCGCCGAGCGCGACGTCGACCTCTCAGGTCTGGCACGCAACGGGTGGGCGCTGGCACACACCGCCACGATCCCCGGCCCCGAGGGCGTCATGTTCGTGGACACCCTCACCCGCACCGAATCCTGACCCGCACCACCACCGAGGAGCAAACGCCATGTCCGACACCATCACCACCAGCCCCGCGGCCGAGGAGCCGACCCTCTGGGGCGCGGTGGCCGAGTTCGCGTCCGTGTTCTCCCACGGAGAAACCGCCGACGAGCTGGCCGTACGACTCAGCTGCGCCGAGGTCGACGCGCTGGCCGGACTCCTGCGAGCATTCGGACGAGATGAGGCCGCGGACCTGTGGATCGCGGAGCACGCGAGCGACGACGACGAAGGCGACGCCCACACCCCGGAAGGAACCCACCGATGAGCGAGCAGCAGCAGACCACGCCCGACCCGGCGGCGACCTACCAGGCGGCCGTCGCGGCCTTCGCGGCCACGCTCTCCGACCCGGCCGTCACGGAAGCGATCGCTCCGACGCTGCCGTGCTGGCGCGCGACGGGCATCATCGACCTCCTCACCCAGGCCGGACACACCGACGCCGCCGAGAAGTGGGCCGAGCTGCACGCCTGGTCCCCGGTCAACGACGAGCACGACCCGCACCGCGGCGACCGGTGGGACGACTGATGCTCACCGTCTACTCGAAGCCGTCATTCGTGCAGTGCACCATGACCTACCGGGTGCTCGAGAAGAAGGGCATCGAGTACACCACCGTCGACATCACCACCAACCCCGCAGCGCTCGCGTACGTCACGGAGGAGCTGGGCTACTCCGCCGCCCCCGTGGTTGTCGCGAGCGACCAGGACCACTGGTCGGGCTTTCGCCCCGACCTCATCGAGAAGCACGCCGCATGACCGGCCCGAACGTCACTGGCGACGACTACCGGGCCGGGTACCTCGCCGGACAGGCCGACCGGCAAGGCGAAGTCGACTGGCTGGAGAACGAGGCCGACCGGCTGTACCGCCTCGCCTACGGCGACGAGCGCCGCGTTCCCGCCCTCACCGTCACGCGCGCCGAGCTCGGACAGCGCAGAGCGCTGTCCGAGCCGCCCGTGGAAGTCACCCGCCGCGACGCTCTGGCGTCCTGGGGCATCGAGACACCCCCCACCGACACACCCGCGGCCGCGGCCGCGAACGAGAACCCGTCGACGTCGACGGGACCCACCAACCGCACGAGCAGGAGTCTCAATGAGGACGTCAAGGCGGCCTAGTCCCGCTTCGAGCCGTTGACGCGGGAAGTCGACGGTCAGAAGGGGTCCTGCTAGTTCTCAAGGCTCGCGGAGAGAGTGGACGTCGTTCCGGGTGGGCGGTAATCGCCGGCGAGGTGGATGAGATTTCGGGTGCGCGTCCAGCCGTGCTCGCGGGTCTCGGCGTTGCTGTGGGTCTCCACGAACAGCTCGAAGTCTCGCTCGCCCTTTGTGTCGTGCACCCAGGCGAGAACTTCCTCGACCGAGCTGGCATCCGTGATCCGCTGCGGGTCATGCGTCACCGCCAGCTCGTCGTCGGTGCCGGTCCAGAAGCAGACCCAGTAGATCAGCGGCTCCTCGCGCTGTGCATCAAAGAACGATTCGTTCCATTCGGCTCGCATCGGCCCTCCCCTTGTCGAGCTTGACGATAGCGCTGCCCACGCTACGGCGTCCGAAGAGGCATCGCCCTCCAGCCCGCGGTGGCACCGCCATCGGCGGCTCACTGCGGCTGCGAACGTTCAGAGTCCCTCTGCATAGCGCTCCTTCCGAAGTCGAGCTCGCCTACGCAACGCGACTCGGAGGTGCTTGGGTGAAGGTGCGGTTGTCGCGCAGCAGGGCCCAGAGCACGCTGACGCGTCGTCGGGATAGGGCGAGGAGTGCCTGCGTGTGCTTGTACCCTTCGCCGCGTTTCTTGAGGTAGAAGTCGCGGTTGGGTCCTTCGCGGATGACCGAAGTTTGCGCTGAGAGGTAGAGCGAGCGGCGCAGCTGTCGGTTGTACCGCTTGGGACGGTGCATGTTCCCGGTTCGACGTCCGGAGTCTCGCGGAACGGGTATCAGCCCAGCTGCTGCGGCGAGGTGGCCGTCGTCGGCGTAGTTGTCGAGTGGCCCGGCTGCTGCGAGGAACTCGGCCCCGAGGATCGGACCCATCCCGGGCATCGACTCGACGATCTCGGCCTGCGGGTGCGCGCGGAATATCGTGGTGATCTGGTTCTTCAGCGCTCGGAGGCGAGTGTCGAGGGCGAGGATCTGCGTTGCAAGGTCGGCGATGATCTGCGCCGCGATTCTCTCGTTGCCGATCTGCGTCTGCTGCCCGCTCGCGGCCTCGAGAGCAGCCTCCGCGACCGAGGGAGCACCCTGCACGCCTCGGCGGCTCAGCCACTTCGTCAGGCGCGCCTGCCCCATCCGGCGAAGCGCGATTGGAGTCTGATAGCCGGTGAGGAGGACGAGCGCGCCCTTGTGTTTGGCGTAGTCGAATGCTCGGTCGAGGCGGGGGAAGATGCCAGTCAGCACGTCACGGAGCCGGTTGAGCATGCGGACGCGGTCGGCGACAAGATCGCCGCGGTGGGCGATCAGGAGCTTGAGGTCGGCGATGATCTCGACCGGCATCCTGATCGGGGTCAGGTCGTGGCGGTGCCGTGCTGTTTCGGCGATCACGTAGGCGTCCCGGGCGTCCGTCTTCGCTTCGCCCCGGTACGCGCCGGCCATCCGGTTCACGATCCGTCCGGGGACGTACAACGCGGACTGGCCGTGGCTTGCGAGCAGGGCGAGGAGCAGCGCAGATGTCGTGCCGACGATGTCGACTGCCCAGGTGAAGTTCTCGCCGAGGGCGAGCACTTCGGCGATCGAATCGAGGATCTCGCCTTCGTCGTTGCTCACTTTCTTCGTCCAGAGCATGGCGCCCTGGTCGTCGATCGCTGTCACCCAGTGATGCGCCTTGCCTGCATCGATGCCCACCCAGACGTGAGCTCGTTGATCGTTCAACTCGTCCTCCTCGGTTCTGATCTACCTCGTGTAGGCCCGAGGAGCACCCAACCGTCATCTCCGTAAACAGCGACCGAAACGCACATCTCAATTAGCGGCCAGGGGCACCCCAGGGGACCGGACGGCCACTCCTGCTGAGCCACACGATCGGCGACGACAGATAAGCCACATTCGGCCCCCTCGGGCCACCACCAAACTTACGGAGACGACAGATGAGCACCAGGACCATCACCGGCAACCTCGCCGCCGACCCCGAGGCCGTGCAGGCGGGCCGCGTGCAGATCGTGAAGCTGCGCGTCATCGAGAACACCGGCGAATACCGCGCGGGGGAGTGGACCCCGCACGACGCCCCGACCACGCACTACGTCGAAGCGAAGTTCGAACTCGGCGAGCACGTGCTCGCCTCCCTCCACAAGGGAGACGCCGTGATCGTCGTCGGCTACGAGCGCACCGTCGCCTGGGGCGAAGGCGAGAACCGCCGCACCGGCCGCGTCCTCGAAGCCGACGCC
>NZ_PSVY01000061.1:0-3476 GCF_002932635.1 Rathayibacter sp. AY1D1
GGCCTGGCGGTCGTCGGGGTGATCGAGAACCGGAACATCCGGGCGGGGAAGAAGTACAAGCCGCGTCCTCGCCGCTGACTACCGCTCGAGCGCGCGTGGCCGTTCCACGCGCGTGACCGGGGGGTCGAGGGGGCTCTCCCCCTCGTGCGGGCCGGCCCGTTTCGGGTCGGCCCGCGGCGCGCGCTCAGAGTGCGAGCGTGCGGAGGATCAGGGTGGTGGAGCCGATGGGCTTTGGGAAGTCGGTGTAGTCGAGGGTCGCGCGGCGGTTGCTGATGAGGTCGAGGGCGATCAGTTCTTCCTCGGACTCGTCCGTCATGTCGCCGGGCTCCTCGTCCCATTCGCGGAGGACCTGGCGGTCGGCGTCGAGGACTTTCCACAGTCCCCAGACGTGGGCGATGGGGCCGGTCGTCTCGTATGTGAAGACGAGGGCGGTCGCGGTGGGCCAGCCGTAGGCGGCCGCGGCGACGATCAGCGCTCGCGCTGCGGCGGCGGTCGCGTCGGCGTCGCCGGACGCGGCCGCGGCGTCGACGGCGACCTCGGCGGCGCGCAGCGTCGGGTCTTCCTGGTACGGGTCGAAGCGGTGGGCGGGGCGGGGTGCGGTGGTCGTGGTGGTCATGGTCGGGCCTTCCTGTGCAGCAGTGGGAGAAGAGCAGGGGCGGGACCGGCGCGAGCCGGTCCCGCCGGGTGGGCTAGCTGAGTCCTGCGGCGTCGGCGGGGGTGTTGTCGCCGGTGACGACCTGCTCGACCGGGGAGAGCGCGTAACCCCAGGCCGCGAGCTGACGGAAGTGCTCGGCAGTGCGCTCGTCGCCGCGACGCCAGGACTCCTTGCCCGTGTGCGCCTCCTGCCCTCCGAGCACGACGGCCAGCGCGACCAGGCGGGCCTTCGCGGGGTTCCCCTCGACCAGCGCTGCGAGGGCGTCCGCGCGGTAGCCGGAGGGGCGCTCGATGCGCAGCAGCGCGTGCGCGAGGTCGCTGCCGCCCGTCATCCCGGAGGACACCGCGAACCGGTGAGCGGTGAGGCCGAGAGCGATGATCCGATCCGCGTCCTTGGGGAGGGCCTTGCGAGCGAGGAACGTCGCGATCCACTCGCGGCGCACCTTCTCGGCCGCGTTCCACGCCTTGTTGTTCGCGATGAGCACCTTCCGCTCCGCGGACTTCTCGGCCCGCTCCTCCTCAGCCTCCTCCTCGGTCTGCGGCTGCTCGGGGGCTCCGTAGGCATAGGTGAATCCGGCCGAGGTGGGGTCCTGAACCAGGAGCGTGACCTCGACCTCGCCGCGCCAGCTGGTGTCGATGAGCACTCCGCGGCCAGGAGCGGCCGCGACCTGCTCGGGGGTGACGCTCTTCCCGTCCTCGCCGCGCAGCTGCCGCACCGGCGTCCACGTCGCCTGGTCGCCGTAAGCGTCGGAGCGGGTGAGGATCTGGAAGCCGTTGCCGATGTACTCGGCGGCGGTCGCCGCGAGGAGCGCCTGGTGCGCGGCCTCGTCGCGGAGGGTCTGCGCGGTGTGCTCGAACTGGGCCGGGTCGTGGGTGGCGACCTCGATCAGGTTCGCGCGGGCGTCGGCGTCGTCCTCGAACTCCAACAGCACCGCCGCCTGGTCCAGGGTCAGCTCGTGCTCGTGGAGAACGGACGTGACGGTCGCGGACTCCGCGACCGCGAGGCCCTTCTTCACCGCGTCGGTCTTGGTGCCGGTGCGCTTGGCGATCGCTGCGGCGGACACGCCCTCGAACGCGAGCTGCGCCCACGCGGCGGTGCGATCCGCGACGCTCAGCTCGGCGCGCTGGTCATTCTCGATGATCTGCTGCACGATCCGATCCGCGGTCGTCTCGTCGCCCTCCACGACGTAGACCGGAATGGTGGCGACCCCGGCCTCGCGGGCGGCGAGGGTGCGGCGCTGTCCGGCGCGGACGATGACGTTGCCGCGCTCGTCGCGGCGGGCGAGGACCGGGGTGATGACGCCGTTCTCGCGGATCGACGCGATGAAGTCCTTCGTCAGCGGGGCGCTGGTGCGCACGTTCGCCTCGATCACGAGGGTGGTCGGGTCGATGTGCTGAACGGTCCCGGTTCCGGTGGTGATAGTCACGATGGTTTCTCCTCAATCGGTGTGCGACCATGAAGGTGACGAGTCCCGTGGTTCTAAGCCAACTACGGGGCTTTTGTCGTCTTCCTGATCGTTTTTCTTTGCCTCTCCGGCGAGTGAAAACCAATTGAGTGGAGTCGGCGGAGTGACGGCTCTCTCGGGCGAAATAAGGGAGCGTGCGACCGCGTCCGAGGGAGACGGCACGCAGCCGGCGGAGCGAGATAGGTTGAAACCGCGGAGAGGTGAAGAAAACCTGGAAACGCGCCGCGCAGCGGCTCCCGCCGGCGGTGCTCCGTCACCGCTGCGCGAGCGCAGCTCGCGCCCCCGACCGGGGAGACGGGTGTGGCCTTCGCCGTCTACGCGACCGCGGTTCCGTCCAGCGCGAGACTGCGGCCTGTGGCACTGTGTGCAGATGATGATGTGGCGTGAGACGGCATCAGCCGAAGCGCAAGAGGATCTCGACGGCCTTCTCGATCTGACGATGACTCGCGCCGTTGAGGCTCTCGGAAAGCGCGGCGAGCTCGGCCCGTTCTCCGCCTCGATCGACACCGACGGGCGCAGCGTTCTGAGCATGGTGGAGCCGGAGCCGGGTCGCGGGAACAACTCGTCCCAGGCGGACCTCGACGAGCTCCGGCGTGCCAGCAGAGAGAACCGGCAGTCGTTACGGGCGGTCGCGTACGTCAGCGTGGTCACGATCAGCGGGAGCGGTGACGCCATCCGAGTCGAGTCGGAACATCGGGAGGGCATCGCGCTGGTGGTCCTGGTTCCCTACACCCGGCTTCGTCTTCGCAAGCAACTGAAACTCGGCGAGATGCGCCTGCAGGCCGGCGTAGCCGACATCTGGGCGCCGGAGGTCTGACTTCCTCGCGACCGATGACCACGCATGACCGCGTGTCCCACGAGGAACGCGGTGCCGAGCGTGAGCCAGGCCAGCAACCAGGCGAGCAAAGGACCTGCCGCGTAGCGGCTCCCGCCGGCGGTGCTCCGTCACCGCTGCGCGTGCGGAGCTCGCGCCCCGCCTCCGGCGGAACACGGGGGAGCGCGAGGGGGTCGCCCCTCGTGGCCGGCCCGAAGGCCGGCCCCTCCCCCGCGCTACTCGGCGGGCGTCAGGAACGCGATCAACGCGGCGGCCTCGGCGGTGCCGTCGTCGTAGACAGGCATCCCGCCGGGTCCACACTCCCCCGGCAGTCCGAGCGTGTTGCGGGTGTGCGTGAGAATCTCCACGTCGGTCGCGGTGGCGTTCTCCGGGTCCTCGTCGCGGCTGGTCGCGAGGATGAGCGCGAGCTGCTCGGCCGTGGCGCGGCCGGTGTCGGTGCGGGTCATGGTGTGGTCCTCTCAGCGGTTCAGGAACGGGGCGACGCGGCGGATCGCTGCGCGGCGGGCGTGGGCGACGCAGTG
>NZ_PSVY01000062.1:0-3208 GCF_002932635.1 Rathayibacter sp. AY1D1
CGGCCGCTCGGTGCTCAGGAGCTGTGCGAGGTGATCCGGATCGCCTACGACCCCGCCGCCGCCGTCCTGATCGATGAGGCCCGCGCCTCCGGGGACGTGCCCGAGCTGTCGTGGACGGACGTCGGCCCCGCGGCCGCTGAGTCCCGGTGGGAGTCGTACCGGCACGACGGCGCCGTGTCGACGTCGTGGACGATGACCTCCCCGCCGCGCGGAGTCGTGCAGTCCGGGATCCTCGCGCGCCTGCTCGCGCCGCACCGCGACGTCGCTCGCAAGCGCGTCACCCTGCTCTACCGCCCCATCGACCCGGCCCGCGCCGCGGCGATCGTGGAGGCGGACCTGAACGCGGCGCAGTTCAACAGCTCCGCGTCGACCAAGCCCACCGCCCGCTCGACCCTCTCCACCCGCTCCGCCCAGGCGACCGCGGCGGAGGAGGCCTCCGGTGCTGGCCTGCTCAACTTCGGCCTAATCGTCACCGCGACGACCACCGACGCTGTGCACGAAGCGGACGCCCGCGCGGCGATCGACTCGCTGACCGCCGCGGCGCGTCTTCGGGTGCGGCCGGCGTTCGGGTCGCAGGACACCGTTTTCGCTGCGGGTCTGCCGCTGGGGCTCGTGCTCCCGCGTCACCTGCGCCTGCCCACCGAAGTGAGGGAGTCCCTGTGAGCCTGATCACCCGCCTGTTCTCCTCGAACAGCGACAACGAGCTCGAGCCCGGCGAGGACGTCCTGCCGGACGGAGCGGTCACCGCCGCGCACGGCGATACGACGGGGGAGGAGCTGACCGGCGACGGCCTGCCCACCGGTGCCGTGTCGTCCTCGGCAGAGCCCGGCACCGACACGACGGCACCCTCGCGGCGGGCTGCGCGCGGGCAGGGCGAAGCTCCAGCCCCGGTAGCAGCGGTCGCTCAGCGCCCGACGCTCACCAGAGAGCGCACCACCCCGCGCACCCGACGCCGAGAGGGGAAGAAGATCGAGATCCCGCACGGCGGGAAGAAGAAGAGCCAGGGGACGGCGCTGCGCCGTCCTCTGCGCCCGAGCATCCGCGGATGGCTCGGTCGCGGCGGTGGTGAAGCCGTCAACGTCACGGCCGCAGACGAGTTCCGCGGGACGACCGTGCAGGTGTGCGGGCTGTACCCGTTCTCGGTCGGGACGGGTACGCCGATGATCGGGGTGCCGCTGGGGAAGAACCTCTCCACCGGCGCCTCCGTCTGCTGCGACCCGATCAGCTGGTTCCAGCGCGCAAACCTCATCAGCAACCCGTCGATGTTCGTGCTCGGCAAGCCCGGCCTGGGGAAGTCCTCGCTGACCCGCCGCATGGCCGCCGGCCTCGCCGGGTACGGCACGATCCCGCTCGTGCTGGGCGACCTCAAGCCGGACTACGTGGATCTGATCGAAGCTCTCGACGGGCAGGTGATCCCTCTTGGCCGTGGCCGCGGGTACCTGAACATCCTCGATCCCGGTGAGGCGTCGGAGGCGGCGCAGCGCCTGCGTGACGAGGCCGACCGCTCGCTCGAGCGGGCCGACGAGCTCGCGCACCAGGTCGACGCGCTCGGCGTCTCCGACGACACCGCGGCGATGATCGCGGAGGTCGGTCGGCTGCGCAAGCACGCCGCGAAGGTGCAGCGCCTCGCGCACCAGGTCCTCGCGGACGCCCACGGCCGCCGGCACACGATGGTCGCAGCGCTGCTGACGATCCTCCGCTCCCAGCCGCCGAGCGACCGTGAAGAGACGATCATCGACCGGGCGCTGAAGTACCTGGACGAGCACCACCAGGGCGTGCCGGTCCTCGCGGACCTGCTGCGCGTGATCCAGGAGGCGCCGGACGAGATTCGTCAGGTCGCGTTGGACCGCGGCAACATCGAGAAGTACAAGGACGTCACCGAGAACCTCGAAGCCTCCCTCATCGGCCTCACCACCGGTGGACGCCTGGGCGAGGTGTTCTCGAAGCAGACGACCACGCCGATGCGCCGGGACCGGCCCGTCGTCTACGACGTGTCCTCGATCGACGACTCCGAAGGCGACCTCCAGGCCGCGATCCTCCTCGCCTGCTGGTCCGCCGGCTTCGGGACCGTCAACGTCGCGGCCGCCCTCGCGGACGCGGAGCTCGAACCGCAGCGGCACTACTTCGTGATCCTGGACGAGCTGTGGCGGGCGCTGCGCGCGGGTAAGGGCATGGTCGATCGCGTCGACGCGCTCACCCGCCTGAACCGTGCGCGCGGCGTCGGCCTGGCGATGATCAGCCACACCATGTCCGACCTCCTCGCACTGGCCTCCTCGGAGGATCAGATGAAGGCGAAGGGCTTCGTGGAACGCTCCGGCATGGTCATCTGCGGCGGCCTCCCCGGTGCTGAGATGCCGCTGCTGACCTCGGCGGTGCCGATGTCGATCGCGGAACAGGGGATGCTCACCTCCTGGCAGGACCCGCCCGCCTGGGACCCCGTGTCCGGGCACGAGTCCGAGCCTCCCGGCCGCGGCCGCTTCCTGATCAAGGTCGGCGGACGTCCCGGTATCCCGGTGCGCGTCGAGCTGACCGCAGCAGAGAAGGAGGTCAACGACACCAACAAGCTCTGGCACGCGACCTCCCGCGCCGGCCGCGCAGCGGAGCCACTGCCCACCGATCCCGTGAACGTCGAGATCCTGCCGTGAGCGTCCTCGTCGCACTCGGCGCGAGCTGCGTCGCGGCCGGCGCCGCCGGCGCCGCGATCATCAACGCGATCCGAGCCCGTCAGCGGACGGCAGACCGCGATCGGTTCCTGCTCACCCTCTGCTGGACCGGCGTCGGGCTCATGGCGAGCTTCGTCGCCTGGGACCAGTGGGACCGGGTGATCGCGTGAGCTGCCCGTCGACGCTCGCCTTCGAGGGCTACCGCTGGACCTGCCAGCGGTCCGCCCCGGGGGAGCACGGCTTCCACACGACCGACCTCCCCGTCTCCTTCGCGGAGCGGGGCCTCGCGGTCCTCTCCTGGGGGACCTCGCACCAAGCACCCGCCAACGACTGCACCCCGCGGTGGGCCGGCCCGATCTACACGGAGGAGTCCGCATGAGCGCCACCGCCAACAACCGCCGCCGCGAGCCTGGCAAGGCCAATAACGACGCCCTGATGCTCGGCGCAGCCCTCGCGGCGATCGCTGCGATCGGCATCGTCTGGGTGGCCGTCGCGGTCGGTTCCAAGCTCGACGGCGTGAACGAGGGCCTGCCCTCGGACCCGTT
>NZ_PSVY01000063.1:0-2938 GCF_002932635.1 Rathayibacter sp. AY1D1
CCTCCCTAGCGTGGCCCGTCGTGCTCGCTCCCGAGCGCGCGACGAGAGGACGACATGGCCACCACGAGCGACGCCCCCGCGACCGGAGAGGCCGGCGGCGTTCCGCGATCGGGCACCGCATGCCGCGCCCCGCGCCGGCCGCTAGCCGAGGACGACGTGCTCCCCGCCGCGCTGCTCGGCGATCTCCTCGCCGACCTCCTCCGCCTCCTGGCGCGACTCGTGGTGGCTCAGCGGGACCCGGGCGTGGGCGATGCGGTTGTGCCAGCCCTGCTCGTCGGAGTAGGTCTCGATGGGGAGGACGGTCGTGGTGCTCATGGTGCTCCTTCGTGGTGGTCCCTCCATGGCACCTCGCGCCCCCCGCCGCTCGGGAGAGGGTTGACGCGAGCCCGTGTCTCGAGCAGGACCAAGGCGTCTCGGCGGTCCAGCAGCGAGCGACGGCGCCGCGGCGTGTCAGGGCGAGACCATGCCGCCGTTCACGTTGAGGGTCTCGCCGGCGACGAAGCTCGACTCGGCGGACGCGAGGAACACGTAGGCCGGGGCCTGCTCGGCGGGCTGCGCGGCACGGCCCATCGGCGACTCGCTGGAGCCGAAGTCGGGCAGGCTCTCGGGGTCGACGCCGCCGCTCACCTGCAGGGCGGTCCACGTCGGGCCGGGCGCCACGACGTTCACGCGGATGCCCTTCGCGGCGAGCTGCTGCGCGAGGCCCTTCGAGAGGTTGTTGATCGCGCCCTTCGTCATCGCGTAGTCGAGTCGGTCGGGGGCGGGCTTGTGCGCCTCCGCCGACGCCGTGTTGATGATGGTGGCGCCCGCGGGCAGGTGCGGGAGGGCCGCGCGGATGATCCGGAACGGAGCGAAGACGTTGACCGCGAAGGTCGCCTCGAACTGCTCGTCGGTGATGTCGAGCAGGTCCTCCTTCCAGATCTGCTTCCCGGCCACGTTGACCACCGCGTCGAGCCCGCCGAGGCCCTCGACCGCCTCCGCCACGAGCCGCGTGCAGTACTCGGCACTCGTGAGATCGCCGGGGATCGGCACGGCGGTGCGCCCCTCCGCGCGGATCAGCCCGATCACGTGCTGCGCGTCCTCCTCCTCGCTCGGGAGGTAGGCGAGGGCGATGTCGGCTCCCTCGCGGGCGAAGGCGATGGCCACGGCGGCGCCGATCCCGGAGTCGGCTCCCGTGATGAGCGCGCGGCGGCCCGCGAGCCGGCCGGTGCCGCGGTAGCTCTCCTCGCCGAGGTCCGGCACCGGGGTCATCCGCGACTGCAGCCCGGGCTCGGGCTGCTGCTGGACCGGCGGAGTCACGTCCGGGTACTGGGTGGCGGGGTTCGTGAACGTGTACTGGTCGGGCATGGCTCCTCCGTCCGCGGCACCCGGATCGGGCCGCTCCCATCCATCCCAGGCGAGCCGCGCCTCCGGGGCCACCCCGTGCACGGGCGGGCGGCGCTGTGGTAGCCGGCGCCGCGGACCAGGAGCCGCCTCCGGTGAGGCCGCCCGTGCCGTGCCGTGCCGACCGCTGACGGTGCGTCTGGGCCTCGAGTGGCGGGACGTCAGCCGCACCAGGCAGGAGCAGGAGGTCGTCCGCCTCAGCAGCGGACCGGTGTCCTGTTGCGGACATGTCCACCCTCGGACACGGCCTGAGACCTACCTTTCGTTCATGATCGAATCCTCGAAGAAGTCCCGCCGGCGTGGACTGAAGAACGCCGGAATCGCCGTCGCCGTCGCCTTGGCGGTCGTCGCCGGCGGGAGCGCCGCGGCATCCGCTGCGACGACGACGTCGCCCGCCTACTACGGATGCCTGCAGCAGGGCCTCCTCTTCAAGGTCGGCACGACCTCGCCGACGTGCCCGAAGGGCGCCACCACGGCCAGCTGGAACCTGCAGGGACCGGTCGGCAAGACGGGGCCGGCGGGCGTTCCCGGAGCAGTGGGACAGGTCGGCAGGACCGGCGCCACGGGCGCGGTGGGCTCTACGGGTCCTGCCGGAGCAGTGGGGCCGATCGGTTCTCCGGGAGCGGACGGGGCGGACGGGGCGCCTGGTCCCGCCGGAGCGGACGGAGAGATCGGCGCGACGGGAGCGGACGGAGCCGCCGGCCTCCCCGGAGCAGACGGAGCCCCCGGGCTCCCCGGAGCAGACGGAGCCCCCGGGCCGATCGGAGAGATCGGAGCCACCGGAATGGACGGAGAGACCGGGCCCGCAGGGCCTCCCGGAGCGGATGGAGCGGCCGGACCCGCCGGACCCGCGGGCGGAGGCGCCACATACGCCACAGTCACCGCGACCAGGACTGGAATCTACGCGAACAACGTGCAGACACTCTCCGCCACCTGCACCGGCGCGACGCCGAATGTCATCGGAGGCGGTTTCTCCTGGACCGAGGTCGACGGCAGCAGCCCCTACAAGTCGGAGGTCTCCACGAGCGCTCCGGTCGGATCCGGTACATGGACCGTCACCGGGTCCGCCTACGCCGTCAACGGCACGCTGACCCTCAGCGTCTACGCACTCTGCGCGTCGTGACCACGGTCTGAGGCGCGGACTCCGGGGCCGTCGAGAGGGGGCGGCCCGACCCTCGGACGCGGCCGCCCCTCGCGATGCGCCCGGCCGACGCCGCCGTGCGCTCGCATGGGCTCGGACGGAGACGACCGCGGCCGGGCGGTCGGGCCTCGCTGAGGTGACGGCGAGGCGGGCGGAGTGCGGCTCGCCCGTGCGGAGCAGGAGGAGCGAGGAACCCGGCTCGCCCGTGCGGGGCGGGTGGAGCACGGAGCCGTAGGAGTGTGCAGCGGCAGAGTGGACGGACCAGCCGCTGACCCGGACGGAGGAGCCTTCGACAGGGCGGTCGAGCCGGTCCGGACCCGAGGAGAGCGCCGACGACGACGACCCCGCGCGCCGACGCCGCGCGGGCGTGCGAGGCTTGATGGTCGTCCCCCTCCCGCCCGCGCGGCGTCGGCG
>NZ_PSVY01000064.1:0-2185 GCF_002932635.1 Rathayibacter sp. AY1D1
CGTGATCAGACGATCCGTCGGAACGACGTCGCTCGTCCAGGGGACCGGATCGATGACCTGCACTTCGGAGGGCTGCACGTATTCGAGGTTCCGGAACCGATAGGTGTACCAGCCGTCGGCGGTCTCGATGTAGATCGCGTCACCTAGTTGCAGCTCATCGATGAGGTGCATTCCTCCGCCGGCGGCGGAGCGGTGCGCCGCGATCGCGAAGTTCCCCATTTCGCCGGGCATCTGCGTTCCCGGGTAGTGGCCGATGCTGCCCACGTCGAGCACGTTCTCCGCGTCGACGCCCTCAGCGATCGTGCGCACCCACCCCTCGCCGTACCGGGGGATGTAGAGGTTGCCGAACGTGGTGTCCAGAGCTGCGACCGGCGCGATCACCGGGTCACCGGGGACGGCCGGCTCAGCGGTCGGCTCGGACGGCGCCTCCGCGGACGGCGCGTCATCGCCCCAGCTCTGGCGCAGCTCGGCCGCTTGATCTTCCTGCCGCCCTGCGATCACCGCATCGTTCCACCACAGCTGCCAGGCGAGGAACAGCAGAACGAGCACCCCTACGGTCATCAGCAGCTCACCCAAGACGCCGAAGAAGGACAGGCGGCGACGAGCCGGACGACGTCGGCGCCGCGACACGTCCACGGATGACGAAGCAGTCATGCGCAGGAGTCTAGGTGTGCCGCTCTCACCCGCATCGCTGCTGGAGATCGTTCACCGAACGAGCGATCGCCCTGGTGAAGCTAGCTGCGCGGAGAGGCGTCGTTGTGCCAGTACGCGGCAATTGCCGAGGTTCGCCGCACTACCGCGTCCGCCGAGGCAGGCGCCGGCCACAGATACAGCGCGTACCGGTCAGGCGCCGGATGCGCTTCGTCGGCGACATCTTGTCGCCGGCCCTCTTCCATGCCGGAAGCGCACCACCGGGCCCGATAGGCGGACGCCGTGAGCTGGAACGACGCGGCGGAGTCCCCAGACCATCCGCTAAGCACCGCATCCGGTCCTTCGGGCTGGAAGCTCGCCTCGACGATCTCCTCCCACAAGCCGAGCTCAGGCGCTGTGTCCAACGTGCTGACTCGAACCTGTACGTACCCGGTGTGGATACCTGTCCGCATGAAGAGGGCGCCGGGCAAGCTCGCTCCGCACAGCCCATTCTCTTGTCCGTCGAACGCATCACGAGGATCCTCAACCGACGCAGCGCCGGTTGTGAGTTGCAGCTGGGAGTAGTGCGTCCACACGGTTCCATCGAAGACGACTGGCATAACAGCCATCCTCCTCGACGTTCCCAGCGTCGCGTCCCATATGGGGATCGCTGGCCGGGCGTCCGGGAGGATCAGCGCATGTTGCCGGATGTCGAGCTTGCCGCAGCGCTCGAGGCTGTCGGGGTGCGGCGGCGGTGCTCGACGTCGACGTTGGGTAGCTTCGGGACATGGATGAAGCCACTGAGCCGTCCGCGCGTGGGTAGCGTATCGATCTCAACGAGCCGCCGAGGCTTCTGTGCAGTGAAGCGGAGGCAGCGCTCGTGCGCGCGTCGGAGGAGAGTGCACTTCTTCGCAGCCAGCCCTCGGGATCCAGTGGGAGGGAGAGGGTCGTTTCTGCTGCGCGCTCCGCTGTTCTTCTCGGTGCCAACGAGGACGAGCTCGCCGTGGCGATGGGGTTCACGCTCGAGGCTGTTCGGTCGATGCTCCGCGACGCTTGAACTAGGCCCGGGCCGTCCCGTATGGGATCCGCTCGCGCTTGCGCCACGCCTCGAGGAACGTCAACGACACCACGTCCTCCGCCTCCCCAGGAGTCGGAGCGAGCCCGAGCGCGTGCCGGCGGACGCGGTCGCGGTGCCGGTCGAAGATGCGACCGAACGCCTCACCCTCACCCGCTACGACGCGAGCCCAGTCCTGCTCATCAGTGACGCTCATACCAAGAAGTGTCCGCAGCGCTGCAAATCGCTGCACCCTTGGCCAAGTCCCCTCGAGTGCGAAGACTTGTGCCGTCCCGTAGGGGGATCGTTCAGCGGTTCACGCGATTCGCCGCCGTCGGAACGATCGGCAGCTTCTTCGCGCGAAGGGTGGTGGCGAGGAGCCGGCCGAGGAGGGAGGCGATGCCTGCCGTGACTGCGTATTCCGTGATGAGGCCCGCGGAGGAGGGCCAGGTCGCGTTTCCCGACGCGAGTACCAGTGCGGTGGAGGCGGCGGCGCCGATC
>NZ_PSVY01000065.1:0-1869 GCF_002932635.1 Rathayibacter sp. AY1D1
ACTCGGGAGCCGGGACGCTCCTGAGGCGTCCCGGCTCCCGAGTGCCGGGGTGGTGCAGGGGGTGGGGCTGGTGATCCGGGATCAGGAGGCGGCGATCGCCTCGGTGACCGCGGAGCGGGCGTCGACGGCGCTGTCGGCGGCGAGAGCGAGCTCCGCGTACCGCTTGGCGTCGTCGAGGGTGTGCTCGGCCAGCTCGGCGCGGACGTCGGCGAGAGCCGACGGCGACATCGAGAGGGTGGTGGCGCCGAGGCCGACGAGGACCACGGCGAGCAGCGGGTCGGCGGCGGCTTCTCCGCAGATCCCGACGGGCTTGCCCAGCGCCGCTCCCGCGCGGCCGACCTCGCCGACGAGGCGGAGCACGGCCGGGTGCCACGGGTCCTGGAACGCCGAGACCGTGCCGAGCATGCGGTCGGCGGCGAGCGTGTACTGGGTCAGGTCATTGGTGCCGATCGAGGCGAAGTCCGCGACTCCGAGGATGCGGTCGGCGAGCAGGGCGGAGGAGGGGACCTCCACCATCACTCCGGCGGTGCGGATGCCGAGCTCCCGCGCCATCGAGGTGAAGTAGCGGGTCTCGTCCACGGTCGCGACCATCGGCGCCATGACCCAGAGGTCGGCGTCGGTCGCGGCATCGGCCTGGGCGAGGGCGGTGAGCTGGTCGCGGAGGATCTGCTCGCTGGCTTGGAGGGCGCGCAGTCCGCGGAGACCGAGGGCCGGGTTCTCCTCGTGGTCGTCGTTGAGGAAGCTCAGCGGCTTGTCGGCGCCGGCGTCGAGCGCGCGGACGACGACCTTGCGGCCGGGGAACGCGGCGAGCAGGCGCGTGTACTGCTCCGCCTGCTCGGCGACCGAGGGCGCCTCCTTCGCGTCGAGGAAGAGGAACTCGGTGCGGAACAGCCCCACTCCCTCGGCGCCGAGCTCGACCGCGTTCGCAGCGCCGTCGGCCGAGCCGAGGTTCGCGAGCAGCGGCACGGCGTGGCCGTCGGCCAGCGCGCCGGGGACGACCGGTGCGGCGAGCATCTCGGCGCGCTCGGCGATCGAGGACTTCGCGGCGCTGATCTCGGCGTCCGAGGGGTTCACCGTCACGACGCCGGAGGTGGCGTCGAGGATGACGAGCTGGCCGTCCCGCAGGTCGAGGGCGCCGGTGGTGCCGACGATGGCGGTGATCGACTTCTCCCGGGCGAGGATCGCCGTGTGCGAGGTCGGTCCACCGTCGCTGGTGATCAGGCCGAGGACCTTCTCGAGGTCGAGCAGCGCCGTGTCGGCCGGAGCGAGGTCGCGGGCGACGAGCACGAACGGCTCGTCCGACTCGGGGACGCCGGGAGCGGCGACGCCGCGCAGGTGCGCCACGACGCGCTGCGAGACGTCGTCGAGGTCGGTCGCGCGCTCGGCCATGTAGCCGCCCATCGCCACGAGCAGGTCGCGGAAGCCGGCGAAGGCCTCGTGCACGGCGCGCTCCGCGGTCTTGCCCCCGGCGATCCGCGCCTTGACGTCGTCCGCGAGGGACGGGTCCTCGGCCATCAGGGCCTGGGCGTCGAGGACGTCCTTCGCCGAGCCGCCGGCCCGCTCGCCTCGGTGGCGGATCGTCGCGGCGGTGGCGGACAGCGACGAGACGGCGCGCTCCTCCTCCTGGGCGACGCTGCGGGTGCTGGCGGTGTCCTCGGGTTCGGGCAGCGGCTCCGGCATGCGCAGGACCGGCCCGAGGGCCAGCCCGCGTCCCACTCCGGTGCCCTGGAGCTTGGCGGAGGCGTAGGCGGTCTGAGGAGTGGACAGCGTCATGGGTGCTCGTTCCTGTCGTGCGGAGTGCGGGCGGGAGAAGAGGATGCGGGGGGCCGGCGGCTCGGCGAAGGACGTCCTCGACGCCCAGGCCCTGAT
>NZ_PSVY01000066.1:0-1137 GCF_002932635.1 Rathayibacter sp. AY1D1
CGGGTGAGCGGCCGCGTCGTCCGATCGCCGGCTCCGCCGCACGATCCAGACCACGAAGGCCACGATCAGCCCGAGCACCACGAGCGACCACAGCGTCCGCCCGGTCGCGGGCGCCCAGGGCATCGCCCCGGTGTACGCGCCGCCGAGCGACCAGAAGCCCTGCGCCACCGGCAGCATCGAGGCGAGCACGAGGACGCCGATCCCGGCGTGCACCCGGTCGAGCGAGCCGCGGAGCAGCCGCTCCACCGGCAGGGCGCCGTCCTGGTCGGGCAGCAGCAGCCAGGCCGCGGCGTAGAGGAGGAGCGCGGGCCCGCCCAGCACCGCGACGACGAGCACGATCCCGCGCACGATCAGCGGGTCGATGCCGAGCCGGTCGGCGATCCCCGCGCAGACGCCGCCGATCCAGCCGGGACGGCGGGGCAGGTCGAGGCCGCGCAGCCAGAGCACGAAGCGGTTCTCGGGCGCGGGGGGCGGATCGGCGGGGCCGGGGGCTCCCGGGCCGGGGCTCTCGGGGCCGGCGCTGTCCGGGCCGGCGCTGTCGGGTCCGGCCGCTCCGGGATCCGTCCCGATCGGCGTCGTCGCTGTGCTTGCCGCCTCCGTGCCGTCCGGCTCCGCGGAGCCCGGCGGGGTCGTGCTCTGTCCTGTCATGCTGCGAGTCTCCCGTGCGCTCCACGGCCCGGACCATCGGGGGAACCCCTGATCCGACCCCGAGAGCACCCCCGATCGTGCGGCCGACCTGTTTGGATGCAGGGGTGAGCACAGTCCCCGGCACCGCCGTCCGCCCCCCGCTGCAGCGGCCGCGGACGATGCTGCTCGGCGGAGTGTGCACCGCGGTCGCCGACCACCTCGGCTGGAGCGTGCGGAGGACCCGCCTCCTGGCCGTCCTCACGACCGCGCTCGGCGGGGGCGGCGCGCTCCTCTACCTCTGGCTCTGGGCCCTGGTGCCCCTCGCGCCGCTCGAGTCGCGCGACGCGGATCCGGCCGTCCGCCGCTCCGCTCCCGTGGCCGGCCTGCTGACCCTCGCCGCCGCCGTCGCGGCGCTCGCCGTGCTGATCACCGTCGACAGCGGCGACGACGCCGACATCACGCGCGCGCTCGTCGCCGTCGGCCTGCTCGCGGGAGGAGCCGTCGGCTGGA
>NZ_PSVY01000067.1:0-1050 GCF_002932635.1 Rathayibacter sp. AY1D1
AGGTCGGTCGTATGGTCACGGAGCGCGGTCTCCAGGTCCTGCGCGTGATCGTGCAGGACTACGTGGCGAACCGGGAGCCGGTGGGCTCCAAGTCGATCGTCGAGCGCCACGCGTTCGGCGTCTCGGCCGCCACCATCCGCAACGAGATGGCCCAGCTGGAGGAGGAGGAGCTGATCGCGGCTCCGCACACCTCGTCCGGCCGCGTGCCGACCGACAAGGGCTACCGCCTCTTCGTCGACCAGCTCGCCGACCTGCGCCCGCTGACCTCCGCGCAGCGCCAGGCGATCGAGACGTTCCTCGGGCAGAGCCCGGACCTCGACGAGGTGCTGGTCAAGACCGTCCGCCTGCTCTCGCAGCTCACCAACAGCGTCGCGCTCGTGCAGTACCCGTCGTTCGGAGCCGCGCGGCTGCGCCACGTGGAGCTCGTCGCCCTCGCTCCCCGCCGCCTCCTGTCGGTGCTGATCACCGACACCGGCAGGGTCGACCAGCGCGTGCTCGAGACCCCGGAGGACGTGGACGACGCGCTCCTCGGCGAGATCCGCGCGAAGCTCAACACGGCCGTGCTGGGCCTCGGGCTCCAGCAGGCGGCCGAGACGCTCGGCTCCGTCGCGGAGCGCTTCAGCCCCGAGCGGCGCCACGTGCTGACGCCGATCGTGCAGACCCTGCTCGAGCAGGTCGGCGCCAACCGGCAGGACCGCCTGGTCATGGCCGGCGCCGCGAACCTCGTCCGCACCGAGGAGGACTTCTCGGGCAGCATCTATCCCGTGCTCGAGGCGATAGAGGAGCAGGTGGAGCTGCTGCGCCTCTTCGCCGAGATGACCCCGGACCCCCGGGGCATCTCGGTGCGCATCGGCCGCGAGAACGCGCCGTTCGGGCTGCAGGAGACCTCGGTGCTCACGAGCGGGTACAACACCGCGGGCGGCCAGGTCTCGCGCCTGGGCGTGCTCGGCCCGATCCGGATGGACTACTCCGGCAACATCACCGCGGTGCGCGCCGTCGCCCGCTACCTCTCCCGCCTCCTCGGCGAGGAGTAGGCCCGACCTCCCGGCC
>NZ_PSVY01000068.1:0-932 GCF_002932635.1 Rathayibacter sp. AY1D1
AGAACCGCCGCACCGGCCGCGTCCTCGAAGCCGACGCCATCGGCCCCAACCTCACCCGCGCGACCGCCGTCGTCACCACAACCACCCAGCGCGCACCCCGCCGCAGCGCCGCGGAGTAGAGCGCCCGCTCAGTTCTCGACGCGGAGCACGTAGAGGATGACGTGATCCTCCGGGATCCCTGCGCGCACTTCCGCGATCGCCGCGGCGCTCGTCGCCGCGTTGCTGCGCAACACCGTTGATGCCGATTCCGCGCGCGTCCGGTGTGCCAGCTCCCACATGCCTCCATCGTCGCATCCGACGCTGACACGACCCGCTCGAGTGTGGGGCCGGCGGCGCCGGCCCGTGAGGGGCGACCCCCTCACGCTCCCCGGTGTCCCGTTCCGGGGCGCGAGCTGCACTCGCGCAGCGGCGACGGAGCACCGCGGGTCGGAGGCCGCGATGCGGCCCGTTCCACCTGTTTTCTTCACCTCTCCGCGGTTTCAACCTATTTCGCTCCACCGGCTCCGTGCCACCGATAGCGAACGCGCCCTGCGGGCTTATTTCGCCCGCTATCGGCGTCACTGCGCCGCCTCCACTCAAACGGTTTTCCCCGCCGGAGAGGCAAAGAAAAACGATCAGCCAGAGGGAGCACCCACACCATGCAGATCACCACCGACTTGCAGACCACCGCGAAGACCTACCTCACGCTCGCGAACACCCGCGCGGTCGATATCCGTGTCGTGGGCACCGACCCCCAGACGACGCCCTCGGTGCACGTCACCCGCCGCACGTCCGGCGTCTGGGAGGCGTGGCACTCCGACCAGCTGCACGGCATCACCAGCGGTTCGTTCCGTCACTGCGTCGCCCACGCCCGCCGCGCAGCGATCCGCCGCGTCGCCCCGTTCCTGAACCGCTGAGAGGACCACACCATGACCCGCACCGACACCGGCCGC
>NZ_PSVY01000069.1:0-923 GCF_002932635.1 Rathayibacter sp. AY1D1
GTCTCGGGGGTGGGGCTCGGGGTGGGTGTCGGGGTGGCGTCGGCGTCCGGCGCAGTGGTGCCGGAGTCGGCGCCCGGTGTGGAGTCCTGGACGCGGATCGACCCGCCCTCCTGGGCGATGCGGACCACGAACGGCTCGGCCTCGGGATCGCCGAAGGTCTGCGTCCACAGCTGACGGCCGTCGGCGGTGCGGACCTCGCGGGGCGCGTCGATCGCGCCTCCGTCGGCGTCCAGAACGAGGAGCTCGGTGTCCTCCGTGGTCGCCTCGAGGCGGACCGCCGTTCCCGCCATCGTGGCGACGGACACGTGCCCGTAGCCGATCCAGAGGTCCAGCGGCTCGCCGGAGGTCTCGTAGCCGGGTGCGACCGTGACGCGCAGGTCGCTCGCCGCGAGCGTCGCGTAGCGGCCGGGAGCGGCGCTCGAGAAGCCGTAGGTGCCCAGCACGGGGAGCAGCTCGCGGTCGGTCGGCAGCACGGCGGCGCAGGCGGCCGTGACCAGCGCGACCGTCGCGAGGGCGACCAGCGCGCTCGCGCGCCTCCGGAACAGGCCGGCGAGCACGATCACCACGGCGAGCACGAGCGCGGCCGAGGCGGCTCCGACGACGAGGGCCGTCGGCCCGGAGGCGGTGAGCGAGACCAGTGCGCCGGTCAGTGCGGCGGCGCCCAGGGCGAGCAGCGTGAGGCTCGCCCGCAGCCGGGGGTTCGCGGCGCGTCGGAGGCGCTGGCGCTCCAGGCGCGCGGCGGTGACGGCGGCGGCGGCGACTCGCGCCTCCTCCGCCCGGGCGCGGGCCGTCTCGCGGGCCGTCGCGCTCTGCTGGGCGCGGAACGCCTCCCGCTCGGCCCGCCAGGCCTCCTGGCGCTCGCGCCACTCGGCGACGGCCTCGGGGGACGAGGGGCGCTCGTCCTGCAGGCCGGGGTCGGGGGC
>NZ_PSVY01000007.1:0-170204 GCF_002932635.1 Rathayibacter sp. AY1D1
ACCCGATCCGCCCTCCCGCCCGCCGCCCTCTGAGGAGACCGCCATGACCACCCCGCCCGGTGCGCAGAGCGCCGCACTCTCCGACCTCTCGCTCGGCCGCTTCGGCTACTCCCGGGTGGCCCTCGTCCTGACCGGCTCCGCCATGACCCAGGTCATGCCCTACTGGATCCAGTGGGCGCGCGCCGCCGCTCCGGCGACCGAGTTCCGCGTGCTCGTCCGCGACTCGGCCTACCGCTTCACCACCCGGCACAACCTGGAGTCGCGACTGCGCGGCCGGATCCAGGACGACCGCTGGGACGACGAGATCGTCGTCGCCCACGTCGACCTCGCCGAGTGGGCCGACCTCATCCTGATCTACCCGGCCACCCTCGACTACGCCTCGCGCCTCGCGCACGGCATCACCGACTCCCCGTCGCTGCTCGCGGCCCTCACGACGGAGGCGCCGGTGTGCATCGCTCCGTCGCTGCCGCCGCGGGCGCTCGGCAACCCGGTCGTCGAGTCCACCCTCGCGCTGCTGCGCGAGCCGGCCAACTTCACCGTCATCGACCCCGTGCCCGGGCCGAGCGAGTCCAGCGACACGGCGCTCGCCTGGGTGCCGCCCGCGTTCCCCGCGGTGCTGCGCCACCTGGAGTCGCTGCGCACGGCACCGGCGGCCGCGGAGGAGGCGAGGTCGGCGTGAGCACCACCGCCCCTCCGCGGGCCCTCGTCACCGGGCTGCTCGTCACCGAGCTCTCGGAAGGACCCGACGGGACCACCGTCTGGACCCGCCGCCTCGGAGAGCAGGCGCCGCTGCCGTTCTCGCCGGTGCCCGTCCGCCTCGCAGCGCCCGATCCCCGGATCGTGCCGGGAGGCGCCGACCCGTCGATCCGCCGCTACCGCACCACCGCCCGCGCCCTGCTGCCCGCGCTCCTCCACGAGCTGTCGGAGGAGGCGCTCGTCTCCGTCGGCCGCGAGTGGAAGGGCGCGCTGGACGCGCTCCACGGCGCCCGGCCCGCCGGGGAGCCGCTCCCTCCGCGTCCGCTGCAGCGCGCCCGCGGCTGGCTCGCCGGTGGCTGGGCGCCCGCCGCCGAGGAGCTCGGCGCCGGCGGTCTCCTCGAGCTCGCCGACTGGGCGGAGGCGGTCGTCGCCTCGCCGGCCGCGGTCGTGGTCCACGGCCACCCCGGCCTCGCCCACCTCGTCGTCGGCGGGACCCGCGTCGCTCTGCTCACGGGCGAGGACGTCGGGCTCGCCGACCCGGTCTGGGACGCCGCCTGGGTGCTCGGGGAGCTCGCAGAGCTGCACGCCTTCCACCCCGCGCTCCGCCCGGCCCTCGACGCGCTCCGCCGCGGACTCTCGCTCGAGGAGGACCACGACGCCGAGCTGCTGCGCGTCGGCACCGCGTTCCGGCTGGCCCAGCACGCCGTCGACTGGCACCGCTCCGGGGGCGCCAGCAGCGATCAGGCGCGGCTGCTGCTGCGCCTGTCCGCCGCACAGCTGGGGGAGCGGGCGGAATGAGCGCCCGCGACGTCCCGACCCTGTCCGCCGCCCTGCCCTCCGGCGCCCGCGCGCTCGTCGTGCACCGGCCGGAGGTCCGCAACGACTCGGTCGCCCTCGCCGTGCCCGCCGGTATGCGCCACGAGCGCGACGGCGAGGAGGGGATGCTGCACCTGATCGAGCACCTCGTCTACCAGGACAGCGAGGGGGTCGCCGGTCTCGTCCGGCAGACCCGCGTCGCCGAGAGCGGCGGCGTCCTCGGCGGTCACACCCACCTCGACTACTCCGAGTTCTTCGAGACGGGCTCTCCCGGGTCGGCCGCCGTGATCGCGGAGCGGCTCGTCGAGCAGGTCTTCCGCCCCGCCTTCCTGCCGGAGCAGATCGCGGAGCAGATCCGCGCGGTCGCCTCTGAGCGGGCCGCGCGCCTCGCCCCCGCTCCGGGCGGCGTGCTGCCGTGGCCGCACCTGACCGCCCGCTACTGGGCCGACGCCCCCAACGCGCACGACGGCAGCGGCGACCTCGACCTCGAGGGCCGCGCGACCGAGCCCGTCCTGCGCGCGTTGCACCGGCGCCACTACAGCCCGGCCGGCTCCGTGCTGGTCGGCGTCACGGCCGACGACCCCGCCCGGCTCCTGGACCGCCTGGTCGCGGCCCTCGCGGAGGCGCCCGATCGCGCGGCAGGACCGGTCGCCGTCCCACCTGGGACGGCCCGCCCCGAGTACCGCGCCGAGCCCGCCGCCCGCCGGCTCGCCGCGACCGCCGCCGCGCCGTCGACCCGCGTCTCCGACGAGCTGCTCGGCGACCTGATCGCCGCCGAGGCGCTCGCTGCGCAGGCCGGACTCGACGCGAGCGCCGGACTCTTCGGCCCGGGCGACACCGTCGCCGACGACCTCTTCGTGCTGGTCGACGACACCGCCGTGCCCGTCGATCCGTGGCACCGCCTCCGCGCCCTCGCGGTGAGCGACGACTCCGCCCTCGAGCACGCCCGGCATCGCGCGGTGCTGCGTGCGGAGCGGCTGGTGCACGACGACGAGCGTCTGGCCCGCACCGTCGCCCGGGATGCCCTGCTGCGCGGTGCGCCCGGCTTCGCGGGCGAGCTCGTCGACTCCCTCGCCGCGCGGCCGCCGCGCCCGCTGCTCGCGGACGCCGCGGCCCGCCTGGCCGAGCAGCCCTTCGCCGCACTGGGCGTTCCCGCCGCCTCCACCCCACCAGGAAGGAGGAGCCCATGACCGCCGCACCCCCGCTCGCCGTCGTCGACGAGCGCTCCCGCTTCGCCGTCGTCGCCCTCGGCTGGCGCGACCCGGCCGGAGACGACGGGCCCGACCGCGCTGCCCGCCTCCGCTCGGCCGTTCCCCCCGGAGCGGTCTCGCTCGCATGGACGGCGACGGCCGGGGCGCAGAGCCTCACCGCGGTGCTCCCTCCGGAGGGCGCCGCGGCCTGGACCGCCCTGACGCTCGAGCGCGCCCAGGGAGCCGGGGATCCGGTGCTCGCCGTGGTCGGGCCCGAACGCGCCGTCTGCGAGACGTCCCGGCCCGTCTCCGTGCCCGCCGCGGCTCCGCTGCCGAGCGCTCTGCACCAGTCCCGCGAGCAGGGCTACGAGAGCACGATCGTCACCGGCGCGGACCCGTCCGGCGAGGTCGGCCACGCCGCGACATTCCTGGCGCTGTGCCGCCTCACCGCGGGGGCCGAACCGCTCGTCCCCGCCGCACTGCGCTCCGCCGGCGGCGATGCGGTCGCCCAGGTCGCGCGGGGCCTGCGCTCGAGCCGCCCCTCCCTCACCTGGCAGGTCGTCTCCCCGGCCGGCCAGGGCATCCCGACCCTCGAGACCGTGCTGCGCACCGTCCTCGACGGCCGCGCCGCGCACGGGGAGGGAGCACGCGCCGCGCACGCGTTCGCGCGGGCGAACCTCCTCCGCGCCTGGCGGTCGCCCGAGACGCTCGCGCGCACCCTGGTGGAGTACGAGGTGATGGGCTGGGGCGGCGCCCTGGTGCTCGATCCGGAGCCGGCGCTCGCCGCGGTCGACGAGAGTGCGCTCGAGCGGGCGGTCGCGGGGCTCGTGCGGCCCGTCGCCGACGTGGTCGGCTGGGGCTGAATCCGGCGGGCTCGATCAGCTCCGGCCGGGACGCGTCCCCAGGTCGACGAGCCCGTGCTCGATCGCCGAGACCAGGATCTGCACCCGGTCGCGCACGCCCAGCTTCTCCATCACCTTCACGAACCGCGCCTTCACGGTCGACTCGGTGACGAACAGCTCCTGCGCCATCTCGCGGTTGCTCATCCCGCGGGCGAGCAGGCGGATCACCTCGAGCTCCTTCTCGGTGAGCGCCTCGAGCAGATCGGGGTCCGGCACCGTCTCCGCCGGCACCGACTCCTCGAGCCCCTTCACCACGTGGCGCGTGACCTCGGCGGAGAGCACGGACTCGCCCGCGAGCACCGCGTGCACCGCCGCGATGATCTCCCGCGGCTTCGTGTCCTTGACCAGGTAGCCGGAGGCGCCCGCGCGGAGCAGGTCGACGACGTAGCGGTCCGTGGTGAACGTGCTGAGCCCGAGGATCGCGATGCCCGGGTGCTCGGCGTGGATCCGCTCGGTCGCAGCGACGCCGTTCATGACCGGCATCTGCATGTCCATCAGGATCAGGTCGGGCTGGAGCGTCGCCGCCTGCTGCACCGCGATCCTCCCGTCGGAGGCCTCGCCCACCACCTCGATCGCCGGGTCCTGAGAGAGGTAGTCGCGGAGGATCTCGCGGGTCATCGATTCGTCGTCCACCAGCAGCACGCGGGTCATCGCTCTCGTCCTTCGTCGGTCGCCCCCGCGACGAGCGCACCGGACGCCCGGCCCTCGAGGGGGATGGTCATGGTCGTGGTCCAGCGGCCGCCGCGGGCTCCCGCGTCCAGCCGCCCGCCGAAGACGGCGCAGCGGGCAGACATCGCCTCGATCCCGAGGTGCGAGGAGACGATCGGAGCCGCGGAGGCGATCGCGTTGGAGGAGCTCAGCTGCACCTCGCCCCCCGACACCTCGAGCCGGAGCTGCACCTCACCGGCGGTGTCGCCGTGCTTGAGCACGTTCGTGCCCAGCTCCCGGACCGTGCGCCGCAGCACCTGGCGGAGGCTCGCGGGCACCTGCGCCACGGAGCCCGCCACGTCGAGGCGGACCCGGAAGCCCGCGCGCTCGATCGCGTCGGCGACGTTCCGCACGTCGTGGACGAAGCCGACAGCGGTGGTCGTGGCGCCCGAGACCTCCGGGGTCCCGAGCAGGTCGGAGTCGCCGCGGGCGGGAGCGCCTGCCTCGTCCTCGTCCTGGAGGAGCGTCACGAGGCTCCGCAGATCCTGCAGCGCCTGCTGCGCCGCGTCGCCGATGCTCTCGAGGATGCGCTCGGTCTTGGCCGGGTCCTCGACCGAGGTCGCGCGGCGGGCCTGCATGGCGATGATGGTGACCTCGTGCGCGACGATGTCGTGCAGCTCGTGCGCGAGCCGGGTCCGCTCCTCGTTGCGGATCCGCGCCTGCTCCTCCTGGATGCGGTCGGCCCGGCGCTCGCTCCGCTCGCTGCGGCCCCGGAAGGCGTTCAGGCCCAGCCCGGCGGTGCCGCCGAAGAGGACGAACGCGCCCAGGACGTAGACGGCCGTGCCCATGGCGCGGTCGACGAGCAGCACCGCGGGCAGGAGGACGAGGGTGCCGAGCACGAAGACGAGCCCCGCGCGCCAGGGGAGGAGGAAGGTGACGAAGCCGACCACCACGATGGTCGGGAAGATCAGCGCCGCGAGCAGCAGCGGCGGGGCGCCGAGCATCAGGACGACGGCGTAGACGAGGTAGAGCGAGACCGCCGCGGGGATCGCGCCGGCGAGCAGCGCCAGGAGCGGCAGGTAGGGGAGCGCCAGCTCGATCCAGCCGCGGACCGACGTGAGGTCGACGCTGCCGCCCATCAGGTCGATGACGACGAGGAGCGTGAAGGAGCCGAGGAGGAGGGACCGGGTGATCCAGCCGCCGGGCAGCGTCCGCACGTCGTTCGTCCACCGCGTCGTCCCCACCACGGGACCAGGGTACCGAAGCCTTCTCCGAGCCCCGTCGGCCTTCCGTACAAGGGCGGACTGGTCTTTCGTACAGGAGCGGTGCGACGGGGCGTCGCCATGCTGGTGGAGCGGTCGAGCCGATCGCACCCCTCGATCACAGGAGAACGACCATGGCCCCGATCCTCGCCGCCGCCGCACTCGCCCTCGGAGCCGTCCTCGCTCCCGCCGCTGCTCCTGCCGCCGCTCCCGTGCAGGCCGCCTCGTCCGCCGGCGTGCAGACGGTCGCCGCCTCCTACGAGTTGCCGAAGGTGCAGAAGCCGGGCGGCATGGAGTCGATCCAGGACCGCGGCGCCCTCTGCAACCTCTTCGGGATGTGCTGAGCGCAGCTCTCGGACCGGGTCAGCCCTTCAGCGGGTCGTTGCCCCAGTTCATCAGGGAGTAGCGCCACTTCGTCTCGGTGACATCGCCCGAGGGACGCTGCTTCGCGTGCCGGTGCACGTAGCCGACGACCTTCGTCATGTGGGCGTAGTCGTCGTCGCTCAGGTCGGCCTGCTTCGTGCCGAGCAGGTCGACGATGCGGCGCCCGCTCTCGTGGCCGACGGACTCGCCGCCGCCCTCCGGCTTCTGGCCGACCTCCTTCGACTCGTCGGTGCCGAGCCACTCCTCGAGCTCCTTCGCGGTCATGTTCACGGCGTCGTGGAACTCGTCGCGGGTCGTCCGCTTCTCGTCGTCGGTGGGCATCGCGGGGCTCCTCGGGTCGGTCGGTCCGGGTCGGTCGGTGACCTCCAGCGGAGCGTGTCGGAGGGGGAGAGGTCAAGCCCCGTGCGCGGTTCCAGGGCGCGCGTAGCGTCGGAGGAGTCCGCACCAGCCGACCACCGCCGACGTCCGCCGCCGGCAGAGAAGAGGCCCACATGCCCTCCCGCAACACCCTCGTCCGCAGTCTCCACGACCTCGGAGCCGCCGCCTGGTTCGGCGGCTCGCTCATGGGCGCCGTCGGCCTGAACGGCGCCGCGTCCACCTCGTCCGACCCGGCGGAGCGCCTCCGCCTCTCCTCGAACGGCTGGGCCCGCTGGACCCCTGTGCAGCTCGCCGCGATCGCCGCCCACGGCGTCGGCGGCATCGGACTCGTCCTCGCCAACAAGACCCGCCTGGCCAACCAGCAGGAGAGCCGCACGAACACCGTCGTCAAGACCGTCGTGACCGGGCTCGCCGGTGCCGCCTCGGTGATCGCCGCGGTCGCCGGAGCGACGCAGGCCAAGCACGCCGACGAGGGCGCCCCCGGCGTGACCGAGGCGTCGGAGCACAACTCACAGGAGCTGACCACGGCCCTCCGCGTGCAGAAGGTCACCCAGTGGGCCATCCCCGTGCTGACCGCCGTCATCATCGTCCTCGGCGCCCAGCAGGGCGAGCAGCAGCGCCCCGTGAAGGGCCTCTTCGAGACCACGGCGCGGATGTTCCGCAAGTAGTCCCCGCGCTCGCGCGCAGACCGTCGGCTGAGAGTGCCCGCCGTCCCCCGAGGGTGGAGGGCGGCTGCTCTCGGCCGACGTTCTGCGTGCGGGGTCCGGCTAGCGGCGCGAGGGCCGGCGGCGGACGGTCAGCGCGAGGGCTCCCGCTTGCGAACACGTCGCCTGGTCGGCGTCGGAGCCCTCGGTCCCCTTTTCGACCGTCTCCGGGAACACGCGCCCACCGATCGCTGCCTCTCGATCAGGCGCTACGCTCCGGCATCCCGCTGCTCCTTCTCGGACGTCAGAGCGTCGATCCCGTTCTCGTGCCCGACACAGCTGGCGACCGTGTCCGGATCGATGCCCAGCGCGTAGCGGACCTCTTGTCCGGCGCTCTGCTGTTCAGTCGTGGCCTCAGGGAACGTCGAGTAATAGGCGTCACTGAAATCGGCCGAGTTGGCCATCGTGTTGAGAGTGGACATCTCGGCGATGTAGGAGCCGCGGATCGTCGCGATCTGCTCGGAGACATCGCTCGGCCAGTGGTAGTACGAGTCGTCCAGGAGCGTGAGTGTCCGTCTTGTCAGATCGAGCCGAGCAGACGCAGCGGCGTGCACGCCGGAAGGGTCCGGGTCGCCACCGTTCAGAAGCTCGTCCTCGCCGGATGAGAAGGCGTCGCTCAGATTCTTGATCGCGATGTTGTTGGGGCAGACGAGGTCGAGATAACGGGACGCCGCTTGTGCGGTGTCGAGCTCGACGAACGCAGGTGTCGCGGGCGCCGCAGGTGCAGGGGTCGTCGACTCGGCCGGAGCTGCTGCGGGCGCGGAAGCCGTGCAGGCAGTCAGGAGGAGCATTGCCGCACTGAGAGCTGCAGGGAAAAGGGCTTTACGCACGGCGGCTACTCCGGGGTCGCCGAGCAGAGCGCCGACGCGAAGGCCCCGGTGCTGGTCTGCTCGGCGATGACCTCGCCGTCGAGGGTGATTCGGCAGCTGATCTCGCCTTCGTCATCGCTGCCGTTCGAGGCGGTCAGCGTGAAGCTCTGGAAGGTGAAGTCGCCTCCGGTCTGGACTTGCAGCTCCTTCGTGAAGGGGAGCGCCTGACCGGTGGCCTGCTCGGAGCCGGAGGTTCCTCCGTCGTAGGTCGACCAAGTGATGGAGGCCGCGGTAGCCGAGCCGGTGACCTCATAGACGAGCGTCCGCGGCACGGCAGCGGCCTCGGAGCTCTCGGCCTGCGCGGTGGCGATCGCGTTCGAGACGCCGCTCGCGAATCCGGCCGTGTAGACGATGGCGAGAATGATCGAGAGGACAAGCGCGATCACGTTGAGGACGGTGCCGGCGATGGCCGTGCCGCGAGAGCGGCCCTTGAGGAAGAGGCCGATGATGCCGAGGACGAGTCCGATGAAGGCGAGGAAGCCCGAGGCGTAGTTGACGATCGGGATAAGGGCGCCGATGAGCGCGAGGATTCCGATTATGAGGGAGGCGAGGCCCAGCCCGTTGCCGGTCTTCTTCGGAGCGGAGGGGGCGGAGCCGGGGAATACGGCGGGGTTGAACTCGGTCATCTGCGGAGTATGTCAGAGGCTGACAGGCAGCTGAGAATCCAGAGAGCGGTATTGCTTAGAGATGCCGTCCCGCCTGTGTTGACCCGGCTATCTCTACATAGGTAGCCTCAATCCCGTGCAGCCACTCCCTCGCCTCACGTCCGCCACCGCGGACGTCCTCCGGACCCTCCTCGACGCCGACGGCCCGACCTGGGGCATGGTCGTGATCAAGGCCACCGGGCGACCGGCGGGCAGCGTCTACCCGATCCTGGAGCGGCTCGAGGGAGCGGGCTGGGTGGTCTCGGAGTGGGAGGCCGCGAGCGAGCGGAGCGGCCCGCGTCGCCGGCTCTACGAGCTGACCGCGGAGGGCGCCCCGGCAGCCCGGGCCGCCGTCGAGCGGATGAGGTCGACCGCGCGGACGGCGCCGCGAGCGGCGGAGGCGACCGCGTGAGCGCGCTCCTGCGGCTCCTGTCGCTGTTGCTGCCCCCGCTCGCCCGCGAGCGCTACCTCGAGGAGTGGCGGGCGGACCTGGCCGGGGCCGCCGAGCTGGGACTGCCCCGGCGCGGCGTCGTCCTCGGAGCGCTCGCCCTGCTGGTGAGCGTCGACCGCGACCTGCCCGCGCACACCGGCGAGGCGCGGGGCACGCTCCCGCGCCGCCTCGCCCGCCGAGGACTCGCGCTCTTCGCCGCGGCGGCGCTGATGCTGAGCGGCATCGCGCTGACCGGCGGCGGGATCGTCCCCGAGCCGGGTGCCGCCTCCGACACCGCCCTTGCGGCCGTCGGCGCCGTGCAGACCGCGGTGCTCGTCGCCGCCGTCGCGGTCGCGGTCCTCGGCGCGGTCCACCTCCTCGGCGCTGCGGCGTCGGCCCGCACGGTGCTCGCGCGGATCTCCCTGGTCGCCGCCGTCGTCGGCCCGGTGCTCACCGCGGCCGGCCTCCTCCTCCCCGGACCCCTCGCCCTCGTCGGCCTGCCCGTCTCCCTCGCCGGACTCGTCTGCGGGGCGATCGTCCTCGGCGGCTCGAGGACCATCGCCCTCGCACCGCGGACGGCGACCCGCGCTCAGCGCCTCCCCGTCGCCCTCGCGGGCCTCGCGCTCGTGGCGGGCGTCACGGTGGTGGGTGCCGTGGATCTGCTGGTCTGGAATCCGCAGGCGAAGGTCCCCGGCGTGGCCCTGGCGGAGATCTACGCGACCATGTCCGAGCGCGACGGCTTCGAGTTCGGCTCCCACGCGATCTGGGTCACCGGGTGGGCCGCGTTCTGGACGGCCGCCGCGATCGTCGTGACGGTCGGCGCCCTCGTCGGCCGGAGGTCGCCGCTCACTCCGCGGCGGATCGCGGTGCTCATGCTGGCCCTGGTCGCCGGCGCCGTCGTCTTCCGCTTCTTCGCCGGGTTCGGCTTCGGGATGTCGGTCGCCGACACCTTCGTCACCTCCGGCGGCGACGGCTCCCTGGTCTCGGCGATCCTGCCGCCGCTCGGACAGCTCGCGCTCGCCGGCGCCGCGATCGCGGTGGGCTGGGCGCCCCGGGTCGCCCGACCGGCGGCGGCCTCCGCGGCCTGACAGTGCTCGTGCCGGCGGAGACTTTCGCCCGGCCGGCTCGGGATGCGCTAGAACGGGGCAGCCTGCCGACGTACTTCCCTTCGTGGTGAACACGCAGGGCCCGTTCCGGCGCGGCCGAGCGGCCGCCGGCCTACTCCAGTCGCCGCAGGAAGCGGGCCGGCTGGTCGAGGAAGCCGCGCCAGGTCCGCACCAGGTCGAGGTCGTCGTAGCGGCAGGGGCGCAGGCCCGTCTCGTCGAGCTCGTAGAGGTCGGCTCCGGGGAGGGCCGCGAGGATCGGCGAGTGCGTGGAGAGGACGACCTGCGAGCCGCCGGCGACCAGGTCGCGCAGCTGCCCGATCAGGGCGAGGCAGCCCGACACCGAGAGGGCCGACTCCGGCTCGTCGAGGAGCCACAGCCCGCTGATCCGGGAGCGGTTCGCCACGATGTCGAGGAACGACTCGCCGTGGCTCCGCTCGTGGTATCCGCCGTCGATCCCCACCTCCTCCAGGTAGCTGAAGAAGCCGTGCATCGTCTCGGCGCGGAGGAAGAAGCCGCGCTTGGACGCGCCGGCCCCGCGGACCAGCTGGAGGTGCTCGGCCAGGTCCGACTCCGAGGCGCGGGAGGAGTGCATCGCACCCGTGGATCCGCCCTCCGCGTTCAGCCCGTAGGCGAGGGCGACCGCCTCGAGCAGCGTCGACTTGCCCGAGCCGTTCTCGCCGGTGATCACCGTCACCTGGCCGAGATCCCAGCCCTCGGCCAGCACCTGCCGCACGGGCGCGAGCGTCGCGGGCCAGCGCGCGAGGTCGGCGGGGTGCTCGGGTCGGGCCTGCACGCGGCGCACCGGGAGGGTCGAGAACACCCGATCAGTCAAGCAGGTCGACGCTCCAGCCGGCCTCGGCCAGCGCGCGGGCCGTGTCGGCGCGGGGCGAGTAGGGGAGGTCGTCGGCGCCGACCACGCGGTAGTCGGTGTCGCCGGGGCCGACCCAGAGGACGGAGTCGGACGGGCCGGCCCGGTGCAGGGCGGCGCGGACGGCGTCGGCCGGCTCCGCGATCTCGAGCACCTCGCAGCGCTCGACGCGGCGGGCGCCGTCGACCAGGGCGCGGCGGATCCGCGCGGGGTCCTCGAAGCGCGGGTGGTGGTCGGTGACGATCACCAGGTCGGCGCGCTCGGCAGCGGCCCGGCCCATCGGCGCGCGCTTGCTCGGGTCGCGGTCGCCGTCGGCGCCGAGGAGGACGAGCACGCGGCCGGGCGTCACCTCGCGGAGGGCGTCGACGGTGCGCGCGACCGAGTCGGGGGTGTGCGAGAAGTCGAGGAAGACCCGGGGCCCGTCGGCGCCGGACACGAGCAGCGTCCGCCCGGGCACGGTGACGTCGATCCCGGAGCCGACCGCCGCGGCCACCCGGTCGCGCGCGTGGCCCGCCTCGATCAGCATCACCAGCGCGAGGGCCGCGTTCGAGGCCATGTGGCGGCCGAGGAGCGGGACGGAGGCGGTCGTCGACCAGCCGTCGCGGGCGGTGAGCCGGAAGCGGGTGCGGTCGACTGCGGTCTCGAGCACGTCGATCCGCCAGTCGGCTCCGTCCCCGGCCGAGAGCGTGACGACCGGGACGGAGGCCTCGCGGGCGACCCGGCGCCCCGCCTCGGTGTCGACGACCACGACGCCGCGGCGGCTCCGCTCGGGCGTGAACAGGCGCTGCTTGGCGCGGAGGTACTCGTCCAGGTCGCCGAAGTCGTCGAGGTGGTCGTGGCTGAGGTTGGTGAACCCGGCGACGTCGAGCACGATCCCCTCCATCCGGGAGCGCACGAGCGCCTGGGCGCTGACCTCGATGGCCGCCGCCTCGACGCCGTCCTCCGCCATCCGGGCCAGGAGCGCGTGCAGCTCGGAGGCCTCGGGCGTGGTGAGGCGGCTGGCGACGACGTGGTCGGCGCTGCGGCGCTCGGCGGTGGAGCTCAGCCCCGAGACGACGCCCAGCTGCCGGAGCACCGCGTCGAGGAGGTGCACGGTGCTGGTCTTGCCGTTGGTGCCGGTCACGCCGAGGAGCACCGGTCCGCTCCTCGTGCCGTACACCTGCGCGGCGACCGGGCCGAGGGCGGTGCGGGGGTCGTCGCTGAGGAGGACGGGCAGTCCGGATGCGCGGGCCTCGTCGAGCCCGCCCGCGTCGGTGAGCACGGCGACCGCTCCTGCCGCCGCCGCGTCGGCCGCGAACCGGGCGCCGTGGCTCCTCCTCCCGGGGAGCGCGGCGAAGAGGGCGCCGGGGCCCGCCTCGGTGTGCGCGACGGTCACCGCGGTGATGCGGACGTCGGAGCCGTCGCCGTGGAGGCGGAGCCGATCGCTCGCGAGGTCGGCGAGCGCGACACCGGCGGCGTGGAGCGGTTCGAGGAGCCGGAACACCGGCATGCGGGCCTCCTGCGGGGCGGGCGGGGCGGCGTCGCCGAGGGCCCGCGGGCGCCGCCGGGCGACCGGAGGGGGAGGGCCGAGAGGCCCATGCCTCAGCCTGCGCGCCGCTCCCCCCGATCGGGGAGGCCCTTGCCACCGCCCGCGCGGGCCGCTACCCGCCTCCGCCTACTGCCGCGAGAACGCCTCCTGGTACAGCGCCGCGAGCTCGGGGGAGCTCTCGCCGCTGAGGCCGCAGGTCAGGATCGTGTCGCCGTCGGCCGCGACCAGGTAGTCGACCCCGGTCTCGAAGACGATGGGGGCCCCGTCCACCGCCGTCTCCCTGCCCTGGGTGACCGTGACGCCGTCGCCGACCTCGCCCGCGTAGCGCTCGAGCACGTGCAGGGTGACGGTGCTCCCGTCGATCGAGCGGACCTCGGCCCGGAACGCGAGCTGAGCAGGGGCCAGCGCGGCGGCCGTCACCGGCGAGCACGCGGCCATCGGCCCGCCCGTGCTCGGCAGGATCAGCGTCGAGGTGCTGCCCCCGCCCACGCCGAGCGCGAAGGGCAGCAGGAGGGAGGCGGCGGCCCCGGCGCTCAGCGCGCCGACTCCCACGATCAGCCAGGGGGAGCGGCGGCGGGAGTGCACCGTCCGCGTGCCCTCGCCCGTGGCGGCGGCGATCTGCTCGGCGAGCTCGTCGCGGTCGAGCGCGGGGAGGCTCCGTGCGGGGTCGACCGTGCGGAGGAGGCGGCGGACGTCCTCGTCGTCGGTTCCGGTCATCGGAGTCCCCCTTCGGGCGCGTGCGGGTCGGCGGAGTCGTAGAGCTCGGCGAAGCGGCGCCGCGCGCGATGGAGGCGGATCGAGACGGCGTTCGCCGTGACTCCGAGGACCGCGGCGATCCCGCGGACGTCGAGCTCCTCCCACGCCCAGAGGCGCAGCAGCTCGGCGTCCTGCTCGCGCATCCGGGCGAGCACGAGGCGCACGGTCTCCTCCGCGCCCGACGCCTCGCCCTCGTCGATCTGCACCTGGGGCGGATCGACGACCGCGATCCGCTGGGCGAGCATGACCTGGCGGCGCTGCATCCGCCGGGCGTTCTGCAGCTGGAGCCGGGCGACGCCGATCGCCCACGGCACCGGGTCGTCCTCGGGGACGTCGGCGCTGCGGCGCCAGAGCACCGAGAGCGTCGCGGCGAGCACGTCGTCGGCAGTGGCGGAGTCGGTGCGCCGCCAGAGGTAGCGGCGGACGGGATCGGCGACCGCGGCGGCGACCGCGGCGAACCGGTCGGGACCCGCGAGGGGAGCTGGCATGTGCCTCATGCTCCCTCCTGTCCGGGATCGGCGCACATCTTTCACCGGCGCGCCGGGCGGGACTCCGCGCTCTCCCAGCAGCGCGGGAGCGCGGGTCGTCGCTCAACGCCGCGAGGCGCCGACGAACTCCAGCCAGCCGGCCACGAACGGCTCGATGTCGTCCACCTCGTCCAACGCGAGAGCGTCCAGATCGACTCCGCGGCACTCCAGCGTGAGGACGTGCCCCCGCACCCAGGCGGCCGCGCGCACGGCCCCGGCTCCCTCCCAGACCTCGAAGGGCTCCGGAGCCCCGTCGACCGGGATCTCCGCGATCCGCGTGGGAGCGGGCAGCGCCTCCGGCTGCACGAACGAGACGGGCGCCTCCTCCCGGCAGCAGAGCAGCGCGACGTCGTGCCGCGGATCGCCGAGGGTCGTGCGGATCTCGACGGAGGGCCCCGGCCCGCCCGGGACCGCGTCGTCGGCGAGGAACGAGAGCCCCCGCGGGCCGCCCGTCAGCGTCCACTCCGCCAGCAGCCGCGGACCGCTCCAGCCCGAGACCGCCCAGAGCGGGAGGTCGCCGAACGACCCGCGGATCCGCGCGACCCGCTCGGCGAGGTGCGCGGAGAACTCCTCCTCGCCGAGACGCCGCGCTCCGTCCATGGCCCGATCGTAGGTCGGGTGCCGCGGCACGGCCAGACCCCTCGCTACTGTGAACGTCGACCCCCGCCTCCCTTCCCCGCCGAGGAGCCCCATGCCCATCTGGACCCTGCACGGAGACGGCCGCACCGTCGAGCCCGGCGCCGTCGTCGCCCCCGGCGAGCGGCTCGCCTGGCCTGCCACGATCGCCATCGGAATCCAGCACGTCGTCGCCATGTTCGGAGCGACGTTCCTCGTGCCCGTGCTCACCGGGTTCCCGGTCGCCACGACCCTGCTCTTCTCCGGAGTCGGGACGCTGCTGTTCCTCTTGATCACGCGCAACCGGCTCCCCAGCTACCTCGGCTCGAGCTTCGCGTTCATCGCGCCCGTCACCGCCGCGACCGCCGTCGGAGGGACGGGGTCGGCGCTCGCCGGAGTCGTCGCCGTGGGCCTCCTCCTGGCCGCCGTCGGCGTCCTCGTGCAGGTCGTCGGCCTCGGCTGGATCGACAGGCTGATGCCGCCGGTCGTCGCCGGCGCGATCGTGGCCCTGATCGGGTTCAACCTGGCTCCGACCGCGTACCTCAGCTTCAAGCAGGCACCGATCACCGGGACGATCACGCTCGCCGCGATCATCCTGTCGAGCGTGTTCCTCCGCGGCTTCCTCGGCCGCGTCTCGATCTTCCTCGGCGTGGTCATCGGCTACGTCGTCGCCCTGCTGCGGAACGAGATCGACTACTCCGCGGTCGGCGCGGCCGACTGGTTCGGGCTGCCGCCGTTCACCTTCCCCGACTTCGCCTCCGGATCCACGTGGTCGGGCATCGCGATGTTCCTGCCTGTCGTGCTCGTCCTCATCGCCGAGAACGTCGGACACGTCCGCGGCGTCGCGACGATGACCGACGCCTCCGCCAACGCCAGCACCGGCCGGGCCCTGATCGCGGACGGTGTGGCGACCACCCTCTCCGGCGCCTTCGGCGGCTCCGGCACCACGACCTACGGCGAGAACATCGGAGTGATGGCGGCCACCCGCGTGTACTCGACGGCCGCCTACTGGGTCGCCGGCGTCACCGCGATCCTGCTCAGCCTCTCGCCCAAGGTCGGCGCCGTCTTCAACTCGATCCCGGCCGGAGTCCTGGGCGGCGCCACCACCGCGCTCTACGGCCTGATCGGCGTGATCGGCATCAAGATCTGGATCGACAACCGCGTCGACTTCTCGCGCCCGGTCAACCAGTACACCGCCGCGGTCTCCCTCGTGATCGCGATCGCCGGCTTCTCGTTCTCCTCCGGCGGCTTCGAGCTCGGCGGCATCGTCCTCGGCGCCGGCGCCGCCCTCGTGATCTACCACCTGGGCAACGCCATCGCCCGCTGGCGCCGCACCGGCGCCGACGACGGCGGCCCCCTCCCCGCCATCGGCCAGCTCGGCGGCGACCCGCAGGACCGCTGACCACGGCCTGCTCCGGCCTGCCGCTCCCGAGACGCCGCCGTGCCGTCCGGACGCCGCCCTCCCGCGGACGTCCCGGCGCGCACGGCGGCGTCTCGGCACCCGACGGAGCCGTCCCGGCGCGCGCACCGCAGCACCGCCTCCGCTTACCACGTTCGGGGCAGTCCGCAACCCGGTGCGCTCCCAGGCGGCTCCCGCCTAACGTCGAGCGTGACGACCGCAGCAGCGGAACGCCGCACACCGAGTGAGACAGCAAGGAGCACCACCGTGCCGCAGATCATCGAGACCGTCGACGTCAACGTCCCCGTGTCCGTCGCCTACAACCAGTGGACCCAGTTCGAGGAGTTCCCGCGCTTCCTCGACGAGGTCGAGTCGATCCAGCAGGTCACCGACACCCTCACCGTCTGGAAGGTGAAGGTCGGCCCCGTCGAGCGCGAGTTCGAGGCGAACATCACCGAGCAGCACCCCGACGAGCGCGTCGCGTGGAACAGCACCGGCGGCGAGACCGACCATGCGGGCGTCGTCACCTTCCACAAGCTCTCCGACACCGAGACCCGCGTCACCGTGCAGCTCGACTGGGAGCCCAAGGGCTTCCTCGAGACGCTCGGCTCGCTCGTCGGCGCCGGCAGCCACGCCGTGAAGAAGGACCTGAACAACTTCAAGGAATACATCGAGAAGCAGGGCACCCCCGACGGTGCCTGGCGCGGCGACGTCGAGGCCTGAGCCGTGACCGACGCAGCCACCTCGTCCGAGGGCGAGAAGAAGGCGAACGGTCTCGGCGACGACGAGACCATCCCGCACTCCGAGGACGGGCTGGCGGTGGGGGTCTCCGGAGACTCGCACTTCAACCCCGAGGAGGACGCTCCCGAGGAGCCCTCCGAGAGCTGACGCTCTCCTCCGGGGAGCCCGACCGCTCTCCTCCGCGAGATGCCACTTGTGCACACGACACGCCGCGAGGCGTGCGCACAGGTGGCATCTCGCGGTTGAAGGCTCAGCGCCAGGCCCGGGTGTACTGCGGGGGCACCGGCAGGTCCGCGCCGAGCTCGTGCGCCATCCGCACCGGAGCGTTCGGGTCGCGCAGCAGCTCGCGGGCGAGCAGCACGACGTCGGCGTCGCCGTTCGCGACCACGCCCTCCGCCTGCTCCGCCGTGGTGATGAGTCCCACGGCGCCGACCAGCGCACCGGTCGCCTTCCTCAGGTCGCGCGCGAACGGCACCTGGTAGAGCGGCGCCACCGGGATGCTGGCGTGCACGAGTCCGCCGGTCGACACGTCGAAGAGGTCCACGCCCTCGGCGCGCGCCCACTCCGAGACGGTGATCGTCTCCTCCAGCGTCCAGCCGCCCTCGGCCCAGTCGGTCGCGGAGAAGCGGACGAGCAGAACGAGCTCCCCGATCTCGGCGCGGACCGCGCGGACGACCTCGAGCAGCAGGCGCGCCCGGTTCTCGAGCGAGCCGCCGTAGGAGTCCTCGCGCGTGTTCGAGAGCGGCGACAGGAACTGGTGGAGCAGGTACCCGTGCGCGGCGTGCAGCTCGATCACGTCGAAGCCGGCGTCCGCGGCGCGGCGGGCGGAGGCGCGGAACGCCTCGACGAGGCCGGGCAGCTCGTCCGCCGCCAGCTCGCGCGGCTCCGCGTAGCCCTCGAACGCGACGGCCGAGGGAGCGACGGTCGGCCAGCCGCCGTCCTCCAGCGGCACGGATCCGCGTCCGCTCCATTCGCGGTAGGTCGACGCCTTCCGGCCCGCGTGGGCGAGCTGCACGCCGGCGAGCGCGCCCTGCCCGTGCACGAAATCGACGATCGGAGCCCAGGCGTCGCGCTGCTCGTTGTTCCACAGCCCCGTGTCCCAGGGGCTGATCCGCCCCTCGGGGACGACGGCGGTGGCCTCCGCGATGACGACGCCCGATCCGCCGCGCGCGAGCCCGCCGAGGTGCACGAGGTGCCACGAGGTGGGCACGCCGTCCTGCGCCTCCACCGAGTACTGGCACATCGGTGCCGCCCAGAGGCGGTTGCGCGCGGTCCTCGAGCGGAGCGTCAGCGGCTGGAACAAGGCGGTGTCGGTCATGTCTCTCCTGTCGTGCTTCTCCGCGGAACGCCGCTTCGGTAGGCGATACGCCGGTGAGGGCGCACGCCGGCGGCATCTCGCGGAGGGGGTCACGTGCTCCAACCGGGAGGAGAGCCCGGCTATGCCCGGATCAGCGCGGCCAGGTCGCCCCGGGCGCGTCCTGCCAGACGGTGCTCGGCGGAGCGAGCGACTCCAGCTCCTCGAACAGCGCGTCGGGGATCTCGAGCGCGTCGTCGGCCACGAAGGAGTCGTAGTGCTCGGCGGAGGTGGCGCCGACGACCGTCGTCGTCACGCGGGGGTCGCGCGTCGAGAACTGCAGCGCGGCGGCGGCGAGCGGCACGCCCGCCCGCTCGCAGGCCGCTCCCATCGCCGCGACGGCGTCGACGATCTCGCGCGGCGCCGGCCGGTAGGCGTAGGAGGCGACCGGCTCAGGCCAGCGCGCGAGGGCGCCTCCGCCGTAGACCGCCGCGTTGACCACGATCACGCCGCGGTCGACGGACGCGTCGATCAGCTCCTCGGAGGAGCGGTCGACGAGCGTGAAGCGGTTGTGGGTGATCACGGCGTCGAACAGGCCGGTGTCGACGTAGTGGCGCAGCATCGGCGCGGGTCCGCCCGAGATCCCGATCGAGAGGGCGACGCCCGCCTCCTTCATCGCGACGAGCGCGCGGACCGGGCCGTCCTCGGCGAAGGCCTCGTCGTACGAGATGCGCTCCGGGTCGTGCAGGTAGAGCAGGGGGAGGACGTCCATCCCGAGGCGCTCGCGGCTCTCGTCGAGGCTACGGCGCATCCGCTCGGCCGAGTAGCTGCCGGTGCTCGGGTCGCGGTCGAGCTTGGTGACCACGGTGATCCCCTCGGGGACGCCGCCGCGGGCCTGCAGGGCCTCGCCGATCAGGCGCTCGCTGTGGCCGCCGGCGTACTCGTTGGACGTGTCGACGACGGAGACGGCGCGGGTGGCGGCGTCGGAGTCGAGGACGCGCTCGAGGGCCGGCACCCGGTCGAGGTCGGCGACGCGCTCGGGGCGCCAGGAGGTGCCGAGGGTCAGCCGGGTGACGGTGGCGCCGGACGGGCCGAAGGGCCGGAGGCGGGAGGACTGCGGAGTCATCCGCTCAGCCTGGCAGCGCCGGGGTCCTCCCCGCATCCCGCGGAGGATGAACGGTCAGTGGACGAGAGTGCTCAACCCGACGACGCGGAAGCCCAGGAGCGTCGTCGGGAGCGTCCCGGCGGAGAGGTGGGCGATCCGGAAGACGGCGATGGAGCGGAGCGGCGCGGCCGCCTCCGAGGTCGACGAGGTGTCGCGCTCGACGGGATCCCTCCGCGGGGCCTTCCGCGGGGCGCGATGACCGGGCGGCGGACCGGCCCGAGGCCGCCCTCACGGCGGGACGCGGGCCGATGGTGCGGCCTAGGCTCGGCGCGTGACCGTCGATACCGCCGCCGCCGACTCCTCCGCCCGCTCCGCCGTGCTCGACGCTCTCGCCACTCCGGCGCTGGTGCTCGACGAGGCGGTGCTCGACCGCGACATCGCCGCCGTCGCCGCGGCTGCCCGCGAGCGGGGTCTGGCGCTCCGCCCCCACGCGAAGACCCACAAGTCGCTCGAGATCGCCCGGCGCCAGCTCGCCGCGGGGGCCGTCGGGCTCACCGTCGCGACCGTCTCGGAGGCCGAGGTCTTCGCCGCGGGAGGGATCCGCGACCTCTTCATCGCCTACCCGCTCTGGCTCGACGCCGAGCGCGCCGGGCGGCTCCGCCATGTCCTCGCGAGCGCCCGTGTGCGGGTCGGCGTCGACTCGGCGGAGTCGGCCGAGCGCCTGGCCGCGGCCCTGCCCGAGCGCGAGGGGCTCGAGGTCGTCGTCGAGATCGACTCCGGCCACCACCGCAGCGGCGTGCTCCCCGCCGAAGCCGGCGCGATCGCCGCGGCCGCCGTCTCGGCCGGGCTCGACGTCGCCGGCGTCTTCACCTTCCCCGGCCACAGCTACGCGGCCGGAAACGGAGCGGCGGCCGCCCGCGACGAGGCGCGCGCGCTCGCCGAGTCGGTCGCGTCGCTCGCGGCGTCCGGAGTCGAGGCCCGCGTGGTCAGCGGAGGCTCGACCCCGTCGGCCGCGTTCGCCGACTCCTCGGTGCTCACGGAGCTGCGCCCCGGGGTCTCGGCCCTCGGCGACGCCCAGCAGTGGGAGATCGGCACGATGACGCCCGAGGACATCGCCGTCACCGTCCTCGCCACGATCGTGTCCCGCCGCGGCGACCACCTGATCGCCGACGCGGGCAGCAAGGTGCTCTCCTCCGATCGTGGCGCGGCCTCGAGCGGCTTCGGCCGCCTCCCGGAGCACCCGGAGGCGCGCATCCCGGTGCTCTCGGAGCACCATGCGACGATCACCGGTGTCGACCTGCCCGTGGGGACGCGGGTGCGGATCGCGCCGAACCACGTCTGCGTCGCGGTGAACCTGGCCGACGAGTACCGCGTCCTCCTCCGCGACGGCGGCGGCGCCGTCTGGCCCGTCGACGCCCGCGGGCGGAACAGCTAGGCGATCCGCGAGCGCGGGATCCGCAGGCCGAGCAGCGCGCTCGCCGCCAGCAGCACGAAGGCGGAGGCGAAGGCCGCGGTCGGCGATGCGGCGTCGGCGAGAGCGCCTGCGAGCAGCGGCCCGATCACGCCGCCCAGGTCGGACGCGGCCTGGAACACCGAGACCGGCTTGCCGCCGCGCTCGCCCGCGGCGTCACCGACCAGCGCACCCGGGGCCGTGCCCATGAAGGCGGCCGCCGCTCCGTAGACGCAGAGCAGCACGACGAGCAGCCACAGCTCCGAGACGAACGGCATCGCCAGCATCGCCACCGCCGCGACGGAGAATCCGCCGATCAGCGCCGGGCGCCGACCGACCGTGTCGACGAAGCGGCCGGCGGGCGCTAGCGCGATCGTCTGCACCACCGCGGCGATCGCGAACGCGATGCCGGTCCAGGCGGGCTGCCCGCCGAGCCCCTCGACGACGAGCACGGGGACGAGCGTCGCGCGGACTCCCATCGCCGACCAGCCGAGGGCGAAGTTCGCCAGCACCGCGCTCTGGTACCGGCGGTCGCGGGCGACCTCGCGCAGGGGCTTCGTCCTCGCCGCGGCGGACGGTGCCGCGTCGCGCTCCGGCCGCTGCAGCAGGATCAGCCCGACGAGCCCCGCGATCGCGAGCGTGCCGGCGTAGAAGAAGAAGGGGGCGGTGAGCGAGATCGCCGTGAGCACGCCGCCCACCGCGGGGCCCGCCATGCCGCCGAGCAGGAAACCGCCCTGGTAGAAGCCGATCGAGCGGCCGCGCCGCTCCGGGCTCGCGGTGCGCAGGAGGAGCGTCATCGCCGCGACGGAGAACATCGCGGAGCCGATGCCGCCGACTCCGCGCAGCAGGAGGAGGTGCGGGTAGTCGGAGGCGAAGCCGACCAGCGCCGAGGAGAGCGCGACGATGCCGATGCCGACGGCGAGCACGACCCGCTCGCCGAACCGGTCGACGAGCGGCCCCACGAACGGATTCGCGACCAGCCGCATCAGCGCGAACGCCGAGACGACCGCGCCGACCGCCGTGTAGTCGACGCCGAAGCTGCGCACGTAGGTCGGCAGCACCGGCACGACGACGCCGAACCCCAGCATCACGAAGAAGGCGACGACCCCCAGCACGAGCACGTCCCGCGGCAGTCGCTCGCTGTCTCGGGAACGCCACGGGAATCGCACCTGTCGACGCTACCCCTTCTCGAGGGCCCGGCCCGCGCCTCGATGTGTCGAGTTCGCGCCGACCGTCCGACACCCTCTCCGCGATGGATACGGTCCCAGGACCCGATGGATCTGCCGGCGAATGAGGAGACGTCATGAAGAGTTCTCTGTGGTTCGGGTCCGGTCTCGCTGTCGTCGCGCTGGCGCTGACGTCGGTCCTCGGGGCGCAGGTGGCCTCGGCCGCTCCGATTCAGCCGAACAAGAACTGCGAGGACGAGTTTCAAGGGGAGTGCGTGAAGTGGTACACCGGCGTCTCGACCTGCGATCACATCGTCGAGACCAGTGCCCCGGAATATCGCGAGAAGGCCTGCGCGGTCTGGGTCACGACGGGGACGATGCGCATCGAGCGATGAACGATGGTGGACCGCACGACCGCCTCATCGGCGGTACTCGTATCCGTGCTGCTCCTCGTGGGCTGCACCGAGCCGGGAGGCGATCAGGAGGCCGCTCCCTGTGTCCCGCTCGAGCGCACGTGGAACGACTACGCGCCGGAACTCGATCCCGTTCTGCGTCCACCGTTTCGCGAAGCCCTCGAGGGCTTCGACGAGAGCTCCTCGAACTCGATCGCGTCCGACGCTGCTCGTCTCGCCACGAGCAATCTGCTCTCCGCGATCTCCGGGGATCGACGAGCGAGCGAGTACTTCTGGAACGCCATGGACCTGATCGGCCGTGAGTGCGCCGAGGCGGGAGTCCCGCTGTCGTTCGACCACCACGGCGAGCAGCTGACGACGGGGAGCAGCGCCGACCACGGGCGCCCGCCCTGGGTCGTCGATCCGCCGCCTCAGTCGGAGAGCGGCACGATCGAGCCGACGATCCCGGAGTAGCTCACGTAGTAGAGGACGCCGTCGCGGTGGAGGACGCCGCGGCCGGGGTAGCTCTCGTCCGGTCCGTCGGGCCCGTCGAGGAAGCCCGGAGCCGCGGTGTCGTCGGCGGTGAACCCATCCGCGAGGAGCGCGGCGCTCCGATCCGGCCACTCCGCGTCCGGGACCGCCAGCTGCCCGACCACGACCGACACGTCGCCCTGGCCGCTCCACCGGCAGAGCACCCCGTCCTCGGCGATCTCCTGCACGACGGGGTAGTCGACGTCGTAGACCGTCGCCTCGGGCGAGAGGGCGAGGCCGTCCTCGGCGAGCGACGCCTCCTCCTCGGCCGTGAGCAGGTCCTCGCAGGGGAGCAGGGCGGTGGCCGGGGTCGCGGTGGGCAGCGGAGTCGCGCTGCCGGCGCTCGCGGTCGGCACGGCACTGCTCGGCGTCGGAGCGCTCGAGATCAGCGGTGGAGCTGTCGTCGGGGCCGTCCCCCCGTCGGCGCTTCCCGTGCAGCCGCTCAGCGCGAGCAGCCCCGCCGCGCAGGCGAGCAGCGCACCGGCGCCCCTCGCGGTCGTCGTCCGGATCATCGCGAGCCCCCTCGTCCGCGGCGGCCGCATCGCCGCCCCCTCGATCCTCTCCTCCGCCCTCGCCGGCTGTCCACCGCCCCCGGCCGGCGCAGAGGCGACTACCGCTTCGGCCCCGCGCCGATCGCCCAGACCCGCGGCGGCACGGTGCCGTTGACCGCGTGGTCGCCGACGATCCGCGCCTTGAACACCCACGGATTGTGGCTCGCTGCCGTGCGCGCGTTGCGCCAGTGCCGGTCGAGGTTCTTGCGGGTGCTCACCCCGGAGGCGCCCAGCGCGTCGAAGAGGTCGGAGGTCGCCCGGGTGGCCAGTTGCGTCAGGACGATCTGGGCCTGCGCCGTCTCGAGCTCGGCGAGGTCGTTCTGCCGCTCGTCCTCGAGCGGGTCGCCGTCGAGGGCCGCGTCGTGCGCCCGCTGCAGCGCGACCGCCGCGCGCTCCACGATCGCCGCTCCCGCATAGGCGGCGGCCGAGACCTGCCCCACCACCTGCAGGATCTGCGGATCCGCCGCGAACGACTCGGCGTTCCCGTGCGAGAAGATCCGCGTCCGCGCCCGCACCTCGGCTGCGATCTCGCGCTCGGCCCCCGCGATCGAGCCCGCCAGCACGGCCAGCAGCACCGCCTGGTAGAACGCGGTCTGGTAGCGGAACCGGGTCTCGAAGTCGATCACGTCCTCGGCCGCGACCACCGCCTCCGTGAAGGTGCTCGTCCCCGAGCCGGTGGTGCGCTGGCCGAAGCCGTCCCAGTCGTCGGCGTGCTCGACGCCCGCCTGGCGAGCGTCGACGATCGCGATCACCTTCTGCCCGGTGTCGGTGCGCTGGGCGAAGGTGTCGATCCAGTCGGCGAAGACGCTGCCGGTGGAGTAGTACTTCGCGCCGGTCACCGTGAACCGCGTCGGGTCGCCCTCGACCGGAGCGACCTTCGTCTGCACGTCGCCGATCGCGACCGTGCCGACCTCGGTCCAGGCGTTGCCGCCGAGCTCGCCGTCGGCGAAGCGCCGGAGCCAGCGCTCGCGGGTCCCGTCGGTCGCGAGCAGCCGGTCCTCGACCAGGGCGAAGTGGCCGCGGAGCGCCTGGGGCAGGTTGGAGTCGGCGGCGGCCAGCTCCGTCAGCAGGCGGAACAGCTGGGGGAGGCTCGCGCCGGCCCCGCCGGACTCCAGCGGCACGCGCACCGCGCCGAACCCGGCGTCCGCCAGCGCTCGGATCTGCGCGACCGGCAGCTCGCGTGCGCTCTCCCGCGCCGCCGCTCCCGCCGCGATCTCGGCGAACAGCGGCCGGAACCGCCCCGCCAGCTCCTCGTAGTCCACCTCGGGCACGGCCCGCACGTCGGTCGCGGTCATCGTCGGCTCCTGTTCCGCTGCGCCCACCCCGGGCGGCTCGTGCTCGACGGTAGGGGAGGAGCCCGGTCCGCGGTCCGCCCGTGACGCCCGGTGTCCCTCCGTGACGCCCGGTGTCCCTCCGTGACCTCCGGTGTCCCTCCGTGACGCCCGGATCGGGGAATGCCTCGCCCCCGGGGCTGTTGGCCCAGGGGATGTCCTCCACCACTCCCGTCCCCCCGTCCGACCCCCGCAGCGCCCTCGTCGTCGGTGCGACGGGCATCGGCGGCTCCGCCCTCGTCGACCTGCTCACCGAGCAGGGGTGGCCGGTGACCGCCCTCTCGCGCCGCCCGATCGACGCGCTCCCCGGCGTCACTCCGCTCGCCGCCGACCTGCGCTCCGCCGAGGACCTGGCCCGCGTTCTCGCCGACCAGCGCCCCACGCACGTCTTCTTCACCGCCTGGTCGCGCCAGGCGACGGAGGAGGAGAACATCGCGGTCAACGGCGGCATGGTCCGCGACCTCCTCGCCGCGCTCGCGCACGCTCCCGTCGAGCACGTCGCGCTGGTGACCGGCCTCAAGCACTACCTCGGCCCGTTCGAGGCGTACGGGCAGGGCGCGATGCCCGACACCCCGTTCCACGAGGAGGAGGAGCGCCTCGACGCCCCGAACTTCTACTACGCGCAGGAGGACGAGCTCTTCGCCGCGGCCGGGCGCGCCGGGTTCACCTGGTCGGTGCACCGCTCGCACACGGTCATCGGGCACGCCGTCGGCAACGCGATGAACATGGGGCTGACCCTCGCGGTCGCGGCGTCGATCCACCGTGCCGAGGGCACCCCGTTCGTGTTCCCCGGCTCGCTCACGCAGTGGAACGGACTCACCGACATGACCGACGCGACGATCCTCGCCGAGCAGATGCTCTGGGCGTCGACGTCGGAGGCGGGCCGCGACCAGGCCTTCAACGTGGTCAACGGCGACGTCTTCCGCTGGCGCTGGATGTGGACCCGGATCGCGGAGCACTTCGGCGTCGAGCCGGTCGGCCCGGGGGAGGAGCCGCAGCCGCTCGAGCAGCAGATGGCCGATGCCGAGCCCGTCTGGCGGCGCCTCGTCGACGAGCACGGGCTGATCGAGCCCGACCTCTCCCGCGTCGCCTCCTGGTGGCACACCGACGCCGACCTCGGCCGGAACCTCGAGGTCGTCACCGACATCGGCAAGTCCCGCCTCGCCGGCTTCACGGCGTTCCACCGGACGGTCGACTCGTTCACGGCGCTCTTCGACCGCTACCGCGCGGAGCGCCTGATCCCCTAGCCCGCCGGCCCTCATCCGTCGCCGCTCCGTCGTCCGCCGGACACCCCGTCGACACCCCTCGTCTCCCCGCCGTGCCTAGCGTCACGGCATGGCGGCGAGCGGATGATCGAGCGGGTGGACCCGTTCCTGGGCACGGAGGCGACCGCGCTCCCGGAGCCGACCGGGGTCGCAGCGACGTGGTGGTCGCCGAAGCCGCAGATCGGCAACACGCACCCCGGAGCCACCTACCCCCTCGGCATGGTGTCCGCGTGCTCCTACTCCGGCGCCTATCCGACGGGCTACGGCCGCTACGACCTCGCGCTCGAGGGGGTCCCGCCGACGCTCCACGACGGCCTCGAGGCGAGCGGATTCACCCACTTCCAGCAGTCGGGCACCGGCGCGATCCGCAAGTACTACAACTACCTGCGGGTCACGCCGATGCTCGAGCCGCTCGACGAGCTCGGGCGCAGCTGGGCCCTCGAGGACGAGGTGGCGGAGCCCGGCTACTACGCGGCGACCCTCTCCTCCGGCGTGCGGGCCGAGCTCACCGTCGGGCCCGCCTCCGTGGTGCACCGCTACACCTTCCCCGAGCACCGCAGCGCACGCGTGGTGGTCGACCTCTCCCTCGGGGGTCTGGCGATCCCGAGCGGAGCGACGGTGCCGCTGCGCGCGCAGCTGCACTCGATCTCGCCCGGAGTCGCGGCCGGCGAGGTCGTGATGGAGGGGGCGCCGCTCGCGGTGCACCTGGAGTGCGACGCCCTGCAGTGGCGGCAGATGCTCTGGTACGACCGCCGGCTGATGCCCGGCGGGACCCGGCTCGACTTCGACCACATCCGTCCCACCACGCTGCGCCCCTTCGGGCTGATGTGGGCGGGACCCAGCACGGCCGGGCAGACCGTCGAGCTCCGGATGGGCTTCTCGCTGCGGGGCACCGACCGCGCCCGCGAGAACCTGCATCGCGACGTCCCTCCTGCGGGCACCGGGTTCGACCAGCGCCGTGATCGCACCCGCAAGACGTGGCGGAAGCGCCTGCGCACGATCGCCGTCGACACCCCGTCCGCCGAGCGCGAGACGGTCTTCTCGACCGCGCTCTACCACTCGCTGATCAAGCCGTGCCTCGCTCCCTCCGAGAGCCCGTTCTGGCCGACGGACGGACCCTTCGTCTTCGACATCAGCACGATGTGGGACATCTACCGCACTCAGCTCCCGCTGCTCACGATGCTGCTGCCCGAGCGGGCGGTCGAGATCGCGGCTGCGCTCCTCACCATCTGCGAGGAGGAGGGCAACTTCCCGATCGGCTACCGGATGGCCAAGGGCAGCGACCGGTTCTCGCGCCAGGGCAGTGCCCTCGCGCACACCTTCCTCGCCGACCTCTGCCGGCTGGGGCTGCCCGGGGTCGACTGGGACGCCGCTCTCGTGCACATGAGCGAGGACCTCAAGCGGATGTACGGCGAGGAGTTCCTCGCCGCGGGGGAGGCTCACCCGATCAGCCACACGCTCGACCTGGCGCACGGCTACTGGTGCACAGCGGTCGTGGCCCGCCACGTCGGCGATCTCGAGCTCGCCGAGCAGCTCGAGGAGCGCGCCGCGCAGTGGGTGAACGCGTTCGACCTCCGCTCCGGCCTGCTCAAGGACTCGACGTACTACGAGGGCACCCGCCACAACTACTCGTTCCGCCTGCTGCACGACATGGCCGGGCGCATCGCCCTCAGCGGAGGGGACGAGGGCTTCGTCGCCCAGCTGGACGAGTTCTTCGGCTACGGAGCCGAGCCGGTCGTCCAGCCCGGGCTGCGCCCCGAGCGGAGCGAGATGCTCGCGGGAGCCGAGCTCGGACGCTTCGAGGGGCTCAACAACGAGCCCGACATGGACTCGCCGTGGGCGTACCACTACGCGGGACGGCCCGACCGGACCGCCGAGATCGTGCACGGCGTGCTGCACCAGCGGTTCGGAGCGGGCCGGGGAGGCCTGCCGGGGAACGACGACTCCGGCGGCCTCAGCTCCTGGTACGTGTGGGCGAGCCTCGGGCTGTTCCCCGTCGCCGGGCAGGGCCTGGTGCTGGTCAACGCGCCGAGCTTCGCGCGCGCGTCGGTGGCGATCGGAGGGGCCGACCTCGAGATCCGGACCACCGGCTTCGTCGAGCCCGAGCCGGGCGGGCCGGTCCAGTACGTGCAGTCGGCCGAGTTCGACGGCGCGCCCCTCCTGACGAGCGTCCTGACCGCGGCCGCCCTCCATCGCGGCGGCGAGCTGCTCCTGCACCTCGGTCCGGAGCCCTCCGACTGGGGGACCCTGCCCGAGCATCGGCCGCCCTCGTGGCCGGCGCGCCGGCACTGACCCCCGCTCGCCGTCACCCCCGCCACCACCGACCCCGCGCGTCCGGCCTCCGCCGCCGCACCCGACCGACGACCCCTGAAGGAGACCCATGGACCAGAGCACGCACGCGAACACTGTGCAGAACAGACTCGTCATCGTCGTCCGCGCCGATCCGGTGATCTGCGGGCACTCCGTCGAAGCGCGCAATCTCGCCGAGACCGCCCGCGAGCGCGGATTCGACGAGGTCCGGATCGTCACCTGGCCGATCGACCGGCTCGAGGCCGCGGGCCTCCCGCTCAAGCCGCTCGACGCCGTGCTGCCCTACAGCGACGGCATCGTCGTGGAGCGGCCGGGACCCGTGGGCGACTACAAGGTCCCGGACGGCCGCTGGCTGGCCGGGATGACCGGACGCCTGATCGAGCTGTTCACCGACGGCGTCCCGACCGTCTGCCTCTCGCTCTACCTGAGCCCGCACACGCTCGTCGTGGCCGACGCCCTCCGCGCCGCCTGGAGCACCGGACTGCCCGTCGAGGTGACCACGATCGCCGAGGCCGTCGGCTCCGACGTCACGAACGTGGTCCGCCGGGCGGTGGAGGAGGGCCGGCTGGGCGCCGCCGCCCACATCCTCTCCTCCTACCTCTCGCAGGACCACTGCGTCGCGGTGTCGGAGTACACGCGCGACCTGATCATCGAGGAGGCGGAGCGCGTCGACGCCGCGCACGGGACGCGCTTCGCTCCGCAGTGCCGGGAGCGCATCGCCGTGTCCTACCCGGCGATCGACGCGGACGCCTACCTCGACCTCGACCCCGGCGTCGTCGAGGAGGTCGTGCGGGCCCGCGGGCTCCGGACCGACGGCTACGTCCTCTTCCTCTCGCGCCTGACCGAGGCGAAGGGCGTGGAGGACCTCATCACGGGTTACGAGCGCAGTGCCGTCCACGAGCGCCACGAGCTCGTCATCGCGGGTCGCGGTCCGCAGGAGGCGGAGCTGCGCCGGATCGCGGCGGCGTCGCCGCTGGCGCACCGCATCCGCTTCCTCGACGACGTCGGCGACGCGGAGAAGCCCTTCCTGATGGCGGGCTGCGCGGCGTTCGTGCTCCCGAGCAAGCCGCGGCCCGAGTTCGTCGAGACCTTCGGCATCGCGCTGGCCGAGAAGATGCTCGCCGGGGGCGGGCCGATCATCACCACGCTGACCGGCGGCATCGGCGAGGCGATCGGCGAGCACGCCTTCGTGACCCCGGTCGACAGCCCGGACACGATCGCCGCGCTCCTCGACCACGCCGTCCTCGAGCTCAGCGCCGACGATCGCGCACGCCGAGCGGCGGCCGCCCGGGAGTACGCCCTGCAGTTCGATCGGCGGGTCGTGTTCGACCGCCTCTTCGCCCGCCTGGCGCGGCCCGCTGTGGCGACGGCGGCGCTCTAACGGCGGGAGTCCGGAGAGGCCGTCGCTGCGGCACCCCTCGCGATGAGCACGTCCGGCGAGAGCTGGTGGCGCACGAAGCGGAGGGTGAAGCTGCGGCGGTCTCCTCCGGAGACCCGCTCGGCGAGGACGCGGATGCCGAGGACGGCGACGACGCGCCACTGCTCGGTCTCGTGGGCGACGACGGCGCAGAAGAGGTCGCCCGGGCGCACCTCGTCGACGGTGGTGGTGAGGCTGTTCGTTCCGTGGGTCATCTGGCCGCTCCTGGTTCCGGCGGACCTCGCGGACGGCGCTTCGGGTGCGCCGCGCAGCCGTACGCCGGTCGCTCGAGAGGGGGGCCCGAGCGGCCGGCGGCCGGTCATGCGTGCGACAGCAGGGACGAGCCCGCCGGAACGACCCCGTGCCGCAGGAGCAGTGTAGGACTGCGACCCTGACCGTGGCGCGGAATGTCAACCACTTGCGAGCGCGCTCCCGGGGTTCTCAGCCCCGGAGACGACGGAACCCGCCTCCCGGGCGGGAAGGCGGGTCGTGTCGGTGTGCGGCGGCGGAGCCTGATCGGGAGCGGCTCCGGCGCGGAGGGTCAGGCGGCGGGCTCGGCGCGGCGCAGCGGGACGGCAGCGTTGCTCGTCGGCTCGGGCACGATGCGGAGGCCGGCGCCGCTGTTGGCGCGCTCCATGAGGGCCTCGACCCACTCCGGGTTGATCGTGGGCTGGCGGCTGCCCTTGAACTCGAACTGGATCGGGATGGTCGGGTGCATCCACACGCCGCGGCGGCCGGTGCCGGCCTGGGGGCTCGCGTCGAGGGTGAGCAGGAAGCGCTCGTCGCGGCGGAACTTGTTGATGATGACGATCTGGAGGTGGGCGAGGGCGCGGTCCTCGACCTCGATGGCGGCGGGGGGAGTGCCGTACAGGATGTTGCCCATGGTGTGCTCCGATCTGACGTGCGAGTGGCTGACGTCCGTCACTCTATATCGCTAGAAAGACTTCCTACTAGTTGAGCTAGCTACTTACGTCGCGGAGTGCGTTTTCTGTCCATCGCCGCCGGACGACTCGATTCTCCGACGGATCCGGGGCGCGGCAGAAGACCCTCGGAGTGAACTCCTGGGGACGCGCGGCCACGGCCGCGGGGACGCCGGTCAGGCGCGGCGCTGCTCCAGCACGCCGTCGGCGTACTCGCCGATCGGCTCGCCCGCGAGCTCCTGGGCGGCGTCGACCGTCTCGGAGTCGGCCGGGCGCTCGACGATGTCGCGCATCGTCTGCAGGAAGCGGATGACGGTCCCGGCCTCGGAGGGGTTGAGCGTCTCGGCCGCCTCGAGCATGCGGCGGTGCATCTCGTCGAGCGTCTCGCGCACCTCGCGGTGGGAGGTGGGGGTGGCGACGATGCGGATGGCCCGGCGGTCGCTCGGGTGCGGCTCCCTGACCACGTGCCCGCTCTTGACCAGCCGGTCGATCAGCACGGTCGTGGAGGCGGAGGAGATGCCGAGGTAGGAGGCCAGGTCCTTCGGGCTGACGTGCACGCCCTTCTGCTGGCGGCGCATGAGGAACTGCACGGCCAGCAGGTCGTTCTCGCCCATGCCCATGGATCCGCGGGTCCGTCGGCGCATCGCGGCCTCCGCCGTGCGGAAGGCGCGCATCGCGGCGAGGACCTCCACCGCTCCGGGCTCGGTCGCCTCACCCGAGAACCAGAAGGCCCCGGGTCGCTTCAGCGTGACCTCATCCATGCCGAACAGTCTAGACAGTCTCGTAGCAAGAACATCTAGACAAGCCAACCTCCCCCGAGGTGCTTGCCTGGGAGGGCGGCGACCACTACGAAGGGACTACTAGTTAGACGAGCTAGTGACTCATTCGCGAAGGGAGCTGCCCGTGCTGGACGAACTCGACCGCCTGCAGCCGCTCCCCGCCGACGTCGTGGATCCGCTGGTCGGCTCCACCCTGGCCGGTCGCTACCTCGTGCTCGAGCGGGTGGGGGAGGGCGGCAGCGCCGTCGTCTACCGCGCCCGCGACCTCCGCCTCGCCCGCCAGGTCGCGGTCAAGGTCCACCGCGACGTCCCGGACACCCCCAACGAGCGGGCGCGTCGCGAGCGCGAGATCCGCTTCCTGATCGACTCGCGCCACGCCTCCGTGGTGGACGTCCTCGACCAGGGCGAGATCCCCGGCGAGGAGGGCGACCTCGCGTTCCTCGTCCTCGAGTACTTCGACCGCAGCGACCCGGCGGCCGACTGGTTCGGCTCCGGCGATCCGCGGCTCATCGCGGAGGTCGGGGCTCAAGTGGCCGATGCTCTCGCGCACCTGCACGCGCAGGGCGTCCTCCACCGCGACGTGAAGCCCGAGAACGTCCTCGTCCGCTCGCGCGCCACCGCATCCGGCTTCTCCGCGCACGAGGCCAAGCTCAGCGACTTCGGGATCGCCCGCTCGGTCGACGACGCCCGGCTCACCCGCTCCGACGTGCTGGTGGGCACCGCCGCGTACCTCAGCCCCGAGAGCCTCGGCTCCGGCCCGGTCGGACCGGCGTCCGACGTCTACTCGCTCGGGCTGGTCCTGCTCGAGGCCGTCTCGGGCCGCAGGGCCTACACCGGCACGACGCTCGAGATCTCGATCCAGCGCCTCCACCACGCGCCCGTCGTCCCGGAGTCGGTCCCGGCGGAGTGGCGCGAGCTGCTGACCGCGATGACCGCTCTCGATCCGGCCGACCGCCCCTCCGCCGAGGAGGTGGCACGCCGGCTCTGGGCGCGCCTGGCCGGCGGCCCCGCCGCAGCCCCCTCCCGCAGCGGAGTCACGGGCACGGTCGCCCTCGTCGCCGCGGGCCTGGTCGGCGCGGTGACGGCCCTCTCGCTCACCGGCTGGCTGGGCTGAGCGCCCCGAGCGGTCCTCGTCCGCTCAGGTTCCTCGCGAGCGTGGTCCCGTAGGCTCCGGGCGACCCTCGACCGACCCCGAGCCGCGTCGCCGCGGACCGAACGGAGCCGATCCCATGAGCCCGCGCCGCCTCTTCCGCCTGCTGTCGATCGTCGAGGCGGTGACCTGGACTCTCCTGATCGTCGGGATGCTGCTGAAGTACGCGGCCGGAGACGGCGACTGGCCGGTGAGCGTCGCCGGGCCGATCCACGGGTTCGCGTTCCTCGCCTACGGAGCCGCGGCCCTGGTGCTCGCGGTGAACCAGCGGTGGTCGGCGGGCGCGACGGCGCTCGCGGTCGTCAGCGCGGTCGTGCCCTACGCGACGGTCCCGCTGGAGCGCGGCTTCGAGCGCCGCGGCCTGCTGGAGGGCCCGTGGCGGACGCACGCGACGGACGACCCGCGCGACCGGCGCGTGACGAGCCGGCTCCTCCGCTGGGCGCTCGCGCGGCCCGTGCTCGCCGGGGCGCTGGTCCTGGCTCTGGTCGCCGTGGTCTTCGCGGCGCTGCTGGTGGTCGGCCCGCCCGGGGGCGGCGAGGCCTGATCCCGCGCGCGGCGTGCCTCAGACGGGGCGCGTCTCCGCGTCGATGAGGATCTCGGCGGCGCGACGCGCGTGCAGGGCGGCCTCCGGGGTTCCGGCGATGGCCGCGGTGGTCTGGGCGCCCTCGGCGAGGATCGCGAGCTGCGCGGCGAGCTCGGCGCCGCCTCCCGCCTCCTCAGCGAGGGTCGCGAGGAAGCGCTGGAACGTCTCCTTGTGGTCGCGCGCCATCTCGGCGACCATCGGGTTCGACGAGCCGAGCTCCCCGAAGGCGTTGATGAAGCCGCAGCCGCGGAACGAGTCCTCGGAGAACCAGTCGAAGAGGAAGTCGTAGATCGCGAGCAGCTTGCCGCGAGGTCCGTCCGCCGCGGCGACCCGGGTGGTCACGCCGAGGGTCCACTGCTCGTGCCGGCCGTGCAGGACGGCGACCACCACCGACTCCTTGCTCGGGAACTCCGAGTAGAGGCGCTTCAGCGAGACGCCCGCGGCCGTGCGGAGCTCGTCCATCCCCACGGACTGGATGCCGCGCTCGTAGTAGAGCCGGTCGGCGGCCGCGAGGATCGCCTCGCGGGGAGGGCGCTCGTCGAGGATCGGGGACATCCCTCCATGGTAGGCGGTACCAGAACGGGCGTTCTCGGTCGGCTGCCGCGCTCTCCGCAGGGGGTCCGGGGGTCGGACGCTGCTGCTAGCGTCGCGCTCGGGTGCGCAGGCGCCCGGGGACGGGAGGCGGACGCATGGTCGTCGCGATGCAGGCCGAGGGATTCGACGGGCCGGAGGCGCTGCGCGCCGTCGAGGTCGATCCGGGGGAGCTGGCGCCCGGCAGGGTGCGGATCGCGGTGCGCGCAGCGGGCGTGAACCCGGCCGACGCGAAGCTCCTGCGCGGGATGTTCGGGCGCGGACGGGTGCCGGTCCGGCCGGGCAGCGAGGTCTCCGGAGTCGTGACCGCGGTCGGCGAGAGGGCCGAGGGGCCGCTCGGCCCGATCCGCGTGGGCGACGAGGTCGTGGCGTTCCGGGTCTCCGGCGGCTACTCCGCCGAGCTGGTCGCGCCCGCGAGCGCGGTCCTGCCCAAGCCCGCCGGGCTCGGCTGGGCGGCGGCCGCGGGCCTGCTGCTGGCCGGGACGACCGCCGAGCACCTCGTCGAGGCCACCCGCGTCTCCTCCGGGGACACCGTCCTGGTGCACGGGGCGAGCGGAGCCGTCGGCTCGCTCGCGGTGCAGCTCGCGGTCGCCCGCGGAGCACGGGTGCTGGGCACCACGAGCGAGCGCGGCGAGGAGGTCGTCCGCCGCTTCGGCGCGGAGCCGGTCCGCTACGGCGCCGGGCTGGAGGAGCGCGTGCGCCTCCTGGCCCCCGGCGGCGTCGACGTCGCGCTGGACACGGCGGGCACCGACGAGGCGCTGGACGCCTCGGTGGCTCTGGTCGCCGACCGCTCGCGCATCGCCACCGTCGCCGGCTTCGAGCATGCCGCCCGCCTCGGCGGCATCCTGCTGCTCGGCGGCGGACCGGGAGCCGATCCCGGCACCGCGCTCCGCGACGCCGCCCGGCCGGGCCTGCTCGACCGCGCCGGTCGCGGGGAGCTCGAGGTCGTGCTCGGGCCCTCCTTCCCGCTGACCGAGGCGGCCGCCGCGCTCGCCCTCGTCGAGTCGGGCCGCGCGCGCGGCAAGACGGTCCTGCTCCCCTGAACGAGACGTCCTCCCTCGACCTGCCGGCCCTCGGGCCCTTCGACTCCGCCGGCGCCGCGAGCCTCCTCCGCAACCACGCCCTCCCCGGAGTGGAGCGGGTCTCGGCCGACGGCCGGCGCCTGGAGCGCCTGCTCACCCTCGACGGGGCGACGCGGCCGATCGCGCTCGAGGTGACGGAGACCGGGCTGCGGGTGGAGGCGGAGCCGGACGTGCTGACGCCGGCGGCCGCGGTCGTCCGTGCCTGGTTCGACCTCGACTCCGATGTGGTGGCGATCGGCGCCGAGCTCTCGCGGGACCCGCTGCTCGCCCGCTCCGTCGCGGCCCGGCCGGGGCTGCGCGCGACGCAGTACCCGGAGGCGTTCGAGGCGGCGGTGATGGCGGTCCTCGGCCAACAGGTGTCCGTCGCCGCGGCCCGGACCTTCGGCGGACGCACCGCCGCGGCCTTCGGCGCCCCGGGGGAGCGCGGTCTGCTGGCGTTCCCCGAACCCGCCGCCCTGCTCGCACCGGAGTTCGAGGCTCTGCGCTCGGCGATCGGGATCACCAACGCCCGGGCGCGGACGGTCCGGGCCGTCGCCGAGGCCTTCGCCGCCGGACCCGTGCTCGACCGCGCGGGCGACCTGCCGGAGCAGCGGCGCGCGCTCCTCGCGATCCCGGGCATCGGGCCGTGGACGGCCGACTACCTCGCGCTCCGGTTCCTCGGCGATCCGGACGCCTTTCCCGCCGGCGACCTGGTGCTGCGGAAGGCGCTCGGCCGGGTGAGCACGGCGGAGGCGGAGGCGGCGTCGCAGGCATGGCGGCCGCACCGGGCGCACGCGGCGTTCCACCTGTGGGCGAGCACCGGGGCGGTCTGAGCGGACGGACGACCCGAGTCGAGAGGCCGCGCCCGGACCGGCGGCCGGGACCGGCCGCCGACGGATCAGGTCAGGTACTCGACGTCGTCGTACAGGATCGGCGCGTCCTCGGCGTCCGGATCCTCGACCGGGACGTCCTCGTGCTCGAGGATGACCGCGACGCCCGGGGAGACCAGCACGCAGACCTCCCGCTCGCCGGCGACCGTGAAGCTCACCATGTCGCCGCGGTTGCGCACGGCCTCGACCAGGCGCTTCTCGAGCTCCTCGGTGTCGAGGGAGACGGCGAGGAGGAAGCGGCGGCCGTCGATGCTGAGCGTGGTGCGCCGCATCGTCGCCTCGGGCTCGGGAGGCGTGCCGCGTCCGCCGCGGCCCGGCGTGACCGCCTTGACCCGCAGCGACGAGGCGTGCATCCGGATGACGGCGTTCACGAGCCCGCCTCCGGGCGCGACTCGTGGTGGCGGCGGCCGCCGGAGCGGCGGTCCTCCTTCATCTCGGACTCGAACAGGTGGCGGCGTCCGCCCGCGAGCTCGTCGCGCGCGGCGCGCTCCTGCTCCCGGAACGCGGCGTAGTAGGTGTCGTCGTAGTCCTCGACGATCTGGAAGGTCCAGCGCCCCTCGATGACGTTGCGGCCGACGAGCTCGGCCTCGATCCGCTCGGCGGTCGCGGCGTGGCCGGCCTCGCGCAGCGCGTCGACGGCCTCGCCCAGAGCGAGGTCGGCCGCGCCGGTGAGCCGGTGGAAGCCGTAGAGCAGACCGCGGGCGTGCTCGACCGTCTCGAGCGCCTCCGAGAGCTTCCCGAGCGCCGCCACGGTGGCGTCGTCGAGACCCTCCGGGCGCAGGTGCGCGGAGTCGGGGTGGTCGTGTGAGCTGCTCATCCAGGTGAGCTTAGGCCGACCTAAATGCTCTGCGACCCCCTTGCGCCGCCGCCGGGAATGGTTCGTGCCCGGAGCGGCAGGGCGGTCAGGTGCACGTCGCGGAGCCCTCCGTCGTCGGCGACGGCGGTCAGGAAGGTGCAGGCCGGCTGGCGCCTCCGATCCGTCGGGGAGCCCGGATTGAGCAGGCGGAGACCCGCCGGGGAGACGGTGTCCCAGGGGATGTGGCTGTGCCCGAAGACGAGCACGTCGGCACCCGGATGGGCGGCGTCGGCGCGGGTCTCGCGGCCGGTCGCCGCTCCGGTCTCGTGCACCACGCGGACGTCGAGGCCGGCGACGCGGGCGCGCGCGACCTCGGGCAGGCGGGCGCGCAGCGGCTCCGGATCGTTGTTGCCCCACACGGCCAGCAGGAGCGCCGCCCGCTCCTCCAGCGCGTCCAGCGTCGCCTCGTCGACCCAGTCGCCCGCGTGCACGACCAGGTCTGCCTCGTCGACCGCGCGCCACACCTCGTCCGGGAGGGCCTTCGCCCGCTTCGGGAGGTGCGTGTCGGCGAGCAGGAGGAGGCGGACCGGACCGTCGACCTCGGGTGGAGAGCCGTCGGGGCCGGGCTGGAGCAGGGGCATCAGCGGGCGGGGCCGGGCGTCGGCTCCACTCCGCCGTCGGCGCCGGGCTCGGTCGCGGTCCCGGAGCTGCGGAGGCGGGCGTCGAGCGCCTCGAGGTCGGCGGCGAACCAGAGGTGGTCGCCGCGGTTCGACTCGACGACGAAGGCCTGCAGCGCGCTCGACTCCGCCACCGGCCCGCTGACGTCGCCGAGGATCACCAGCCGCTTGCCGTACGAGACGAACTTCTGCACGAACTCGCCGGCGATGCCGGAGCGCAGGCGGAGGAACTCGGGGTCGAGCCGGCCGACGGGCACCACGATCGTCTCGACGTCGCCGCCGTAGGTCTCGCCGATCAGCGCGATCGCGTCGTCCGGGGTCGAGAGCGCGCCTCCGTCGTCGTCGACGAGCAGGAGGGGGACGCCCTGACGGGTCTCGGTTCTCATCGGGCCAGCCAATCACGTCGGCCGGGGAGAGGCGAGCAGTGCCGTCCGGGCCTCCGCTCGGATCGTCCATTCCTGGGCCGGCCGTGCTCGCGGGGACAGCCGATCGGGCGTCCGGACGGGCGGCCCGCACCGCCGCTACGAGCCCGGCAGCTCGACGCGGCGCTTGAAGCCCACGTGCGAGTCGACGAAGCCCAGGCGCAGGTAGAAGCGGTGGGCGTCGGTGCGGGCGGCGTCCGAGGTCAGCTGGACGAGCGGCGTGCGGAGCTCGATCGCAGCGACGTCCAGCACCCAGCGCATCAGGGCCGTGCCGATCCCGGCCGACCGCTCGGCGCTCGCCACCCGGACCGCTTCGACGAGCAGGCGGGAGCTGCCGCGGCGCGCCATCCCGGGGATCACGGTCAGCTGCAGCGTGCCGACCACGGCTCCGGCGCCGTCCACCGCGACCACGAGATCGTTGCCCGGGTCCTGCGCGATGCTCCGGAAGGCGGCCTCGTAGGCGGCCCCGTCCTCCTCGGCGGCGACGTCTCCGCGCCCGGCGCTGATCGGGTCGTCGGAGAGGAGCCGGACGATCGCGGGGAGGTCGTCGAGCACCGCACGCCGGAGGAGGAGGCTCCTCTCCCCGGGGCCGGCGTCGCAGGGGAGGGTCAGGTCGGCGATCATGCCCTCATCCTCCCTCTGCTCCACGGCGGGAGCGGTCGTCGGAGGCGGGCAGGACGCGGCTGAGAGCGGCAGGGGGATCCTGGTGCCCGGTCCGCACGTCCACGCGCCGCGTGCCGCAGCCGGCGCAGCGGACGTACACGACGACGCCCTCGCTGGTCCGGTGGGCCGACTCGGTCGTCCAGCCGTGCTCGTGCGGATCGACGGCGGGAGCGAGCGGCTCGGAGGGGTGCGGGGAGGGGGTGGAGGTGCGCATGGGAGCCACTGTGCTGTCATGGTCTTATGCAGCTCAACCCTTACGGCGAGTACGCGGTCCTGCTCGCCGCCTCCCTCGCGAACGACTGGCCGTCCGACCGCGAGGGCATCGAGGCGCGCACGCGCGAGTTCGGCATGACGATGGCCTTCGAGTCCGGCCCGGACGACCACGCCCGGACACGCGACGTGATCGACGAGTGGCTGGAAGTGGTCGACGCGCCGACTCCGAGCGACCGGGCGACGTCGCTGAACCGCCAGATGGCCGCGATCGCCGCGTATCCGCGCCTGACCGACCACGACGACGAGGGCTGGCACCTGCACTACCGCGACCGGGACCAGTCCCTGGCGCACGTCCTCCACGCCGTCATCGCGGTGGGCACGGCGCTGCACCTGACGACCCGGGGGATGAGCCGCCTCCTGCGGTGCGAGGCCGGTCGGGCGTCGGGCGACCACTGCAGGAACGTCGTCGTCGACGTGACGCGGAACGGCCGGCAGCGGTACTGCTCCGTCCGCTGCGCGAACCGGGCCGCGGTCCGGCGGCACCGCCTGCGGCACGCGGAGTGAGTCCGCGCGGCCCCGTCACTCCGCCGCGTCGCCGCCCGGCTTCATCCAGAACGGGGAGTAGTGGTAGCCGTCGAGGTCGTCGAACTGGCGCTGGTACATGAAGGGGTAGTCGTCGGTGTCGCCGATCCGGCCGCCCGCGGCGGCGGCCCGCTCGACGAGCTCGTCGACGGCCTCGCGGCTGTCGAGGTCGAACGAGACGGTCACCTTCGAGGGGGTGCCGGGGGCGCCGATCAGCTCCTCGGTGGCGCCGACGCTCTCGTACATCGCGCGGCTCGCCAGCATGACGGACGTGCCGGGACCGATCGCGAAGCAGGAGACGTCCTCGCGGGACATCTCGGCGTTCAGGGTCCAGCCCAGCGCGGTGTAGAAGGCGGTGGCGCGCTCGACGTCGTCGACCGGGCAGGTGATGAAGAGGCTCATGCGCTCACCCTCGCCACCTGCGGGCGGGCCGTCAAGAGCTCCGCGAGGGAACTCCGGACGGCCCGCCGGGACTCAGCGGAACGACCGCAGCCGCAGGCTGTTCAGCACGACGAAGACGCTCGAGAACGCCATCGCGGCGCCGGCCACGAGCGGCCCCAGGAGTCCGGCCATCGCGAGCGGGATCGCGGCCACGTTGTAGGCGAAGGCCCAGAACAGGTTGCCCCGGATGACCGCGAGGGTGCGGCGCCCGAGGCGCAGGGCGTCGGGCACCCGGCCGAGGTCGTCGCCGACGAGCGTGATGTCGCTCGCCTCGATCGCCGCGTCCGATCCGGCGCCCATCGCGATCCCCACGTCCGCGGCGGCCAGCGCGGCGGCGTCGTTCACACCGTCGCCGACGAAGGCGACGTGGCGGCCCTCCGCACGGAGGCGCTCGATCACGGCGAGCTTCTCCTCCGGCAGCACCTCGGCGACGACCTCGTCGATGCCGACGGCCGAGGCGACGGCCTGCGCCGCCCGCGGGTTGTCGCCGGTCAGCACCATCACCCGCAGGCCCCGCTCGCGCAGGGCGCGGACGGTGCGGGACGCCTCCGGCCTCGGCTCGTCGCGGAGGACCGCGAAGCCGCGCAGCGCCCCCTCCCAGCCGACGCCGACGACGGTGCCGCCCTCGGCGGTCGCTCGCTCGGCGCGCTCGGCGAGACCGCCCGGCGCGAAGCCCCACTGCTCCTCCAGCCAGCGCAGCCGGCCGGCGACGACCAGGCGGCCCTCGACCCGGGCGCGCACGCCGAACCCGGTGCTGGAGCGGAATCCGGTCGCCTCGGGGACGTCGAGGTGCGCGGCCCCGGCCACGATCGCTGCGGCGAGCGGATGCTCCGACCCGCGCTCGACGGCGGCGAGCATCCGCAGGCTCTCGTCGTCGCTGGACTCGACGACCTGGAACGCGCCGGTGGTGAGCGTGCCGGTCTTGTCGAGCACGACCGTGTCGATCCGGCGCCCGGCCTCGAGCACCTCCGGCCCGCGGAGGAGGATCCCGAGCTGGGAGCCGCGGCCGGTGCCGACGAGGACGGCGGTCGGGGTGGCCAGGCCCAGCGCGCACGGGCAGGCGACGACGAGGACGGCGACGGCGGGAGAGACGGCGGCGGCGAGGTCGGCGCCGGCGATCAGCCAGCCGGCGAGGGTGGCCAGGGCGAGCACCACCACGACCGGCACGAAGACGGAGGAGACGCGGTCGGCGAGCCGCTGGATGCGCGCCTTGCCGGCCTGCGCGTCCGAGACGAGACGGCCCATCCGCGCGAGCGTGGTCTCGGAGCCGACGCGGTCGACGCGGACGGTGAGCAGGCCGTGGGCGTTGAGAACTCCGCCGGTCACGGTCGAGCCGGGGCCGACCTCGACCGGCACGCTCTCGCCGGTGAGCATGCTCGCGTCGATCGCGCTCGAGCCCTCGAGCACGGTGCCGTCGGCGGCGACGGTCTCGCCGGGGCGCACGCGGAGGACGTCGCCGACGGCGAGCGAGGACGCGGGCACGCGCTCCTCCTGTCCGTCGGCGGCGACGCGCACGGCGTCCTTCGCGCCGAGGCGGAGGAGCGCCCGGAGCGCCGCACCGGCGTCGCGCTTCGACCGCGCCTCCAGGTAGCGGCCGGCCAGCACGAGGACGGGGACGGCGGCGGCGACCTCGAGGTAGATCTCGTCGTGGCCGGAGCGGCTGCCCAGCAGCTCGAACGGCATGCTCATGCCGGGCCGCCCCGCGTCGCCGAGGAACAGAGCCCAGACCGACCAGGCGAAGGAGGCGCTGACACCGAGGCTGATCAGGGTGTCCATGGTGGTGGAGCCGTGCCGCAGCGCCCGCCAGGCGTTGCGGTGGAAGGGGAGCGCGCCCCAGACCGCGACCGGTGAGCCGAGGGCGAGGCACAGCCACTGCCAGTTCGCGAACTGCAGCGGCGGGATCATCGAGAGCAGGACCACCGGCACGGCGAGCAGGGCGGAGACGCGGAGCCGGGTGCGCAGGGCGCGCCGCTCCCGGTCGTCGTCGCTCTGCTCCTCCTGCTCCTCCTGCTCCTCCGCGGGAGCCGCCTCGCCGGTGGAGGGGACCGTCGCGCTGTAGCCCGCGGCCTCGACGGCGGCGATCGCGTCGGCCGGAGTCGTGCCGGGCGGGAGGGTCAGCGTCGCGCGCTCGAGGGCGAGGTTGACGGTCGCGTGGACGCCGGGGAGCGCGTCGAGGCGCTTCTCGACCCGCGCGACGCAGGAGGCGCAGGTCATCCCTCCGATGGCGAGCTCGAGCGGGGTGCCGGTGGTCTCGGCCACGTCAGCTCAGGGGAGCGAGGCGGTAGCCCGCGTCGGCGACGGCGGCGGCGATCTCCTCGCGGCCGAGCGGCCGGGAGGAGCCGACCGTGACGGTCGAGACCCCGTCGGGGGCGAGGGACACGTCGACCGCCGAGACCTCGGGGTAGGCGGCGAGCTCCTCGGTGACGCTGCGGACGCAGTGCTCGCAGGTCATGCCCGCGACGCCGAAGCTCTGCACGGACGCGGCGGACAGGGAGCCCTGCGCCGCGTGGCCGGCGTCGGAGCGGCCGGCGCCGCCGTGGCCGCCGCACGCGCAGGCACCGCCTCCGCCGCAGCCGCAGCCTCCCGTCGATCCGCTCGCGGTCAGGCCGAGGTCGATCCTGGTGCTCATGGGTCCTCCTGTGTGGTGCGTCCGGTCCGATCCGGTCGATCGGCCCGGTGGGCGTCCGGTCGGCACGCCGGTCGCGGCATACCCCCGGGGGGTACTCCATCGTAAGCCCAGCGAGCCCTCTCGGCAAGGCGGGAGGGCGGAGGAGGGATGATCTCAGGGGCGGCTCGGAGCCGCCCGAGGAGGGAGGGGCGCATGGATCCCGCATCGACGCCGCACTGGGGCGAGCCCCCGCCGCGCACGCCGCCGGCGGTCCCGCTGCCCCCGCGCACGCGGTTCGAGCCGACGGCGCTGCTCGCCGCGCCCCTGCCCGCCCCGGCCGCCGTCCGGGCCCGGGTCCGTCAGGCCGCCCCGGAGCGGCAGCGCCGGCTGGCGGCGCTCGCCGCGGTCACCGAGGGGTTCGCCGTCCTGCGCACTCCCGAGCTCGCCCGGGCGCTGCGCCGGATCGCGGCACCCGCCTCCGCCGCTCCGGCCGCCGCCGCCGCGGTGCTGGCCGTCGGCCGCGACGGACTCGAGCTCGCCGCCGAGCGCGCGGACGCCCTGCGCATCGCCGAGTGGGATCGGATCGTCTCGGTGGGCGTCGGCACCTCGCCCTCGGGTGCCCACCGGGTCCGCGCGCTGGTCCTGGCGGTCCTCGCCCCGCCGCCCGCCTCCGCCGTCCTGCGTGCGGCGAGGCGGCGCCCGCGCACCGTCCTCGTGCCCCTGGTCGTCGCCGCCCCGGCCGCCCTCGGCTGGCGCGTGGCCGACGACCGCACGTTCCTCCTCGCTCTCGACCGCCTCCAGCGCGCCCTCGAGGAGCGTGACCGGTGAAGGCGCGGTTCCGCTTCGCCCTCGCGGCCGTCGCCGTGCTCGGCCTGGGCCTGGCACTGCGGTTCGTGCTCACGGGGCTGCTCGCCGACCTCGCCGGCGGAGTGGCCTACGTCGTGCTGGTGGCGCTGCTGGTCGCGGTGCTCCTGCCGCGCATCCCGGGCGTGACGGCTGCCGGGATCGCGCTGGCCTGGTCGATCGCGATGGAGCAGCTGCAGGCGATCGGAGTCGCAGCGCGCCTGGTCGAGCTGTGGGCGCCGCTCCGCCTCGTCGTCGGCACCACCTTCTCCTGGCTCGACATCGCGGCCTACGTCCTCGGCGCGGTCGTCGCCGCGGCCGTGCACCTCGCTGTCGCTCCGCGCGAGCAGTCCGCCTGACGGGAGGCCGCGCCCGGCGTCTCCCGCTCGCCTCGTCAGCGGGGCTCCCGCGGGGCGTCCCGGCGTCCGCCGAGGCGCCGGCCCCGCCCCCGGGCCACGGCCGAGGTGTCCGTGCGCTCCCCGAGGCGCCGCCGTCCCCGCGGTGCCTCGCCGGCGGACGCGGTGTCTCGCCGCAGGAGCGACGCCGACCGCCGGAGCTGCGCGGTCCCTCCGCCCCCGCGCCCCTGATTAGGGTGAAGCCATGAGCGAGCCGGCACTCCCCGAGACGACGGCCCCGCGGGCCTCGGCCCCGCACGACCACCGCCGCGACCGGCGCATCCCCGAGCCGGTCGACCGGTTCGCCACCGGCGAGGAGTACCCCGAGTACCGCGTCGACCTGGAGCGGATCCGCTTCTCGCCCTACTTCGCCCGACTCTCCGCGGTGACCCAGGTCATCTCGCCCTCCGGCGTCGGCCAGGTCGTGCACAACCGGCTCACGCACTCGATCAAGGTCACCGCGGTCGCCCGCGCGATCGCGATGCAGCTGACCACCACCGATCCCGCCCAGCGCGAGCTGGTCGAGCGGCTCGGCGGCTGCGACCCGGTGGTCGTGCAGGCCGCGGCCAGCGCGCACGACCTCGGCCACCCTCCGTTCGGCCACCTCGGCGAGCAGGCGCTCGACCGCCTCGCGCGTGAGCGGCTGGGGCTCGTGGAGGGCTTCGAGGGCAACGCGCAGTCGTTCCGGATCCTCTCCGAGCTCGACGTCTGCGAGACGGTGGAGGTGGGGCTGAACCTCACCGCCGCCTCCCGTGCCGCCGTGCTCAAGTACCCGTGGGGGCGGACGGTCCACCGCCCCGGCATCGACTCCGCCGACCCGACCGAGCTGCCCCGCGGCTCGACCGCCAGCCGGTGGGAGACCGCGCCGCCGAAGTTCTCGGCGTACACCCTCGACCTCGACGACCTGCTCGACGCCCGCTCCGGCTTCGCCGCGATCGCCCCCTGGCAGCAGACCCTCGAGTGCTCGGTCATGGACGTCGCCGACGACATCGCCTACTCGCTGCACGACCTCGACGACTTCTACCGCGCGGGAGTGCTGCAGCAGGCGGCCGTCGCCGTGGAGTTCCGCGCGTTCCTCCGCGAGCAGAACGCGCTCGCCGCCCTCGACGCCGAGGAGCTGTGGGCGCGCGCCCCCGGGCACTCGCTCGAGATGCTCCGCCGGAGGCTCGTGGCCCGCGACCCGTGGATCGCGAGCGACGAGCACTTCCGCGCCTCCGTGGAGCGGGTGTCGACCGAGCTGGTCGAGGGGCTCCTCGCGCTCCCGTTCGACGGATCGACGCGCACCGAGCGCGCGATCGAGGCCTTCGTCTCCTCCTGGATCGGCCGCCTGCAGCGCTCCGTGGTGGTGCTCGCCGAGCCGAACGTCCGCTCGGGCCACCTCTCCCTCCTCCCCGACGCCTGGCACGACGTGGCCGTGCTGAAGTTCGTGCACACGCGCTTCGTGATCGACCGGCCGGACTTCGCCACCTACCAGCGCGGCCAGTCGCAGGTGCTCGAGACGCTGGTGACCCACCTCGACGCCTGGCTCGAGGATCCGCGCGACGGCTCGCGGGCTCCGCAGAAGCTGCTCGACCTGATCGAGCTCGCGACCGACGGCTACTTCCGCCTGCGCGCCGACCACCCCGACTGGCTCCCGTCGGACGAGCGCGGCCGGCCGACCTCCGACCCGGCCGCGCTGCAGCGGCTCGGCCGGGGGCGCGGTGTGGTCGACTACGTCGCGACCCTGACCGACGAGCAGGCGATGGCGCTCGCCGCCCGCCTTCGCGGCGATCGCGAGCCGTGGGCGATGGGGACCTGACGCCCCGGCGGGTGGGTTGACACCGCGCGTCGCGTGTGGCCTCGGCGGCTCCTCGCCCGTCGTTCCGGGGGAGGAGCCTCCGCCGGGCCGCCGAGGACGCGTCCCGCGACCGCCCAGCCGGCGTCCAGGAAGCGCAGCCTGAACGACAGCGTAAAATCACGGAGGCACATGCCAGGATCGACAACTCGACAGGGAGTTCCGTTGGACGGAAACGCAACGACCACGCACCGCAACGTCGCATTGCTGTCCGTCGCGACCACGCTGGCTCCGCGCGTGACCACCTCGGCCGAGATCGAGGCGCGGCTCGCTCCGGCGCTCAAGCGACTGCGGCTCCCCACCGGGCTCCTCCAGCGCGTCGCCGGAGTGCACGAGCGCCGCAACTGGGGCACCGAGCAGGGCTTCGACGGAGCGGCGATCGACGCGGGCAAGCGCGCTCTCGCCGAGGCCGGCGTCCGCGCCGACCAGATCGGCCTGATCATCAACACGTCGGTGACCCGCAAGCACCTCGAGCCCTCGGTCGCCGTGCGCCTGCACCACGGGCTCGGCCTGCCCTCGTCGGCCATCAACTTCGACATCGCGAACGCCTGCCTCGGCTTCGTCAACGGCATGACCCTCGCCGCGCAGCTGATCGACTCCGGCCAGATCCGCTACGCGCTCATCATCGACGGCGAGGACGCCGACGAGATCCAGGTCAACACCATCGAGCGCCTGAGCCGCGAGGGCGTCAAGCGCAAGGACTTCATGAGCGAGTTCGCGAGCCTGACCCTCGGCTCCGGCGCCGCCGCGGCCGTCCTCGGCCCGGCCGACGAGCACCCCAAGGGCCACCGCATCCTCGGCGGCATCACCCGCGCGGCCACGCAGTTCAACGAGCTCTGCGTCGGCAGCGTCGACGGCATGTTCACGGACGCGAAGGCGCTGCTCAAGGGCGGCATGGAGCTCGTCCTCTCGGCGTGGAAGGAGGCCACCCGCGACTGGAACTGGAGCGGGATGGACCGCTACATCACGCACCAGGTGTCGGACGTGCACACCGACGCCCTGGTGAAGGCCGTCGGCATCGACCGCAGCCGCGTCCCCACGACCTACCCCACCCTCGGCAACGTCGGCCCGGCGTCGATCCCGATCACCCTGGCCCAGGAGGCCGAGACCCTGCAGCCGGGCAACCGGGTGCTGCTCATCGGAGTGGGCTCGGGCATCAACACCGCGATGCTCGAGATCGCCTGGTGACCGCGCCCCACCCGGCCGAGCGGATCCGCGGAGCGCTCGGCTCCACGGCCGCGGCGCAGCTGCCCCCGGCCGGGCTCGACGGGCTCGATCCCGCGTGGTCGCGCCTCGTCGACGCTCCGGACGCCCAGGGCGTGCCGCGCCGCTGGCACCTGCTCGACACGGGCGAGGCCCTCGGCACGGAGCCCGTCGGCACCGTCCTCTGCGTGCACGGCAATCCCACCTGGTCCTACCTCTGGCGCCGCCTCGCGGCCGCCACGCTCGAGTCGGCCCGCAGCGGAGGCCCCGCCTGGCGGGTGGTCGCTGTCGACCAGCTCGAGATGGGCTTCTCCGAGCGGACCGGCGCCCTGCACACGCTCGCCGACCGCGTGCGCGAGCTCTCCAACCTCACCGACGTGCTCGGCCTCGACGACGTGGTCACCCTCGGCCACGACTGGGGCGGAGTCGTCTCGCTGGGCTGGGCGGTCGACCACCCGGAGCAGCTGCGCGCCACGATGCTCCTGAACACCGCGATCCACCAGAGCGCCGACGAGCCGATCCCGGCCCCGCTCCGGCTCGCGCTCGCGTCGGGCGTGCTCGGCGCCTCGACGGTCCGCACGCCGGCCTTCCTCGAGACGACCCTCGCGCTGGGGCACCCCGCGCTGCCCTCCGCGGTGAAGGAGGGGTACCGCGCGCCCTACCGGTCCGCGTCGCGCCGCGGCGGAGTGGGCGGCTTCGTCGCCGACATCCCGGTCGACTCCGCGCACCCGAGCGAGCCGGAGCTGCAGCGCATCGCCGAGGGCGTCAGCGCCCTGACGACGCCGGCCCTGATGCTCTGGGGCCCGCTGGACCCGATCTTCTCCGACCGCTACCTCGACGACCTCGTCGACCGCCTCCCGCACGCGCAGGTCCACCGCTACGAGGGAGCGGGCCACCTGGTGGCCGAGGACGTCGACTACTCGTCCGCCGTCCTCACCTGGCTGGGCGACCTCTCCGACGGCGAGGAGCCGTTCGGCGGCGACCCCGCCCCCGACGTCCGCCGCCCGACCGCGCCGGTCGAGCCGCTCTGGGCGCACCTCGACCGCAACGCGCAGGACGACTCGCTCGCTCTGGTCGAGATGGCGCCTCCCGGAGGCGGCGGGCCCCGCTCGGTCTCGTGGCGCCTGCTCTCGCAGCGGGTCCGCGAGCTCGCCGCCGGGCTCCGCGCCTCCGGCGTCTCCCCGGGCGACCGCGTCTCGCTCCTCGTGCCGCCCGGTGCCGACCTGACGGCGCTGCTCTACGCGTGCCTGCGCATCGGAGCCGTCGTGGTCGTCGCCGACGCGGGCCTGGGCCTGCGCGGTCTCACCCGCGCGGTCCGCGGTGCCTGGCCGGATCTGGTGGTCGGCGCCCTGCCCGGCCTCACCGTCGCGCGGGCCCTCCGCTGGCCCGGCGGCCGGGTCTCGACGCAGACCCTGCCCCGCGCCTCCGCCTCGGCCCTCGGGGTCGACACCTCGCTCGGGCAGCTGATCGAGCTGGGCCGCGCCGAGCTGGCCGCCGACCCGGAGGCGCTGGGCGAGGCTCCCGCCGCCGACGCCGTAGCCGCGATCCTGTTCACCTCCGGCTCGACCGGCCCCGCCAAGGGCGTCGTCTACACGCACCGCCAGCTCGCCGGCGTCCGCGACGCGCTCGCCCGCCAGTACGGGATCGGACCGGGCACAGGGCTCGTCGCGGGCTTCGCGCCGTTCGCTCTGCTGGGCCCCGCGCTGGGCACGCGCTCCGCGACTCCGGACATGGACGTCACCGCGCCCCGAACGCTCACCGCGGCCGCCGTCGCCGCGGCCGCCGCCCGGGTCGACGCGACCGTGCTGTTCCTCTCGCCGGCCGCACTGGCCAACGTCGTGGCCACCGCCGGCGCGCTCGACGCCGACGACCACCGCGCCCTCGCCGGCGTGCGCACCTTCCTCTCGGCCGGCGCCCCCGTCTCGGCGGGACTGCTCGGCGAGGCGCAGGCGCTCATGCCGAACGCCTCCGCCCGCACTCCCTACGGCATGACCGAGGGGCTGCTGCTCACCGACGCGTCGCTGGAGGGCATCCGCGAGGCCGCCTCCGACGACGATCCGCGCGGAGGCGTCTGCGTGGGCGTGCCCGCCGCGGGCGTCCGGCTGCGGATCGCCCCGCTCGACGCCGACGGCCGCGCCACGGACGAGCCGGAGGAGATCACCGGCACGACCGGCGAGATCGTCGTCTCGGCAGGTCACGTCGAGGACCACTACGAGCGCCTCTGGCTCACCGACCGTGCCGCCCGCGTCGGCGCCGTCCCGGGCGAGCGCTGGCACCGCACCGGGGACGTCGGGCGGATCGACTCCGCCGGCCGCCTCTGGGTCGAGGGCCGCATGCCGCACGTCGTCGTCACTCCGGACGGCGTGGTCACGCCGGTCGGACCGGAGCAGCGGATCGAGGCGCGCGTGGCCTCGGTCGCCCGCGCCGCGATCGTCGGAGCCGGCCCGCGCGGAGTCGCGCAGCTGGTCGCCGTGGTCGAGTTGCGCTCGGGCGCGCGCCGCGTGGTGCTGGCCGAGGAGGCCCTCGCCGCCGAGGTGCGTGCGGCCGTCGGCCGGCCCGTCGCCGCGGTTCTCGTCGTCCCGGCGCTGCCCACCGACATCCGCCACAACTCCAAGATCGACCGGGCCGCGCTCTCGCGCTGGGCCGAGGGCGTGCTCGCCGGCGGCCGGATGGTGGCGCCGTGAGGGTCCTGGTCACCGGCGCGAGCGGCCTGCTCGGCGGTGCGGTGGCCGCGGGCCTCGTCGCCCAGGGGCACGAGGTCCGCACCTTCCAGCGCCGGCCCTCCGGGGTCGCGGGCGTCGAGGAGGCGCGGGGCTCCCTGACCGATCCGCGCGCGGTCGAGGAGGCCGTCGACGCGGCTGAGGGCGTCGTGCACCTCGCCGCGAAGGTCTCGCTCGCCGGCGATTCTGGCGACTTCGACCGCGTGAACATCGACGGCACCCGGCGTCTGCTCGCCGCCGCCGCCCGCGCCGGCGTGAGCCGCTTCGTCCAGATCTCGTCGCCCTCCGTCGCCCACTCCGGCTCCTCGATCACCGGCGACGACGCCGAGCCCGCCGATCCGGACCGGGCCCGCGGCGACTACGCGCGCACCAAGGCCCGCGCCGAGCTGCTGGCCCTCGCTGCCGACGCCCCCGGCTTCGCGGTGGTCGCCGTGCGCCCGCACCTGGTCTGGGGTCCGGGCGACACCCAGCTCGTCGCCCGCATCGTCGAGCGGGCGCGCGCCGGCCGGCTGCCGCTCCTCGGGCACGGCCAGGCGCTGATCGACTCCACCTACATCGACAACGCCGCCTCGGCGATCGTCGCCGCTCTCGGGCGGGCGGAGGAGGTGCACGGCCGCTCCTACGTCGTCACCAACGGCGAGCCGCGCCCGGTCGCCGAGCTGCTCGCCGGGATCTGCCGCGCCTCGGGCGTCGAGCCGCCGCGCTGGTCCGTCCCCGCCTCCGTCGCCCGCGCTGCGGGCTCGCTCGTCGAGCGCGTGTGGGCCGTGCGGCCCGGCGCCGATGAGCCGCCGATGACCCGCTTCCTCGCCGAGCAGCTCTCGACCGCGCACTGGTTCGACCAGCGCCGCACGCGCGCCGATCTGCAGTGGAGCCCGTCGGTCACCCTCGACGAGGGTCTGGCGCGCCTGTCCGCCGCCCGCTGAGGCGCCGGGTCCGGAGACGACGGAACGGACGGGACTCCGTCGCCGAGGCGAGGGGGTCCCGTCCGTCCGGGGCTCCCGCGACGGATCGCGGGAGGGGAGCCGAGGTCAGTCGGCGAGGATGAGGTACAGCGCGCGACGGGTCTCGTCGAGCTTGGCGGAGGCGGCGGCGCGCTGCGCCTCGGTCGCTCCGCGGAACTGCTGCACGACGCCCATCAGCTTGCCGACGTTCTCCATGAAGGCGCGATCGGCGTCGCTCGCGCCGGGAGTGGCCTCCCAGGCCGCGTCGAGCTCGTCGGCGTGCTCGCGCACGTAGGTGCCGCCCGCGTCCGTGAGCTGGTACTCGGTGCCGCGGCCCGCGCCGACGGCCGTGATGAGGCCCTCGTCGACGAGCTGCTGGAGGGTGGGGTAGACGGAGCCGGGGCTGGGACGCCACGATCCGTTCGTCTTCTCGGCGATGGCCTTGATCAGGCCGTAGCCGTTCGAGGACTTCTCGGAGAGGAGGGAGAGGAGAGCCGCGCGGACGTCACCGCGTCGGGCGCGTCCTCCGCCGCGGCCGAAGGGGCCGCCGAAGCCGGGGCCGAAGCCCGGGCCGAAGCCGAAGCCGGGCCCGAAGCCGCGGCCGTGACCGCCGGGTCCGCGGCGCTGTCCGCGGCCGGGGTGCTCGTGGCGGGAGGAGTGGTCGCCGTCGCACGAGTCGCGGCGGTCGTCGGAGAAGAAGGTCCTGGAGTTCATGGGTGTGCTGCTCTCTGTCGTGAGGGGATCCCTTTCGATCGGATCCGGTCGCCCGTCGGGAGCGGCTGCTTCCGATCTGTCGGCGATGCAGTAACGATATATCGGCGACGGATCGGATGTCAACACCTGAACTGCCCGTAGCCTGGGAGCTCCCCGTCGATCGAGAGGTCCCGCATGCCGCTTCCCGACTCCGAGCTCGAGGCGTACCTCGACTCCTCCCTCCTCGCCGGGGACGTCCTCACCGGCCGCGCGAGCAACCTCGGCAACCTCCGCGGCCTCGCCGCCCGCGAGCCCGCGCACCTCTACGGGGTGGACGTGGCCGAGCACTGGACGCTCGAGAGCCTGCTCGCCCTGATGGGGGAGCGCGTGGGGATCAGCACCGACCCCTCCTTCGAGAGCGGGCAGGACCGGATCGACGCCCGCCTGACGGTCGCGGGTCTCGCCCGCTACCGCGAGCGGTTCGCCGCCGCTGTCCGCGAGGGGGCGCTCCTCCTGTTCGCCACCGCGCACCCCGCGACCCTGATGGACGTCTACCGCCGCTTCGCTGCTGCCGCGACGGAGCGGGGCGCCCGCGTGATCGACGTGAACGCGCTCCCGTTCGCCGCCCCCGACGGCATCCGCGTGCCTCTCGCGGACGAGCACCAGGCCCTGTGGTGCACCGGCGGGGTCACCTGCGTCTACCGCGGGGGAGGGCTGCAGCACACGCACTCGCCGGAGCCGATGGACGCGCTGCTCGACCGCCTCGACGAGCTCGGCGTCCGCCCCGACCTGGTCGTCGCCGACCACGGCTTCGCGGGCGCGGCCGGCCGGCGGGGGCTGCCGGTCATCGCGATCGCGGACTGCAACGACCCGGCGGTATTCGTCGCCGAGGCGCAGGGCTCGATCGAGGTGGTCGTCCCGATCGACGACGGGCTGGCCGTCCACCTCTACGAGCCGGTGATCGACTTCGTCCTCCGCGCCCTCTCGGAGCCCGCGCGCACCTGACGGCTCGTAGAATCGCCTTCGGCTCGTCGCGATCCCGGATCCGACGGGCCGACCGTTTTCGCGAGTCCCCGCACTCGCCCACCACTGCAGACGGAGCATCCGTGACCCAGCCCCACGACGGCCTCCTCCCGCGCTTCGCCGTCGGCGTCGACATCGGGGGGACGTCGATCAAGGCGTCCCTCGTCGACGTCACCACCGGCGAGCGGGCGGCTCGGCGCTTCGCGGTCGCGAACCCGCTGGGCAAGGAGCCCGAGGACTTCGCCGAGGCGATCGCCGGCATCGTCCGCGACGTCTCGCCGATCTCGGGCACGCCCGTGGGCGTCGGCTTCCCCGGGATCGTCCGCGGCGGCGTCGTCCGCCAGACCACCCACGTCTCGCAGCGCTGGGTCGGGCTCGACGCGCAGGCCCTCCTCTCGGAGGCGACCGGGGTCGACGTCGTCGTCGTCAACGACGCGGACGCGGCAGGGGTCGCCGAGCGCGAGTTCGGCGCGATGCGCGGACGCGAGGGCCTCCTCCTGCTGACCACCCTCGGCACCGGCATCGGGACGGCGCTCGTCCACGAGGGCGTGGTGATCCCCAACTCCGAGCTCGGTCACCTGCACATCGACGGTCCCGACTTCGAGCCGCAGGTCGGCTTCTCGGCCGTCCGCCGCGAGGGCATCACCCTCGAGGAGTGGGCGGGTCGCCTCAGCGTCTACTACCGGCACCTCGAGATGCTGCTCTCGCCGCAGCTGTTCGTGATCGGCGGCGCGGCGGCGCACGTCTTCGACGAGTTCGCCCGCTTCCTCGACATCGGCACCGAGATCGTCCCCGCCCGCTTCGGCAACGACGCCGGATTCACGGGCGCCGCGATGGTCGCCGTCTCGCCCGACCGCCTCGCTCCCTGGTACCGCTCCACTCGCGGCGCCCGCCTCGACCCCGGGGCGCCCGCCATCGCCGACTGACCCCCTCCCTGCATCGAGGGAGCCCCGACCCGTCGAGGTAATCCGGCGGAGCGGGGTCCCTCGACGGTCCGGGGTTCCCTCAGCGGGCCGACAGGCCGCGGTAGACGGCGTCCAGCCGGGCGGCGGCGGCCGGCCAGGAGTGGGCGGCCGCCCAGTCGACGCCGCCGCGGCCGAGTCGCGCCAGCTCGCCGGGCGAGCCCAGCAGGGTCAGGATCGCCTCGGCCCACGCCGCGGGGGAGTCGGAGTCGAGCAGCACGCCGCTTCCGCCGTCGCGCACCGCGTCCACCAGGCCGGTCGTCCTGCGCGCGAGCACGGGAGTGCCGCTGCCGGCCGCCTCGAGCGCGATCAGCCCGAAGGTCTCGGCCGCCGAGGGCACGAGCGCCAGCTGCGCGCTCCGGAGCCGCTCCGCCACCCGGTCGCGGTCGGCGGCCCCCTCGATCAGCACGCGGTCTCCCAGCGGAGCCGCCGCGGCGCGCACCGCGTCGAGGTACGACTCCCGGCCCGGTGCCGCCCCGCCCACCAGCCGCAGCACCGGCCGCTCCGCCGGCGCCATCGCCGCGAGCGCCTCGACCGCCAGCAGCTGGCCCTTGAGCGGCTGCACCCGGCCGACCAGGACGACTCCGGAGCGCTCGCCGCCGCCCGGGCGGAACCGCGCGTCGACTCCGGGCGGCACCACGACGACCCGGTCGGGATCCGCGCCGTACCCGCTGACGACGTCCTCCCGCTCCGAGGCGCCCGCCACCACGATCGCGTCGGCGGAGGCGAGCACGGAGCGCTCCGCGTCGATCCGCTGCTGCGGCTCCGCGACGTCGCCCGGGGCGAGCCGGGCGTTCTTCGCGAGCGAGCCCGAGTGCATCGAGTGCACGTGCGGCCTGCCGGTGAGCGCCCCCGCGAGGCCCGACACCCAGTAGTGGGAGTGCACGACGTCGGCCCCCTCCGCGGCGCGCGCGAACTGCGGCGCCGCGGCCGCCAGCGCGTACTTGTCGCCCGCCGGCACCGGCACGCCGACCACTCGCACACCCGGCGCGAGCATCCGGACGCCCTCGCCGCGGGTCAGCACCTCGATCTCCCAGCCGAGCGCAGCCAGCTCCGGGAGCACCGCCGCGAGGTACACGTTCATCCCGCCCGCGTCGCCCGTCGACGGCTGCTCGAGCGGGGAGGTGTGCGCCGAGACGACGGCCAGACGGGGCATCCCTCCATCGTAGGGACGGCCGTGCGTCCTCCACGGATCCCGGCCCGCGGCTCGCAGCGCCTCCGGAATCGGGTTGAATAGACGGATGCGCTCGTTCGAGCGCGGAGAGCGTGAGGTCCATGGCCCGCCAGAGTCCCCCCGGTGAGGTGCTGCCGTCGGCCGCACCCGGGCCGGTGACCACCGGCCACGAGCCCTTCTCCGAGCAGGACATCCGCGCCCTCGTCGGAACCGCCGCCGTCGAGAAGGGCACCGCGTACGCGGACGAGGGCCGCGTGCGCGAGCTGCAGTGGTTCGGCGGCCGCACCCGCCTCTTCGGCCAGGTCCGCGGATCCGGGCGCTCGCCGTACGCCGTGAGCGTGCAGCTCCGCGACGAGGGCGAGCACTGGACCCTCCTCGGCGGCGCCTGCAGCTGCCCGGTCAAGAACGAGTGCAAGCACGTCGCGGCCGTCCTGATCGAGGCCCTGCGCCGCGAGCGCGAGGGCGGAGTGGCCGGTCCCTTCCCGGGCGAGGCCGCTGTCGACGCCGTCCCGGAGTGGCGCAGCGCGCTCGCCCCGCTCCTCGCCGGCGCGGAGCGCTCCCACACCGGCATCCCGCTCGGCCTGCAGTTCGAGCTGCTGCCCGGCGAGCCCGTGCGTCGCCCGCCCGGCCGCTACAACTCCTACCGGCCGCCGCCCGAGCCGCGCCCGCGCCTGGGCGTGCGCCCGGTGCGGATGGGCGACCGCGACCGCTGGGTCCGCACCGGCACCAGCTGGCGCGACCTCGGCTACCTGCACTACAGCCACGACTACGACGAGCGCCAGATCGACGTGATCCGCGAGATGCAGGGCCTGCTCTCCGGGCACAGCGCCTCCAGCTACTACTCGCCCGACACCTGGCTCTACCTCGACCAGTGCCGGAGCGAGGCGATCTGGGCGGCCCTGCACGGAGCCGTCCGCGCGGGCATCGGCCTGGTGATGGGCGACCGCGACCAGACGCCGCTGAAGATCCTCGACACGACGGCCACCGCCTCCATCGACGTCACGCGCACCGCCGCCGGCCTCGAGCTGCGCTCGCTCGTCGCGATCGGCGACCACCCGGCGCCCGAGGAGTTCGGCTTCATCGGCGACCCGGCCGTCGGCCTCTACACGTGGGAGGGCGGCGACGAGATGCGCGCCCGCCCGGTCACGCTCATCCCGTTCGCCGCGCCGCTGCTGTCCTCCGCGCGCACGTTCCTCTGGAGCCGCGAGGCCATCCGCATCCCGGTGGCCGAGGAGTCGGCGTTCCTCACCGAGCACTACCAGCGGCTGCACCGGCTGTTCGACATCGTCTCCCGCGACGGCTCCTTCGAGGCGCCCGCGGTGCCCGAGCCGCGCCTCGGCCTCACCCTCGAGCACACCGACGGCGCGGGCCTGCGCGGCTCGTGGTGGTGGCGCTACGGAGTGGAGGGGGCGCGCGGCGGCGTGGACGCCGAGCGGCTCCCGCTGCGGGTCGGCGAGGACGCCGGCTACCGCGACCCCGAGGCCGAGCAGCGGATCCTCGACTCCCTCGTGGGAGCGGGTCTCGACCCGGAGTCGACGCCGGCCCTGGTGTCCCCGTCGAGCAGGCGCCTGCGCCCCACCTTCGACCTGCGCGGCATGCAGACCGTCGGCTTCCTCACCGGCGAGGTCGAGCGGCTCCGCGAGCTCGGCACCGTCGAGATCGAGGAGATCGGCGAGCGCGTCGAGTACCGCGAGGCGCAGACCGCCCCCGTGGTCGCCGTGCAGACCGTCGCCCAGCCCGACAGCCGCGACTGGTTCAACCTCGAGATCTCCGTCACCGTCAACGACGAGGCGGTCCCGCTGGCCGAGATCTTCCTCGCGCTCGCCCGCGGCGACGAGTACATGGTGCTGCCCAGCGGCGTCTACTTCGCCCTCGACGACGAGCGGTTCGGCCGCCTCCGCGAGCTGATCGCCGAGGCCCGCGAGCTCTCGGACGACCCCGGCGAGACCCTGCGGATCAGCCGGTTCCAGTCCTCCCTCTGGGACGAGCTGGTCGAGCTGGGCGTCGTGGAGGCCCAGGCCGCCGCGTGGCGCCGCTCCGTGGAGGGGCTCTCCGGCTTCACCGCGACCGGTGCGCTGGAGTCGCGGGTCCTGCCCGAGGGCTTCGCCGTGGAGCTGCGGCCCTACCAGCAGCTCGGCTACGACTGGCTCTCGTTCCTCTACGACAACCAGCTCGGCGGCGTGCTCGCCGACGACATGGGCCTGGGCAAGACCGTGCAGTCCCTCGCCCTGGTCACCCGGGTGATGCAGGAGCAGCGCGCCGCGGCCGCGGAGGCGGGCACCTCGCCGCGCCCGTTCCTCGTCGTCGCACCCACCAGCGTGGTGCCCAACTGGGTCGGCGAGGCCAAGCGCTTCGCCCCGGACCTCCGCGTCGTCGGGATCGATGAGACGTCGAAGAAGAAGCGGAAGGCGCTCTCCAGCGTCATCGGCGAGGCCGAGCTGGTCGTCACCTCCTACGCCCTGTTCCGGCTCGACTACGAGTCGTACTCGGGCATCCAGTGGTCGGGGCTCCTCCTCGACGAGGCGCAGTTCGTCAAGAACCGCCAGTCGGCGACGCACCAGCTCGCGCGCCGGCTCGACGTGCCCTTCAAGCTCGCCATCACGGGAACGCCGATGGAGAACAACGTGATGGAGCTCTGGTCGCTGCTGTCGATCGTCGCTCCGGGCCTGTTCCCCTCGCCCGCCGGGTTCGTCGAGTTCTACCAGAAGCCGATCGAGCGCGAGGCCGACAGCGAGAAGCTCTCGCAGCTGCGGCGGCGCATCCGCCCGCTGATGCTGCGGCGCACCAAGGAGCTCGTCGCCAAGGAGCTGCCGCCCAAGCAGGAGCAGACCCTCGAGGTCGAGCTCGGCCCGAAGCAGCGGAAGGTCTACGACACGTACCTGGCGCGGGAGCGGCAGCGCGTGCTGGGCCTGATCGGCGACTTCGAGAAGAACCGCTTCGCGATCTTCCGCGCGCTGACCGTGCTTCGCCAGGTCGCGCTCGACGCGGCACTGGTCGACGAGGCGCACGAGAGCGTGCCCTCCACCAAGCTCGACCTGCTCGACGAGCTGCTGGGCGACGCACTCGGCGAGGGGCACCGCGTGCTGGTGTTCAGCCAGTTCACGCGGTTCCTCGGCCGGGTTCGCGGGCGGCTGGACGCGGCGGGCATCGAGTACGCCTACCTCGACGGAGCGACGAAGAAGCGCGACGAGGTCATCGATCGGTTCCGCTCTGGCGCGGCGGGCGTGTTCCTGATCTCGCTCAAGGCCGGCGGCTTCGGGCTCAACCTCACCGAGGCCGACTACTGCATCCTGCTCGACCCGTGGTGGAACCCCGCCACCGAGTCGCAGGCGGTCGACCGCGCGCACCGCATCGGCCAGACCCGCTCGGTCATGGTCTACCGCCTGGTCGCGAAGGACACGATCGAGGAGAAGGTGATGGCCCTCAAGGAGGCGAAGGCCGCGCTCTTCGCCGCGGTCATGTCGGACGACGGCGCGGCGGCCACCGGCGGGATCACCGCCGAGGACGTGCGCGAGCTGCTGGGCTGAGCGCCGCCGCTACTCGCGCACCTGCTCCAGCAGGGTCGTGACGGCGGCGCGGGTGTCGGCGGCGAGCCGTCCGAGGCGGTGCGCGGCACGGATCGACACCGGCCGGTACGGGTGCACGAGCCGCCGGGCCGCCGTGCAGGGCAGCGCGAACGCCGCGACGACGCCCGCGTCGATCCCGTCGAGTCCGCCGTCGTCCCGGCCGAAGACGAGCTCCCGGCCCTCGCGGGCGAGAGCCTCCGGCAGGTCGGCCTCGCCGATCGGGAGGCGCAGCACGGCGAGCAGGCCGGCCGCCTGCACCCGGCGCGGCAGCGGGCGTCCGAGGCGTCCCGCCGCGTGCACCGTGAAGAAGTCGGCCTGCCGCTCGAGGATGCCCGTGACCGTCTCGGCGAGGCGCTCCATCTCGGGGTGCAGCGAGAGCCGGGCGAGCCGGCGGTAGCCGTGCACCGCGACCCGGGCGTCCACCGCGAGGGCCAGCGCGACGGGGCCGGCGAGGGAGGCCGCGGCGCGGTCGAGGAGCGGGCGCGACCTCACCGTCGGCTCCGGCGGGCGGATGTCGATGCCGCGGATCTGCGGCGAGGCCGCGAGCACGTCGCCCAGGGCGTCGGCGATCCGGTGCCGCTCGGCGGCCCAGACGGACGCGAACGCGCGGACCTGCTCGTCGGGGTGGGCGCGCGCGAGGGGGAGCACCCGGGCCACGGTGGCGTGCTCGATCGCCCGCAGGTACGCGGTGGCGACGATGGCCTCGCGGTCCAGCGGCACCTCCTCGAACTCGCGCACCGAGAAGTGCTCGCGCAGGGCGCCGTGCGCGCTGCGGTGGTGGTCCTCGAGGTCGAACGGTTCCGCGATGCCCACGTCGTGCTCCTCCGCTAGTCCGGTCCCTCCATCCTGGGCCCCCGGTGCGAGAGGCGGAAGAGCACGCGCCCATCCCTGGGACACTGGGAGCCGGTCATCAGGCGGCCGGGGGAGCGGGGCGGGATGAGCGGGGCCCGGACCTCGGCGATCGGCGCCGTCCTCCTCGCCGCCGTCTGCTTCGGCACGACGGGGACCGCCCAGGCCCTCGGAGCGGCGGGCGTGGATCCGCTCCTCCTCGGGGCGGCGCGCATCGTCCTCGGCGGCGCCCTGCTGGCCGCTCTCCTCGGCGTGGAGGCTCTGCGCCGGCGGAGCCGCTCCCGCCCGACCCGCGCCGTCGTGCTGCTCGTCGTGCTCGGAGCGGTCGGCGTCGCCGCGTACCAGCCCGCCTTCTTCACCGGCACCGCGCAGAACGGCGTCGCGGTCGGCACGATCGTCGCCCTCGGCTCCGCTCCCGCCTTCACCGGCCTGCTGGAGTGGCTCGTCCTGCGGACGACCCCGGGCCCGCGCTGGTTCGCCTCGACCGCGCTCGCCGCGGTCGGCGTGGTGCTCCTCAGCGGCGGCGGATCCGGCGGCGTGACGCTCCCCGGCCTCGCCGCCTCGGCCGGCGCCGGCGCCTCCTACGCGCTCTACGCCGTCTGCGGCAAGCTGCTGCTCGAGCGCGGGCTCAGCCCCGTCGCCGCCATGGGAGCCCAGTTCGGAGCCGCGGCGCTGCTCGCGCTCCCGTTCCTGCTGCTGGGCGATCCGTCGCGGCTCTCCGGCTCGATCCCGGCCGTGCTCTGGCTCGGAGTGGTGACGGTCGCCGTGGCCTACACCTTCTTCGCGCGCGGCCTGCGAGCGCTTCCCGCGGCGACCGTCTCGACGCTCACCCTCCTGGAGCCGGCGACCGCGACTCTCCTCGGCGTGGCGGTGCTGGGCGAGCGGCTGACCACGGGAGCCGTCCTGGGCGTCGCCGTGCTGGTGGCGGCGGTGCTGCTGCTGGCGGTGCGGGGGCGCCGCCGTTCCGGTGCGCGGAGAGAGGCGCCGCCGCGCTCCGCGGAGTAGCGTCGACTCCCACCGACCCGACGACGAGGCGGAGCGCATGACCAACCCGTGGCTGGCCCGCCCTGGCAGCGGTCGGCGGCGCGCGCTGGTCGAGGAGTCGTGGGAGCGCGCGCGGCGGCGGCGCCTCGATCCGGACCGGCTGACGGCACCGCTCTCGTTCTCGGGAGACGACCTCCGCGAGTACCGCACCGGGCATCCGCTCGCCTCGGTCCTCCCGGTGATCCGCCGCCTGCTGGTGCGCGACGCCGACGAGGACAGCGGCGTGCTGGTCGCGGTGGGCGATGCGCTCGGGCGGCTGCTCTGGATCGACGGGGACCAGCACCTCAAGAGCCTCGCCGAGGGGATGTCGTTCGTCGAGGGCGCGGCGTGGGCCGAGCCCGACGTCGGGACGTCCGCGCCGGGGACGGCCCTCGTGCTCGATCACGGCGTGCAGATCCACGGCGCCGAGCACTTCGCCTCGCTCGTGCACCCGTGGAGCTGCACCGCCGTCCCCGTGCACGACCCCGAGACGCACGAGATCCTCGGAGTGATCGACATCACCGGTGGCGCCGACGTCGTCGCCCCGCAGACCCTCCCGCTGATGGAGGCCACGGCCGCCGCCGTCGAGAGCGAGCTGATGGTGCAGCGGCTCCTCCGCCCGCGGCGGCCCGCTGCACGGAGCACGGCGGCGGCCCGGGCGCCGAGCCTGCGGGTTCTCGGGCGCGAGACGGGCCTGGTGACGGCCGCCGGAGCGACGCTCGAGCTCAGCAGCCGGCACGCCGAGATCCTGACCCTGCTCGCCTGGCACCGGGCCGGGCTCTCGGCCGAGCAGCTCGCCCTCCTGCTCCACGGCCGGGACGACGCGGTGGTCACCGTCCGCGCCGAGATGGTGCGGCTGCGCCGCGCGCTCGAGCCGACCCTCCCGCGCCTGGTGCCCCTCTCGCGCCCCTACCGCCTGGCGAGCCCGGTCGACCTCGACGCCCGCCAGGTGCTGGGCCTGCTCGACCGCGGCTCCCACCGTCTCGCCCTGGACGCCTACCGGGGCGCGCCGCTGCCCTCGTCCGAGGCGCCGGGGATCCGGGCGATCGCCGGCGAGCTGCGCCTGCGGGTGCGGGCGAGCGTCCTCGCCGATGCGGCGCCCGCGACCCTCCTCGCCTGGGCGGAGGGCCCGGACGGCCGCGACGACGCGGAGGTGTGGCGGGAGCTCCTGCGCGTCCTCCCGCCCCGCTCGCCGCGGCGTGCCGGTGTCGCCGCGCACCTCGAGACGATCGAGGCGGAGCAGCGCTGAGCCGTTCCGGTCGCTCCCGGGAGTGCCGCCGGAGCCGTGAGGCCGCGGAGCCGTCTCGCTAGCCTCGACGCATGAGCACCCTCGCACCACCTCCCCGGGCCCTCGCGAGCGGAGTCGCGGGGGGTCTGCTCCTGATGGCGGTCTTCACGATGTGGTGGGCGAGCGACACCACGGTCGGCTGGCCGGCACCGGCGGCGACGACCGCCGTGACCGTCTGCGCGCTCGCGGCCGTGGTCTTCGCCGTGCAGGCCGTCCGCCTCCTCGTCGCCCGGCGGAGGATGGCGGTGGAGCTCACCGACGCCGACCGCGCGGCGAAGCCGAACGGTCTGCTGTTCGGAGCGGTCTTCGCCGCGGAGGGCGTGCTGATCGGTGTCGCGGTGGGCGTCCTCACCGGCACCGGGCTCGACCGCTTCCTCGTGCCGGCGATCGCCGTGATCGTGGGCCTGCACTTCTACCCGATGGCGAGGATCTTCGGCCGGACCCTCGACTTCTGGCTCGCCACCTGGACGACGCTGGTCGGAGCGATCGGAGTCGTCGTGGTCCTCGTCGATGGCTCCGCCTGGCCGCAGGTGTGGTCCTGGGTCGGCGCGGGGGCCGCAGCGGCCACGGTGACCTACGGCGTCTACATGAGCCGGATCGCCCAGCGCCTGCTCGCGAGCGTCTGAGGTCCGGGCCGCGGGGCCCTCCTCCTCGGGCGGCCGCGTCTCCGCCCGGCCGGTCCGGTCTCCGTCCTCGCCGCTCCCGCCGGTGCGTCGACCCGTGCAACGTCGTGCAACCCCCCGCGACGTAGCGTCAGGACCGGGCGCCCACCCCGCGCCCACGACAACGACGTCGATGGAGGTCCACATGACGCTGTACGCCGACCAGGTCGCCGAGCAGGCACCGCAGGAGCCGGGTTCCACGGTCTACGCGAATCCAGGCACGGAGGGATCCGTCGCCTCCTTCCGCTCGCGCTACGACCACTACATCGGAGGCGAGTACGTCGCCCCCGCGAGCGGCCAGTACTTCGAGAACATCACCCCGATCACCGGGAAGCCCTTCTGCGAGATCGCCCGCGGCACCGCCGCCGACGTCGACCGCGCCGTCGAGGCGGGCTGGAAGGCGTTCGCGAGCTGGGGGAAGACCAGCCCCGCCGAGCGCTCGAACATGCTCCTGAAGATCGCCGACCGCATGGAGGCGAACCTCGAGCTGCTCGCCGTCGCCGAGACGTGGGAGAACGGCAAGCCCGTGCGCGAGACCCTCGCCGCCGACATCCCCCTCGCCATCGACCACTTCCGCTACTTCGCCGGAGCGATCCGCGCGCAGGAGGGAGGAGTCTCCGAGATCGACCACGACACGATCGCGTACCACTTCCACGAGCCGCTGGGCGTGGTCGGGCAGATCATCCCCTGGAACTTCCCGATCCTGATGGCCGTGTGGAAGCTCGCGCCGGCGCTCGCCGCAGGCAACTGCGTGGTGCTGAAGCCGGCCGAGCAGACGCCGGCGTCCATCCACGTGCTGCTCGACCTGATCGGCGACCTCATCCCCGCCGGCGTGCTCAACGTCGTCAACGGATTCGGATTCGAAGCGGGCGCCCCGCTCGCCTCCCACCCGCGCATCCGCAAGATCGCCTTCACCGGCGAGACGACCACCGGCCGCCTGATCATGCAGTACGCCAGCGAGAACCTCATCCCGGTGACGCTGGAGCTGGGCGGCAAGAGCCCCAACGTGTTCTTCGCCGACGTCGCCGCGGAACGCGACTCCTTCTACGACAAGGCGCTCGAGGGCTTCTCGTTCTTCGCCCTCAACCAGGGCGAGGTCTGCACCTGCCCGTCGCGGGCGCTCGTGCAGCGCTCGATCTACGACGACTTCGTCGGTGACGGCCTCGAGCGGGTCAAGCGGATCAAACAGGGCAACCCGCTCGACACCGCCACGATGATCGGCGCCCAGGCCTCGAACGACCAGCTCGAGAAGATCCTCTCCTACATGGACATCGGCAAGCAGGAGGGAGCGAAGCTGCTCATCGGCGGCGACCGCGCCGACCTCGGCGGCGAGCTCAGCGGCGGCTACTACGTCAACCCGACCGTGTTCGAGGGCCGCAACTCGATGCGCATCTTCCAGGAGGAGATCTTCGGACCCGTCCTCGCCCTCACCTCCTTCGACGACTTCGACGACGCGATCGGCATCGCCAACGACACCCTCTACGGCCTCGGCGCCGGAGTGTGGAGCCGCAACGGCGCCCAGCTCTACCGCGCCGGCCGGGCCATCGAAGCAGGCCGCGTCTGGTCGAACACTTACCACCAGTACCCCGCGCACGCGGCGTTCGGCGGCTACAAGCAGTCGGGCATCGGACGCGAGAACCACAAGGTGATGCTCGACCACTACCAGCAGACGAAGAACCTCCTCGTCTCCTACGCGGAAGGACCGATGGGCTTCTTCTGAGCTGGTTGGCACGGGCTCCTCGTTCCTCGTCGCCCGTGCCGCGGTCGGCTCGCCGACGTGGCCGGGTGGGGAGGAGCGGGGAGCGTCCGCACCGAGACGGATCCGCTGGCACGCGGATCCGCCGTTCGGTGCTGGTTCGCACGGGCTCCTCGTTCCTCGTCGCCCGTGCCGCGGTCGGCTTGTGGATGTGGCCGGGTGGGGAGGAGCGGGGAGCGTTCGCACCGAGACGGATCCGCTGGCACGCGGATCCGCCGTTCGGTGCTCGGCCCTTCGGGCGAGGAACCTGACGGCGCGCGGAAGGACGGTGCTCGGCCCTGCGGGCGAGGCACCTGACGGCGCGCGGGAGAACGGTGCTCGGCCCTGCGGGCGAGGCACCTGGCGGCGCGTGGAAGGACGGTGCTCGGCCCTGCGGGCGAGGCACCTGGCGGCGCGTGGAAGAACGGTGCTCGGCCCTTCGGGCGAGGCATCGGACGAGGGAGCGCCCCCTCATGCTGATCGAGTAGTCCGCGCAGCGGCGTATCGAGATGCCGCCCGGAGGAGCGTCCGCCGTCAGCGGTCGGGCGCATATAGACATTCCGCACAACGAGCGAAGGAGCACCAACCATGACCTCTACGAGGGTCGACGTCACTGCGGAGGCGGCCGGCATGCTCCGCCGGATGACGGCTCTGCACGGGCCGCTCATGTTCCACCAGTCGGGCGGATGCTGCGACGGCAGCTCCCCGATGTGCTTCCCCGCCGGGATGTTCCGCACCGGCGCCTCGGACGTGCTCGTCGAGTCGCTCCGGCTCGACGGCCTGGACCCGATCGACTTCTGGATGTCCCGCTCCCAGTTCGAGTACTGGAAGCACACCCACCTCACCGTCGACCTCGTCGACGGGCGGGGCAGCGGATTCAGCGTCGAAGCCCCCGAGGGCAAGCGCTTCATGATCCGCAGCCGACTGCTCACCGACGACGAGCTCGTCGAGTTCGGGCTCCTCCCCGCCGGAGCCGTCGGGCCCTGAGCCGGCTTCCCTGACCCGTTCCCCCTGACCCGTTCCCCCTGACCCGTTCCCCCTGACCCGTTCCCGTCGCAGATCCTCGCCGACCGGCGACATCCCGGTCCAGCGGTGTCAGCCGCCCGGAGCAGGAGCGGGCGGCGCCTTCCCCGTGCTCAGCTGCACGCCCACCACCGATCCCTTGTCCACGCGGGTGCCCGCGGCCGGACCGGTGCCGGCCACGGTGTTCATCGGCTGCGTCGAGTCGACCTGCGACGTCGCTCCGGGAGTGAGCCCTGCTGCGGTCAGCGCCTGTGCGGCGGAGTCGCTGGTCCGGCCCGACAGGTCCGGCACGGTGACCTGCGGCGCCGCGATGAGCGACTGGTCGGCCTGCGGGAAGTCGGAGCCGCCGTAGCGGGAGTCGATCGCTGTCATCAACGGCTTCCAGATCCGGTGGCGTGCCGAGGGCGCCCAGCCGCTGTCGAAGTCGATCGAGTCGAGGTTCACCCTCGAGCCGTCCGCGCGTGCCGAGATGCTGCCGACCCAGACCGCGAGGGAGGTCTCGGTCGAGGCGCCGATGGCCCAGGTGTCGGCGGAGTTGTCGGTGGTGCCCGTCTTGGTGATGTGCTGGATGCCGTTCTTCGGATCGTCCTCGACACCCGTGCCCTCGGCGGTCACCTTGAGCATCGTGTACTGCATCGCCGAGGCGACCCTCGACGACACCGCCCGGCTGCAGGTCGTCTCCACCGGCTCGATCTCGCGGCCGTCCGCTCCGACGATCGCCGTGATCGCGACGGGGGTGCAGGTCGTGCCGTTCGCGGCGATGCCGGAGTAGGCGGTCGCCATGGTGAGCGGTGCGATCTCGTTGGTGCCGAGGACCGCTCCCGGCGACTGCACGAGCGCGGTCCCGTCCGCGCGGTGCACTCCGAAGGCCTCGGCCTGCTTGCGGATCTCGCACTGGTCGAGCAGGTGCGACATCCCGGTGAAGCCCGTGTTCAGCGAGTAGATCGTCGAGTACAGCGCCGTCTGGGTGTCGGTGTAGCCGCCGTCGCCGGCGTTCTTGGGGTTGTAGGAGTCGTAGTCCCAGGTGCCCTCGCAGCTGTCGGCGAAGCCGGTCCAGTTCTTCTGCTTCGAGTCGAACTGCTCGAGCAGGGTGTGCCCGCGGTCGAGCCACTCGGCGAGCGTGAACACCTTGTAGGCGGAGCCGGTCTGGAAGCCGTTGCCGCCGCCCGCGGACGCGTCGACGTTGAGGTTGATCGCCGAGAACTCCGGCCCGCTCGCGATCACGTCCGGGTCCTGGCTGTAGCGCTTGTTCTGCACCATCGTGAGGATGCGCCCGGTGCCGTTCTGGACGGCGACCGCCGTCGCCCCGACGTCGAAGCGCGGATCGGAGGAGGGGACCTGCTCGTCCATCAGCTCCTGCGCGGTCCTCTGCAGGTCGAGATCGATCGTCGTGTAGACCTTGATGCCGCCCTGCTTGATCGCCGCGTAGCGCTCGTCGTCGGTCGCTCCGAGCGCCGGGTCGTCTCGGAGGACGTGGGTCACGTAGTCGCAGAAGTAGGCCGCGCTGCCGGCCGTCTGGCAGCCGGTGGACGGCGGGGTGATGTCGGGGGTGATCGCCTCGGCGGCCGCGGCGTCGTGCGCGGCCTGGTCGATGCTCCCCGTCTCGAGCATCCGATCGAGGATGTAGTCGCGCCGCTCCCGGGTCTGCGCGTAGCCGTTCGCCTCGCCGTTGGCCGTGTCGTCCGGACGGTCGAAGCGGAACTTCTCGGGGTTGTTCACGATGGCCAGGAGCGAGGCGGACTGCGCGAGGGAGAGGTCGGCCGCCGGGATGCCGTAGTAGTACTCCGCCGCGGCCTCGATGCCGTAGACGGTGCCTCCGAACAGCGCGATGTTGAGGTAGCCGAGGAGGATGTCGTCCTTCGAGGACACCTTCTCGAGCCCGATCGCGAGCCGCATCTCCTTGAGCTTGCGCTCGGCCGTGGTCGCCGTCGCCTCCGCGTACGCGCGGTCGCGGTCCGCCTCGTCCGGGATCGACTCGGCCTTCTGCACCAGCACGTTCTTCACGTACTGCTGCGTGATCGACGAGCCGCCCTGGGTGTCGCCGTCGAGGAGGTAGGTACTGGCGATGGCGCGGAGGGTGCCCTGCAGGTCGATCCCGCCGTGGTCGTAGAAGCGCGGGTCCTCGCTCGCGACGAGCGCGTCCTTCACGGAGTCGGCGATCCGGTCGGCCGGCACCTCGATCCGGTTCTGGTCGTAGAAGGAGGCCAGCAGCGTCGGATCGTCCGGGTCGCCCGCGTAGACGTCGCTCTTCTGCATCAGGCGCCCGACCTCGAGGTAGCTCGGGAGGGACTGGAACGCCGAGATAGTGCCGGAGGTCGCCGCGCCGGTGAGCGCGGCGGCGGGGGCGACCACGAGCGAGGCGAGCAGACCCGCCAGGACGCTGACGATCACGAATCCGAACAGCGCGCCGAGAGCCCCGTGGACGGTTCGACGGGGCTGGAAGACGGGGACGTTCGGTCGCTTCAGGATGGATCCTCTCGCTGCACCAGCACCCTAGGCGAGGCCTGCGACATCCCCGACGAGGCGCGCCATGGCCGCGCCGGACGCCTGTCCGCCCGGAGTCGGCGCGACGGCGCCTGCGCAGGCCCGACGCCTGCGACAGCAGAAGGGGCCGACCCCCGCCGGGATCGGCCCCTTCACGGGACGGGCGACGTCTCTACTCGATCAGGTCGCCGTTCAGGTCCGAGATGTCGTTCGGATTGGCCGGAGCCTTGCCCGTGCTCACCTGGAGGGGGATCACCCCGCCGGCGACCGCCGTCTCCTCCGCGCTCGGCGTCGTCGACACGACGGAGCCCTCCGGGATCGTCGCGGAGTCGACCGACTCGTGCATCCCGACGACGAAACCGGCGGCGGTGAGGATGGCCGTGGCGCTCTCGACCGTCTCGCCCGTGACGTCGGGGACCTCGGAGTTCGCCGCCGATCGCGGCGAGTACGCGAGCATCGACGCCGGCGGTGCCGTGAAGTCGTCCCCGCCGTACTTCTCGTCGAGCGCCGTCATGATCGGCTTCCAGATGGCGTGCCGGGCGTTGGAGGCGCGGATGGTGCCCTTCTCGCCCGTCAGGCTGATGAAGCGCAGGTTCTGCTTGGTGTTGTCGGCGAAGCCGTTGATGCTGCCGACCCAGACCGCCAGGGAGGCGGCCTTGCTGGCGCCCGCCGTCCACACGTCGGCGGCCTCGTCGGTGGTGCCCGTCTTGCCGATGTGCTCGATCCCGTCGAAGGGGTTCGAGGCGTAGGCCGTTCCGGAGGTCATCACCCGCTGCATCGCGTACTGCATCCCTCGGGCGACCTCGGGCGACACGGAGGGCGTGCACGCCGATGCCGGGGCGGCGACGGCGTTGCCCTCGCTGTCGGTGATCCGGTCGATGACGATCGCCGAGCAGGTCGTGCCGTCGTTCGCGATCCCCGCGTAGGCGTTGGCCACCGTCAAGGGCGCGATCTCGTTCGTCCCGAGGACCGAGGCCGGCCCGTTGGCGAGCTCGCGGCCGTCGGCGCGGTGCATCCCGAACGACTCGGCGGTGGTGCGGATGTCGCAGAGGTCGAGCTGCTGCGCCATTCCCATGAAGCCGGTGTTGATCGAGTTCGTGGTCGCGCCGAGCGCGCTCATCGAGCTCGCGTCCTCCGACGGGTCGTCGTTGCGAGGCGAGAACTTGCCGTAGTAGCCGCCGTCGCCCTCGACGTTGCACTTCTGGGGGTAGGAGCTGAAGCCGGAGGTGGGGGAGGCGAACGACTCGTTGACGGTGTGCCCCGCCTTCAGCCACTGCGCCAGCGTGAACACCTTGTAGGTCGATCCGGTCTGCACGCCGGAGCCGCCGCCCATGCTGAGGTCGACGTTGAGGTTGATCGCGCTGTAGCCGGGGTTCGCGGCGAGGAACTGCTCGTCCTGGCTGTACTGCGTGTTCTGCACCATGGAGAGCACGCGGCCCGTCTTCGCCTCGACGGAGGCGGCCGTCGCGCCGACCTGGAAGCGCGGGTCGACGGAGGGGATGTAGGCGTTGAGCGCCGCCTGCGAGACCTGCTGGATGTCGAGGTCGAGGGTCGTCACGACGTCGAAGCCGCCCTGGCGGATGCGCTGATAGCGCTCGTCGTCGGTCGCCCCGAAGACGGAGTCGTTGCGGAGGACGTTCAGCACGTAGTCGCAGAAGTACGCGGCGTTGCCGGCGGTGGTGCAGCCGGTCGAGGGCTCCGTGATGTTCGGGGTGATCGGCTCGGCGACGGCGGCGTCGTGCGCGGCCTGGTCGATCCGGCCGTGCTTGAGCTCCTCCGACAGGATGTAGTCGCGGCGCTCCTTGGTGGCGGCGTAGCCGTTGGCGGCGCCGTTCGCCTCGTCGCCCGGGTTGTCGAAGCGGAACTTCGCCGGGTTGTTCACGATCGCCAGCAGCGCGGCCGCCTGCGAGGTCGAGAGCTGGCTCGCGGGGATGCCGTAGTAGTAGTTCGCCGCGGCCTCGATGCCGTAGACGGTGCCCCCGAAGAGGGCGATGTTGAGGTAGCCGAGCAGGATGTCGTCCTTCGACGCTTCCTTCTCGAGTCCGATCGCGAGGCGCATCTCCTTGAGCTTGCGCTCGGGGGTCGGGTCCGTCGCCTCCTGGTAGGCCTTGTCGCGCGCGGCCTCGTCGGTGATCGACTCCGCCTTCTGCACCAGGACGTTCTTCACGTACTGCTGCGTGATCGACGACCCGCCCTGCAGGTCGTCGCCCGTGAGCGTGACGGCGATGGCCCGGAGCGTGCCCTGGAGGTCGATGCCGCCGTGCTCGTAGAAGCGCGGGTCCTCGCCGGCGACGGCCGCGTCCTTCGCGGACTGCGCGACGTCGTCCCAGCCGACCTCGACGCGGTTCTGGTCGTAGACGGAGGCGAGGAGGGTCGTCCCGTCGCTCGCGTAGACGTTGGTGCGCTGCATCAGCTGGCCCACGTCGAGGTAGCCCGGCAGGTTCTGGAACATGCCGATCGTGTTGCTCGTCGCCAGGCCCGTCAGCGCGAGGGCCGGCGTGACGCCGACGGTGATCAGGACGCCCGCCACGGCGCTCATCCCGATGAACCCCATGACCGCCCGCAGCGACATCCCGAGCGGCCGGACGGAGCGGCGGGATGCAGTGGGAAGTGCCATGGAGCGGTCGTCCTTTCGACGCGGCGCCGGGCCGCGGAGATGTGAGGGAGGGTGGCGAGAAGCCTCGCGAGCAGTCGCGCGATCCCCCGGGTTCATGGTACGTGACGGGTGCGCCTGCGGGGCGTCCTCCTCCCGGTGGAGATGAGGAGCTGGCGGGTGATGCGCAGGAGCGGGCGCGTCCGGAGTGCTGACCTCGGGTCGATGCATCCGTATCGTGGGGGGAGCGCCGCTCCGAGGGGCGCTGCAGCACCCGTTCCACCCACCGCTCCGGGGCCCCGGGCGGCCGGCCCCGGCAGAAAGCGCACACCATGGCACGCATCCACGACGACGTGACCCAGCTCGTCGGCAGGACCCCTCTCGTCCGCATCAACCGGCTGGAGGGCGCCGACCAGGCGACGGTCCTCGCCAAGCTCGAGTTCTACAACCCCGCGAACAGCGTGAAGGACCGCATCGGCGTCGCCATCATCGACGCGGCCGAGGCCTCCGGCGAGCTGCACCCCGGCGGGACGATCGTCGAGGGCACGAGCGGCAACACCGGCATCGCGCTCGCGATGGTGGGCGCCGCCCGCGGCTACAAGGTCGTCCTCACGATGCCCGAGACGATGTCCGTCGAGCGCCGGGTCCTCCTCCGCGCCTACGGAGCCGAGATCGTGCTCACCCCCGGCAGCGAGGGCATGCGCGGAGCGGTCGAGCGCGCCCGCGCGATCGTCGACGAGACCCCCGGCGCGATCCTCGCCCGCCAGTTCGAGAACGCCGCCAACCCCGAGGTGCACCGCCGCACCACCGCGGAGGAGGTCTGGGAGGACACCGACGGCGCGGTCGACGTCTTCGTGGCCGGCATCGGCACCGGCGGCACCATCACCGGAGTCGGCCAGGTGCTCAAGGAGCGCAAGCCCGGCGTGCAGATCATCGGAGTGGAGCCGATCGACTCCCCGCTCCTCACCCAGGGCACCGCCGGGCCGCACAAGATCCAGGGCATCGGCGCCAACTTCGTCCCCGCGATCCTCGACCGCGAGGTCTACGACGAGATCATCGACGTGACGCTCGACGACTCCGTGCGGGTGGCCCGCGAGATGGCCGCGCAGGAGGGGATCCTCGGCGGCATCTCCTCCGGCTCGATCATGTGGGCCGCGCTCGAGGTCGCGAAGCGCCCCGAGAACGCGGGGAAGACCATCGTCGCCATCGTCTGCGACTTCGGCGAGCGGTACATCTCGACCGTCCTGTACGAGGACCTCCGCAGCTGAGCCCCTCGAGACGAGGCGGGACGCCCCGCTCCGGACGCGACGGTCGGCCGGAGCGCCGCGTCCCGTCCGGACCGGAGCGTCCCAAGCTCCTCGCCCTGCTCCGCGAGGACGTCCGCACCGCCCGGGAGCGCGACCCCGCCGCCCGGAGCGCGGTGGAGGTCGTCCTCTCCTACCCGGGAGTGCACGCGGTCTGGGTGCACCGCGTCGCGCACGCCTGGTGGCGGCGGGGCCTCCGCCTGCCCGCCCGGCTGCTCAGCCAGGCGGCGCGCGCGGCGACCGGGGTGGAGATCCACCCCGGTGCGACCATCGGCCGACGCCTGTTCATCGACCACGGCATGGGCGTCGTCATCGGCGAGACCGCGCGGATCGGCGACGACTGCATGCTCTACCACTCCGTCACGCTGGGCGGGAGGTCGGCCCGGCGCGAGCGTCGGCACCCCACGCTCGGCGACCGGGTGGTCGTCGGCGCCGGCGCGGTCGTCCTGGGCCCGCTCGTGCTCGGATCCGACGTCAGCGTGGGCGCGAACGCCGTCGTGGTGAAGGACGCGCCCGACGGAGCGGTGCTCGTCGGCATCCCGGCCCGCGATCTGCGCGATCAGGGCGGGGAGGAGGACCCGCTCGCCGGGTCCGGCCGCTCCACCGGCCCGGCGGGACGCGTCTAGCCGGCGACGCTCAGTCGTCGCCCCTCGGCGAGATGTCGCGCGGGGCGCTCTTGATCTGCGCGAAGGCGTCCAGTGCGTGCGCCCGCGTCTCCTTGAGGTCGACGAGGGGCGCCGGGTAGCCGTCCGCGCCTCCGGTCAGCGTGTCCCCTAGCGTCCACGGCTCGTGCACGGCGGCGCCCTCGACTCCGCCGAGCTCCGGCACGTTGTGGCGGATGTACTCGCCGGCCGGGTCGAACTTCCTCGACTGCGTGACCGGGTTGAAGACCCGGAAGAACGGCGACGCATCGGCTCCCGAGCCCGCGACCCACTGCCAGTTCGCGGCGTTGCTCGCCGGGTCCGCGTCGACCAGGGTGTCCCAGAACCACTCCTCGCCCACCCGCCAGTCGACCAGCAGGTTCTTGATCAGGAACGACGCGGTCACCATCCGGACCCGGTTGTGCATGTAGCCGGTGCTCCAGAGCTCGCGCATGCCGGCGTCCACCAGGGGGTAGCCGGTGCGCCCCTGGTGCCAGGCGTCGATCGCCTCCTGGCCGGGGCGTCCCCACGGGAAGGAGTCGAACCGGGTGTCGAAGTTCGCGGTCGCCAGATCCGGCCAGTGGAACAGCAGGTGGTAGCAGAACTCGCGCCAGAGCACCTCGGAGAGGAACCGGTCGCTGCCGTCGCCGCGGTGCAGGCCCTTCGCGTGCGCCTCCTCCAGGGCGTGCCACACCTGGAAGGGGCTGATCTCGCCCCACCTCAGGTGCGGGGAGAGGTTCGAGGTGGCGTCCTCCGCCGGCCGGTCGCGGCCGTCGGCGTAGTCGTCGAGCTGCTCCGCGAGGAACGCGCGCAGCCGGCCGGCCGCCGCCTTCTCGCCGGGGACCCAGCGCTCGCGCAGCCCTCCCGCCCAGTCGGGACGCGTGGGCAGCAGCTCCCAGTCGTCGAGGGAGTCGGAGGCGATCTCTCCCGTGACGCCGTCGAGCGAGCGGGGGCGGGGGAGCGGCGCGCGCGGCGTCGGCTTGGCGCGGCAGGCGCGGGCGAAGGGCGTGTAGACGGAGTAGGGGCCGCCGGCGCCGGTCTGCACGGTCCACGGCTCGAACATCAGCGAGCCCTGGTGGCTCTCGGCCTCGAGGCCGCCGTTGCGGAGCGATTCCTTCACCGCCGCGTCGACGGTGCGCTCGGCCCTCCCGTAGCGGCGGTTCCAGTGCACGGCTCCGGCGCCGATCTCCTCGGCGAGCTGGAGGACGACGGCCTCGGCCGGCCCACGGCGCAGGATCAGCGGGGCGCCGTGCTCGCGCAGGTCGGCGGCGAGGGCTGCGAGGCTGCCGTGCAGCCACCAGCGGGAGGCGCCCCCGAGCGGACGGATGCCCGCCGACTCCTCGTCGAGCACGTAGCAGACCGCGACGGGGCCGCCACGGTCGATCGCGGCGCGCAGAGCGGGGTTGTCGGCCAGGCGCAGGTCGTCGCGGAGCCAGACGAGGGTGGGGGAGGTGTCACTCATGGTGACCACCATGATCCGCGAGTCCCGCGCCGCGGCGAAGACCTGGCCGGTCGCTGCGGCCCGTGCTAGCGGGGACGGATCAGGCGGAGACGATGCCGTCGCGGAGCTTGTCGCAGAGCGCGGTCAGCTGCTTCAGCTCGTTTTCGTCGAGGACGCCGCCGACCTGCTCCGAGATGGTCCTCATGTGGGTGAGCGCGACGCGGCGGAAGAGCGCGTAGCCCTCGTCGGTGATCGCGATGATCGTGCCGCGGGCGTCCGCCGGATCCTCGCTCTTCTCGACGCAGCCGCGGGCGGCGAGCCGGTCGATCAGCCTGCTGACGCTGGGCTGCGTCAGGAGGACGTGCCGGTTCAGGTCGCGCAGCCGTGCGCGCCGACCGGGCTGCCGGGTGAGGTTGAAGAGCACGTCGTACTCGTTCATCGAGATCTCCCGCGAGGGGAACTCGGTGCTCAGGGTGCGCATCACCTGGACCTGGGCGCGGAAGAGCGACTCCCAGGCGGCGACGGCCTCTCTCGACCCCACTGGTCCTCCTTCACGGCACTCAGGAAGCGGTTCCCTGACATCCAGACGCCGTACAGCCTACGCCGGGGTGCTGGGAGGAGGGGAGTCGGAGGAAGGGGGCCGGGGGAACGACAGAAGGCCGGCCGCTGAGGCGAGCGGCCGGCCTTCATTCCCTTGCACCAAGAGTGTCCTGCAATCACTTCTCGCGCTTCCCGCCACAGCAAACGGTCGACGCACTTGAACTATATAACGACCCGGTAACGACGCAACCCTCTCTTTCCTGAATCCTCCCTGAGCCGCCCCGCCCCGCCAGTCGCCGCGCCCGCCCGCGCTCCGCACGACTCTCTCCTGACCCAGGACGCCCCGTCTGCTGCCTCCGACGTCCGCACCGAACCGCAGCCCATCCCTGACCGTCGACGGACACGACGAGCACCCCCTGCCCTCGTCCCCCGCCGACGCGGCCCGGCCCCGTCGTCCTGCCCCGTGAGGCGCGACCCGCCCCGCCACGGCTTCGACCACGCAGCGGGCCGTCGAGCAGCCCTCCAGGTGTGAGGAGCGGTCGCGCGCATCCGTCGAGGTCGAGAGGACGTTCCGCCCTCAAGGCGAACGCGGGAAACGCGTGTCAGCGTTTCCCGCTAGCCGGTCGCGATCCGCTCTCCGAATCGCGACAACGGGTGAAGCCGACCGCGGCGAGGAGAACGCAAGCGTTCTCCTCGCAATTCAGAACAGATCCGGCGACGGCGTCGACGCGTAGCGGATGGCGACGTCGGCGTGGCGGTCGAAGCGGTAGCCGACTCCGCGGACGGTGCGCACGATCTCCTCGTAGCGGCCGAGCTTGGCGCGGAGGCGGCGGACGTGGACGTCGATGGTGCGCTCGTTCGGCGCGTCGTCGTCCGCGGCGCCCCAGAGCGAGGCGATGAGCTCGGCGCGCTCGATGGTGCGGCCCTCGCGGAGCACGAGGTACTGGAGGAGCTCGAACTCCTTGTAGGTGAGGGGGGTGGTCTCCTCGTCGAGGATGACGCGCTTGCGGGAGATGTCGATGACGACGCCGCCGGGTGCACGGTCGGGGTCGGGCTCGGCGTCGGAGCGGCGCTTGGCGACGGCGGCCGGGTCCTGCAGCGCGAGGCGGACCACGTCCACGTCGCGGCCGCCGGCGCCCTGAGGGGCGAGGGCGACGGAGGCGTAGGTCTCGGCGTCGGGGGCGAGCTGCGCCGTGACGCGCTTGAGCTCCTCGACCAGGCGGCCGAGGTCGACTCCGGCGGCACGGGCCTTGGCCTCGTCGATGCCGACGTAGAGGGCGAAGCCGCGGGCCTCGGTGCCCTGGGGGACGGCGCGGAGGCGGGGTGCTGCGGGCGCGGCGTCGGCGACCGGCTGGAGGCGGGGCGCCTCGGTGGAGGTGGCGGCGGTGACGGTGCGGGTGTGGAGGAGGGTCATGACGAGTCCTTGGCTGGTCGGATCCGGGACGAGTGTCCGAGGGTGCGGATCCGGGTGTGCGCGATCGAGCCGGCCCGCGGTGCGCGGTGGCGGCAGAGACGGATGCGGGGCATCCAGGGGATCGTCCGCGCCTCGGACGCTCAGCCGATCGTGACGATCAGCGGGCGGAGGCGGTGCGGGGATCCGGCGAGGTCAGTTCCTCATGCACACATTCGACAGCACATGACGGGGCCACCGGCCATCATCATGCCGGCATTCCCGATGGCCTCGAGGGAGGTCAGGGCGTGCAGGGTGTCAGTCATGTCCGTCAGTAAAGCGGAGGCCGGTGCACGGCGTCAACACTTCCGTGGGGATGGACGGCGCGTCGGGGGTGGTTCCGGTGCTCGGGAGGAGGCGCGAGTCGTGACGGGGGATCGCGATGCGGCCGCTGCGCGGGCTGCTCGATCAGCAGGACGGGCGGTGCCGGACGGTCTCGCTGAGGGGGTGTCGAGACCCTCGCTGCGCCGGCCGACCGGCACGGCTCAGCGGGGCTCCCTGTTCCGGGGCGCGACGCGAGGCCCGCTCGTCCGGGGGCCGGCGGGCTCAGCCCGCGAGGCCGTAGAGGCGGTCGCCCGCGTCGCCGAGGCCGGGGACGATGTAGCCGAGCTCGTTGAGCTTCTCGTCGAGGGAGCCGAGGACGATGGTCACGTCGCGGTCGCCGAAGGCCTTCTCGACGGCGGCCAGGCCCTCGGGGGCGGCGAGCAGGCAGACGGCGGTGACGTCGACCGCTCCCCGGTCGAAGAGGAACTGGATGGCCGCGACGAGCGAGCCGCCGGTCGCGAGCATCGGGTCGAGGACGAAGCACTGGCGGTTCGACAGGTCGTCGGGCAGGCGCTCCGCGTACGTGGTCGGCTCGAGCGTCTCCTCGTTGCGCGCCATGCCCAGGAAGCCGACCTCGGCGGTCGGGATGAGCTTGACCATGCCCTCGAGCATCCCGAGGCCGGCCCGGAGGATCGGGACGACCAGCGGCTGCGGGTCGCTGAGCGCGAGGCCGGTGGTCTGCGTCACAGGGGTCTCGATGGTGACGGTGCGGGTGCGGACGCCGCGGGTGGCCTCGTAGGCGAGGAGCGTCATCAGCTCCTCGGCGAGCTGCCGGAAGGTGGGGGAGGGGGTGCGCTTGTCACGCAGCACGGTGAGCTTGTGGGTGATCAGCGGGTGGTCGGCTACGTGGACGCGCATAAGCTCAATCTACTGGCCGGAGCGGCGCCCCACCGGCCGCAGCGGGCCGCCGCAGGAGGGGGAGCGATGCGCGACAGCGATCTCCGCGTCCCCCGCCGCTCCGAGGAGTGGATGGGCCTGGCGCTCGGCGAGGCGCGGCGGGCCGCGGGTTGGGGCGACGTCCCCGTGGGCGCGGTGGTCCTCGACTCGGAGGGGGTCGTGCTCGGGCTCGGGCGCAACGAGCGCGAGCTGCGGCGGGATCCGACGGCGCACGCCGAGGTGGTCGCGATCCGCGCGGCGGCCGAGGCCCGCGGCGACTGGCATCTCGAGGGCTGCACGCTGGTGGTCACGCTCGAGCCGTGCGTGCTCTGCGCCGGAGCGATCCTGGCGGCGCGGATCGACCGCGTCGTCTTCGGTGCGTGGGACGAGAAGGCGGGCGCCTCCGGATCCGTGCACGACCTCCTCCGCGACCGCCGGCACAACCACGTGGTCGAGGTGTACCCCGGGGTCCGCGCCGCGGAGTGCTCGCGGCTCCTGCTCGACTTCTTCGCCGACCGCCGCTGACGCCGACCGCCGCTGACGCCGAGCGCCGCCGAACCCCTCAGCTCGGAGCGCCCAGCCACTCCGTCAGCGCGAGCCGCGTCGCCGCGTGCATCCGCTCGAAGCGCTCCGCCGCGACGTCGTCGGCGAGCACGGCGGCGTCGTAGCCCGCCGCTCCTGCCCACTCCCCGTCGCCCTCGAGCCACTGCGCGGCCATCGTGCCGGTCAGCTCGGGGTGGAACTGCACGCCGAGGAGCCAGTCCTCCACGGCGAACGCCTGCACCTCGCCCGCCGGCGACGACGCCAGCAGCGCTGCTCCGCTCGGCAGCGCGAAGGTGTCGCCGTGCCACTGCATCACGTCGACGCCGGCGAGGTGCCGGAGCGGGGAGCCGGCGCCCTCCTCCGTGAGCACGACCGGGCGGAAGCCGACCTCGCGGGCCGATCCGGGATGGACGGACTCGCCCAGGGCGGTCGCGATCAGCTGCGCTCCGAAGCAGACGCCGAGCGTGGGACGGCGGTGGTGCATCCGGTCCTGCAGGAGCGCGATCTCGGGGCTGATGAAGGGGTGCCGCGAGGTCTCGTAGACGCCGGCGCTGGAGCCGAGCGTGACGACGAGGTCGGGGGCGAGGATGTCGATCGCGTCGAGGTCCGTCCCTGCGACGGCGTCGACGGCGAACCCCCGCTCGGTCAGCATCGGCTCGAGCGCGCCGAGCCCGGCACCGCGCTCGTTGACGATCGCCAGGGCCCGGCGCATCTCAGGCGCTCCCGTGCGGCGCGGCCGGCGGGGAGGCGGCGGGCGGAGCGGAGGCGGCCGGAGCGGCCGCGGCGGCCGTCCCTTCCGCCTCCGTCACGGCCGGACGGGCCGCCGCCGATCCTGCGCGTCCACGGTCGACGTCGGGCTCGAGGTAGATCGTGGTGGCGGCGGGAACGGCCTCGCGGATCCGCCTCTCCGCCGCGTCGATCCCGGCGGCCACGTGCTCGAGGGTCTCGGCGGCCGGGAAGGCGAGCTTCGCGGCCACGAGGATCTCGTCCGGCCCGAGGTAGAGGGTGCGCATGTGGATGACGCGCTCGACGTCGCGCCCGGCCTCGAGCGCGGCGCGGATCGAGGCGGCGTCGGCGTGGGTCGCCCCCTCGCCGACCAGCAGGCTCTTCGTCTCGACGCCCAGCACGATCGCCACCACGATCAGCAGGGTGCCGATCATGATCGTTCCGATCGCGTCGTAGACCGAGTCGCCGGTGATCACGGTCAGCCCGACTCCGAGCAGCGCGAACGTCAGGCCAGTGAGCGCGGCGACGTCCTCGAGGAGCACGACCGGCAGCTCCGGCGCCTTCGCCCGGCGGATGAACTGGAACCAGGACTGCGAGCCGCGGACCCGGTTCGACTCCTTCACTCCGGTGCGCAGCGAGTAGCCCTCGAGGCAGATCGAGATCACGAGGACCAGGATCGGCAGCCAGGCGTTCTCGAGCTCGTGCGGCTCGGCGATCTTCTCGATGCCCTCGTAGAGCGAGAAGACGCCGCCGACGGAGAACAGGATGATCGACACCACGAAGGCGTAGACGTAGCGCTCGCGCCCGTAGCCGAACGGGTGCTCCTCGTCGGCGGCCTTCCGCGACTTGCGGCCGCCGAGCAGCAGGAGCAGCTGATTGCCGGAGTCGGCGAGCGAGTGCACGCCCTCGGCGAGCATGGAGGCGGATCCGGAGAAGAACCAGGCGACGAACTTCGTCAGGGCGATGCCGAGGTTGGCCGCGAGCGCCGCGATGATCGCGGTGCCGCCTCCGGATGCGCTCACGTGGTCTCCTCGGGCTCGCCGCTGGATGGTCGGGCCATCCTACGAGGCGCCGGACCGCACCCGGACCCCCTTGCCGCGGGCTCTTCGTAGGATGAGCGGCGTGACCGATGCGCCCGTCCTGCTCCCGTCCATCGCCGTCCTCGGCCTCGGCTCGATGGGGGGCGCGATCCTCCAGGGCCTGCTGGCTCCCGGCGTGCGCGTCGAGGGGGGCGTGCGGGTGACCAACCGCGACTCCGCGAAGGCCGCCGCGTGGGACGGCCACCCGGTGGTCACCGCCTTCGCCACCGCGGACGACTCGGAGGCCAACCGGCGTGCGGTCGAGGGCGCGGCGATCGTGCTCGTGGCCGTCAAGCCGCACATGGTGCCGGACCTGCTCGACGAGATCGCCGACGCGCTCGCCCCGGGCGCGGTCGTCGTCTCCGTCGCCGCCGGTGTGACCGCGGCCACGTTCGAGCGGCACCTGCCCGCGTCCGTCGCCGTGCTCCGCTCGATGCCGAACACTCCCGCGGTCGTGGGCCGCGCCGTCACCGGCCTCAGCGCGGGCACGCGGTCCGGCGACGAGGACCTGGCGCTCGTGCGCCGCCTGTTCGAGACGGTCGGCGAGGTGGTCGAGGTGCCGGAGTCGCAGCTCGACGCGCTCTCGACGATCTCCGGCTCGGGGCCCGCCTACGTGTTCCTGCTGATCGAGGAGCTCATCGCGGCCGCTGTCGCGAAGGGCTTCACTCCGGAGCAGGCGTCGACGATGGTGGTCGGCACGTTCCGCGGCGCCGCCGAGCTGCTCGCGGACTCCGGCGAGGAGCCCGCGGAGCTGCGCCGGCGGGTCACGAGCCCGAAGGGCACCACCGAGCGGGCCGTCGCGGTCCTGCAGGAGGCCGACCTCGCCGCCCTCTTCACGCGGGCGACCGACGCCGCGCTGGCCCGCGCCCGCGAGCTCGCCGCCTCCTGACTCCGCCCTCCTCTCCGCGAGACGCCGCCCGGGTACGCGACACCCCGGAGCGGGCGTACCGGAGCGGCATCCCGCAGAGGAGGAGGGAGGGGGCGCGGGTCAGGAGCCGAGGGCCGCGAAGCGCTCGATGTCGCTGGGGGTGCCGCTGACCACGATGAGGTCGTGGTTCGAGACGACGGTCTGCTCGGTCGCGTAGGTGAAGGGCTTGCCCGGGCTCTTGACGCCGACGACGGTCACGCGGTGCTTGCGGCGCACGCCCGACTCCGTGAGCGTCAGCCCCCGGATCGGCTTGGGCGGGTACATCTTCGCGAGCACGAAGTCGTCGTCGAACTCGATGAAGTCGAGCATGCGGCCCGAGACCAGGTGCGCGACGCGCTCGCCCGCCTCCGCCTCGGGGTAGATCACGTGGTTCGCGCCGATCCGCTCGAGGATCTTGCCGTGCGAGCGCGAGATCGCCTTCGCCCAGATCTGCGGGATCTTGAGGTCGACGAGGTTCGCGGTGATCAGCACGGACGCCTCGATGGAGGAGCCGACCGCGACGACGGCGACCTGGAAGTCCTGCGCGCCGATCTGCGCGAGGGCGTCGAGCGAGCGGGCGTCGGCCTGCACCGCGTGGGTGACCCGCTCCGACCACTTCTGCACGAGACCGGCGTCGGCGTCGATGGCGAGGACCTCGCGGTCGAGGCGGTCGAGCTGGCCGGCCGTGGCGGCTCCGAAGCGCCCGAGGCCGATCACCAGCACCGGGGCGTCGTACCTGATGCGGTCAACCAACGATGGGCCTCTCTTCCGGTCGTCTGAACAACTGCCTCCGCTGGCTCGCGGCGAGCGCGGCGGCGAGAGTCACGGTACCAACGCGGCCCATGAACATCGTCAGCGCCAGGATGTAGACCCCGGACGGCGGCAGCTCCGCGGTGAGCCCCGTCGAGAGCCCGGAGGTCGCGAAGGCCGAGATCACGTCGAAGAGCACGTGGTCGAGCGAGGCCTTGGTGATGTGCAGGATCAGGACGCTCGACACGGCGACCGTCGTCGCGCCCCACAGCACGACCGAGACGGCCAGGCGGAGGACGTCGTTCGGGATCCGGCGGCCGAACGCCTCCATGTCGTTGTTGCCGCGGGCCTCGGCGAAGGCGGCCAGGAACAGGATCGCGAGGGTCGTGACCTTGATCCCGCCGGCCGTGGAGGCCGATCCTCCGCCGATGAACATCAGCATGTCCGTCACGAGCAGGCTCGAGCCGTTGAGGTCGGGGACCGAGATCGTCGAGAAGCCGCCCGACCGCGTCATCGTCGAGAGGAAGAAGGACTGGAAGACGGTGTCTCCCGCATCGAGGCTGCCGAAGGTCCTCGGATTGTCGAACTCGAGCACGATGTAGAGGACGGCCCCGGCGACGAGCAGGATCACGGAGGTGACCAGCGTCAGCTTCACGTGCACCGACCACTTGCGCGGGCGCCGCCAGCCGCGGGAGAAGGCGTAGATGACGGGGAAGCCGATCGAGCCGAGGAAGACGCCGAGCATCAGGATGCCGAGGAACCAGTAGTCGTCCTCGAAGGGGGTGAGTCCCGCGGCGTTCGGGGCGAAGCCGGTGTTCGTGAACGCCATCGCGGAGTAGTAGAAGGAGTGCCAGACGGCTTCGCCGATCGGGATCCCGTCGATCAGCATCCGCGGGAACAGCAGGAGCGCGACGATGATCTCGATCGCGGCGGCGCTGATCGCGACGGTGGCGAGCAGCCCGCCGATCTCGCCCAGGCGCACGGCCTGGCCCTCGGCGACGGGGCCGGAGTGGATCCGCAGAGGGTTCGAGTCGCTGGCGACCATGAGCTTCGCCCGGAGCCCGAGGCGGCGCGAGATCGCCAGGCCCATGATCGAGGCGAGCGTCAGCACTCCCAGAGCGCCGATGTTCACGCCGACGAAGATGATCGAGTGGCCGAACGCCGACCAGTGCGTCGCCATGTCGACCGTCGCGAGGCCGGTCACGCAGATCACCGACATCGCGGTGAAGAAGGCGTCGTGCAGCGGAGTGACGGTGCCCGTGGTGCTCGACACCGGCAGCGAGAACAGCAGGGTGAAGACGAGCACGAGCGCCGAGAAGATGAGGATCGCGAAGCGGGACGGCGAGCGTCCGGCGAAGTCGTCGATGAGGTCGCGGGCCCGCTCGAACCCCGACCAGGGGGAGACGGGCGAGACGCCCACGGGGCTGCGGAACTGCTGCCGAACCACCACGGCGGATCCTCCACTCGATCGCGGCCATGCTACCCGCTCGGTGCCGGGCCCCCGGGGCGCTGACTAGCCTGGGCGCATGGCTGACATCTTCGGGGTGATCGCGGACGGGACCCGCCGGGACATCCTCGCCCTGCTGCTCGAGCAGCGGCGGGACGGCTCGGCCGAGGGCATGAGCGTGTCGCGGATCGTGGCGCGCCTCGAGCTGAGCCAGCCGACCGTCTCGAAGCACCTCAAGGTGCTGCGCGAGACCGGCCTCGTCACGGTGCGCGAGAGCGGACAGCACCGCTTCTACGCGCTCGAGTACGCGCCGCTGGCGGAGGTCGAGGACTGGCTGCTGCCCTTCCTCGCCGAGGACGAGGCGGCCGGCGCCCTGCTCGACGCTCCGACCGCGGCCCGGGCGGAGTCGCTGGGTCGGGCGCTCGCCGAGCGCACCCACCAGGTCAGCACCGTGGTGCAGGACATCCAGCGGGGCGTCAGCGAGGGAGCGACGAAGGTGGCGGAGGCGCTGCGCATCCGCAAGTGAGGGGCGCCGAGGAGCCGGAAACGGTGGAGCCCCGGGTCGTGTAAGCTCGCGGGAGCCAGTTTTTCGTAAGCGGCCGCCCGTCGGGCGGTCGACCCCCTGAACGTTGTGAGGTCTTCGTGGGTTCTGTCATCAAGAAGCGTCGCAAGCGTATGGCGAAGAAGAAGCACCGCAAGCTGCTTCGCAAGACTCGCCACCAGCGTCGCAACAAGAAGTAGGCTCGCGCCTCTTCCCACTCGAGCGTCCGCCCTTCCGGGGTCGGGCGCTCGTCTGCGTTCACGGATCATCCCGGCGGCGCTCGCCGTCTCGGCGCCCGTCGCCGGGGCCGCCGTACACTGACCGCATGGTGGACGTGGAGCTGACGCTCGTGGGCAAGCCGGGCTGTCATCTCTGCGACGACGCGCGGACCGTGGTCGAGCAGGTGGTCGCCGATCTGGGCGGCGAGGCGTCGGTCGCCGTCTCGGAGGTGTCGATCCTCGACGATCCCGAGCTGCACGAGCGCTTCGTCGAGGAGATCCCGGTGGTGCTGATCGACGGGCGCGTGCACACCTTCTGGCGGGTCGATCCCGCGCGGCTCCGGCGGGCCCTCCTCGATCGCGGGTGAGCTTCGACCGGGCCGTCCGGACGGAAGCACGACCGCGACGTCCCTCTGACGGGGGACGGGACGGCTCGCGAAAGCTCGCCTCTCGCCCTTACCCTCGTGAGGGGGGAGTGCGCTCCTCCGTGCGCGGACGCAGATCGTCGCCCGTGGAGGAAGGAACCGCCATGCCGTCATCCCGCCGACTCGCCCTGCCCGCCGCCGCTCTCGCGGCGCTCGTGCTCGGCCTGGCCCTCCCCGGAGCGGCCGTCGCGGCACCCTCCGCCTCGACGGTCTCGACCACGGTCGAGCAGCCGGCCGCGACGACCATCCCCGGCGTGCCGGAGGATCCCGAGCAGCCGGGCGACGGCGGCTCCGACCCCGTTCCCGGCGTCCCCGAGGAGCCGTCCGTTCCCGGAGTGCCCGAGGAGCCGGCAGAACCCGAGCAGCCCGCGCCCGTCGACCCCGCGCCCGTCGACCCCGCGCCCGTGGACCCCGCGCCGGTCGATCCGGCACCGGTCGACCCCGCGCCCCAGCAGCCGAGCCAGCCCTCCACCGGCGGCGGATCCACCGGCGGCGGCTCGACCGGCGGCGGCCAGCAGGGCGGCTCCGGCGGCGGTCAGCCCTCCACCGGCGGCGGATCGTCCTCCGGCGGCTCCGGCTCCGGCGGCGGCACCACCGGCGGAGCGACGTCCGGCGGCACCTCCGGCGGCGGCACCACAACCGGCACCACCACGTCCGGCAGCGCCGGCTCCTCCGGTGCGGGCGCCGTCACTCCGGCGGCGTCGGCCCCCGGACGCACCGAGCTCGGCACCTCGACCGAGGGCGCGAAGCCGGCGGCCGGTGCCGCGACCGCGGACGTCTTCCTCACCCGCGAGCTCGCCGTGCAGCCGGAGGCGCTCACCGTCGAGCTCGCCCGCTTCTACGGCGTCGGCTTCTCGTACACCGGCTTCGCCAGCGGCGAGGCCGTCTCCGCGGTCCTCCGCGACCCGAACGGCACCAAGACCCCGCTGACCCTCGAGGCGGGCAGCGGCACCGCGACCGTGCCGACCGCGCTGATCACCAAGTCGGGCGCCTTCACGGTCGACCTCACGGGCGACCAGGGCTCCGCCGCCAAGGTCGTCTTCCGGCTCGCGCCCTCCACCGGCAACGGCCTCCTGCTCGAGCCGCGCGAGCTCGGCGACGGCAGCACCGAGGCGCCCCGCGGCGCCGTCTGGGGCTTCGACGCCGACGAGGAGGTCGCCGTGGGCGCCTTCGAGACCTCCGGGTCCCGCGCCGACCTGGCCGCCGGCGACGTCGCCGTGCAGTCCGACTCCATCGGCTGGGCCGAGCTGGCGCTGGGCGACGCGGTCATCGCCGACCCCGACCCCTCCGTCTACTGCGTCGTCGCCTTCGGCCGCGAGTCGCACCGCACGGCAGCTGTGACCGTCTCCTACCGTGACAGCGACACCACGGCCGCACCGTGGGAGGCGCAGCAGGTCTGCGGCACCGCGATCAGCGCCGCGCGCACCGCCTTCCTCAGCACGGCCGCCTCGGCGGGACCGGCCGGCATCACGCCGACCACCGCGCTGATGATCGGCGGCGGCGCGGTCGCCGCGTCGCTCGTCGCCTGCGCGGCCGTCCTGGTCGTGATGCGCCGCCGGCGCATGAACACGGACCTCTTCATCGGCGGACCGCTGCCGCGCACGCAGAGCGACTGACGCGTCCGGAGGACGAGGGAAGGCCCGCGGGACGCGATCCCGCGGGCCTTCCCTCGTCCTCTCCCGGCGCTCAGCCGGCCGCGGTGAAGCGGAGGAGGATCGTCCGCGCCTCCGGCCGCAGCTGGAAGTCGGGCCACACGTCCGGACCGCACGCGCGGGAGCCCAGGCCGTGCTGGGCGGCGTCGATCACGAGGACCGCGCGCTCCGACTCCGGCAGCTCGTGCGGGTGCGCGGCTGCCGTGATCTCCTGCGGCGTGTGCCGCGCCAGGGTGAAGCCGGGGAGGCGCCCGTGCAGGTCGCGCGCGGCTTCGATGCGGAGCCGGGGCGAGCCCGCCTCCGTCAGCGTCAGCTCGCGCACGCTGCTGCGGTGACCGCTCTCCTGCGGGCGGGCGTACGGAGTCGTCAGCCGGTCCATGTCCGCCGTGAAGCGCCCCACCCGCGCGGCCCGGAGGCTGTCGGGGTAGGACTCGAGCGGGCCGGTGCCGAACCACTCCGCGCCGTCGATCGACGCGGGCATGTCGATCCGGATGCCCAGCCGCGGCCAGACGGAGTCCCAGCCCCGGGTCGGCACGAGGTCGACGCGGAGGACCGTGCTCTCCCCGTCGACGCTCCAGCGCTCCTCCATCAGGAGTCCCGCATCGAGGTCCGCGGCCGAGAAGCGGGTCACGCGGCGGAGCCCGGCGGAGGCGTCCACCTCCTGCACGCGGCCGACCAGGCGGTCGAGTCCGGCCTCGCGCCAGCGGGCGGCGGAGGAGGGGGCCGGCATCCCGCGGCCGTCGCCGTCGTACGGGTCGCCGGTGACGTAGCCGGGGAAGCCCGCGCCCTCGTCGTTGTCGGTCGGGGCGCGCCAGAGCTCGGCGCGCGGTCCGTCGACGGGCAGGCCGGCGAGGGAGGCGAGCCGGCCGTCGCGGAACCGCGCGACTCCGAGCGCGCCGCCCTCGAGGGGCGGAGCGGCGCGGACGGCGCGGGTCCACGCGGGCACCGCCGACGGCGCGGCGAGGAGGTGCTGACCGGTGGAGAGCACGTGGCCCTCCTCCGCCCAGGCGGTCGGGGCGTCGAGGACCGCGTCGACGGTGAGCCAGGTCTCGCCGCCGGGGCGCACGTCGAGCGGGGGGAGCTCCACGTGCACGGCGTCGCCGGCTGCGATGACCGGGGCGTCGAGCACTCCCTCCGCGGTGACCCGCCCGTCCCGCTCGACCCGCCACGCGAAGCGCAGATCGGCGGTGGAGGCGTCGTGCCGGCGGTTCTCGATGACGACGCCGTCGCCGCGGACCGTGAGGCGCACCGGGGCGACGATCTGCTTCCACTCGAAGAGGCCCGGGCTGGGCGTGCCGTCGGAGAGCACCATGCCGTCCATCACGAAGTTGCCGTCGTGCACCACCTCGCCGAAGTCGCCGCCGTACGCGTAGTACTCGACGCCCTCCGGCGTGCGCGCCCGCAGGCCGTGGTCGCGCCACTCCCAGACGAAGCCGCCGTGCAGCCGCGGGAAGCGGTCGACGAGGTCCTCGTACTGGTCGATCGCTCCCGGGCCGTTGCCCATCGCGTGCACGTACTCGCAGAGCAGGAAGGGCTTGGAGCGCTGCCGAGCGGACTCGCCGGGGGAGCAGCCGAGCAGCGGAGTGAGCGAGCCGTCGGTGCCGATCCGCTCGGTCTCGGGGATCGAGGAGTACATCCGCGAGTACACGTCGGTGTACGCGCCGGTGTAGTCGCCCTCGTAGTGGACGGGGCGCTCGGGGTCGCGGCCGTGCACCCAGGCGGACATCGCGGCGAGGTTCGCGCCGGTGCCCGCCTCGTTGCCGAGGGACCAGAGCACGATGCTCGGGTGGTTCTTGTCGCGCTCGACGGTCCGCTCGATGCGGTCGAGGTAGGCCTCGCGCCAGGCGGGGTCGTCGCTGGGGTTGCCCGCCCAGCCGACCCGCTCGAAGCCGTGGGTCTCGAGATCGCACTCGAGGACCACCCAGAAGCCGAGCTCGTCGGCGAGATCGAGCAGACGGGGATGCGGCGGGTAGTGGCTGGTGCGGATGGCGTTCACGTTGAAGCGCTTCATCATCGCGAGGTCCTCGCGGGCGGAGTCCTCGTCGAACGCTCGACCGCGGTCGGGGTGCGTCTCGTGGCGGTTGACTCCGTGGAAGACGACGCGCTCGCCGTTGACCAGGAAGCGGTCGCCGCGGATCTCGACCGTGCGGAAGCCGAGCCGCAGCGAGACCGTCTCGCCGGCGGAGGCGAGCGTCGCGTCGTAGAGGCGCGGAGCCTCCGCCGACCACGGCTCGACCTCGGGGACCTCGATCGCGGCGATCTCCTCCGCCGAGGCCCAGACCGTCTCGATCCCGAGCCCGGGCACGCGCAGCGTCAGCGGGAACGCGTCGGCCGCGGCGGTCACCTCCGCCTCGATGCGGCCCGCGCCGCCGGCGAAGGAGGAGCGCAGCCACACGTCCTCGATCCCGCCGACGGGGCGCGCGAGCAGGTGCACCGAGCGGAAGATCCCCGGCAGCCACCACTGGTCCTGGTCCTCCACGTAGCTCGAGGCCGACCACTGGTGCACGCGGACCACGACGAGGTTCTCGCCCGGGCGGACGACGCCGGTGACGTCGAACTCCTGCGCGAGCCGGCTGCCGGAGCCGATCCCGATCTCGACGCCGTTGACCCAGACGCGGTAGCGGGACTCGACCCCGTCGAAGCGCAGGACGACCGCCTCGGCGGAGTCCCACTCCTCCGGGACCACGACAGTGCGGCGGTAGTCGCCCGTCGGGTTCGCGTCCGGCACGAACGGCGGCTCGGTCGGGAACGGGAACTGCACGTTCGTGTAGACCGGCAGTCCGTAGCGCCCGTCGCCCTGCAGCACCCAGTGCGAGGGCACCGGCATCAGGTCCCAGCCGGAGTCGTCGAACGACTCGTCCCCGACGGCGTCCACGCCCTCGCCCTCCGGCAGCACGCCGGCGCCGCCCGGGGTCCCCGGAGCGGCGGGGAGCAGGCGGAAGCGCCACTCCCCGTCCAGCGGGAGCGCCGGGGCGTCGGTGTGCAGCCACGAGCGGGGGGCCCGGCGGCGGCCGGAGCCCGGTCCGGTGTCCGTCAGGTAGTGGGAGGTCGTCGGGGGAGTCGTCACTTCACGGAGCCTTCCGTCAGGCCGCCGCGCCAGAAGCGCTGCAGCACGATCATGGCGATGGCGAGCGGGATGATCGACAGCAGGACGCCGCCGGTCGTCAGCTCGTAGAACTCGGGCAGGCGGTCGACCTGTCCGAGCCAGTTGTTCAGTCCCAGTGTGATCGGGAACAGGTTCGTGTCCGAGAGCATCACCAGGGGCAGGAAGTAGTTGTTCCAGATCCCGACCAGCTGGAAGAGGAACACGGTGACCAGCGCGGGAGTCAGGATGCGCAGCCCGAGCGTGTGGAAGATCCGCAGCTCCCCGGCGCCGTCGATGCGCGCCGCCTCGATGATCGCGGTGTCCACGGTCGCCTGAGCGTAGATCCGGCAGAGGAACAGCCCGAACGGCGAGACGAGCGAGGGGATCAGCACGCTCCAGTAGGTGTTCGCGATGCCCATCTGGCTGAAGAGCAGGAACAGCGGCAGAGCGGTCGCGGTGCCCGGCACCAGGACGCCCGCGAGGATCGTCCCGAACACGAGCCTGCTGCCGCGGAACTTGTACTTGGCCAGCGCGTAGCCGCCCGCCGCGGCGAGGTAGGTCGCGAGCAGGGCGCCCACTCCGGCGTAGAGGACGGAGTTGAGGAACCAGCGGACGAAGATGCCGTCGCCGTAGGTCAGCACCTGCGTCAGGTTGTCCCAGAGCGCGAACGTCGGGGCGAACCAGAAGCCGTAGGTGGCGAAGAGGTCCTCGGTCGTCTTGGTCGCCGCGACGACGACCCAGTAGACGGGGATGAGGAAGTAGACCGCCACGACGACGAGGATCGCGGTGACGATGATGGTCGAGGCGCGGTTGCGGCCGGCCGAGCGGTCGGGCCCGCGTCCGGCCTTCACGGGGCGGTCGGCGGTGACGACTCCGGTGGTCGTGGTCGGCGGGGTCTCGGTGCGGCTCATGACGACCTCCTGTTCGAGATCGAGAGGAACGTGAAGGAGAGCAGGAACGCGACCAGCGCGATCAGGACGGCCTGGGCGGCGGCGACGTTGTAGTCGTTGTAGGCGAAGGCCGTGGTGTACGCGCTGAGGTTCGGCGTGTACTGGCTGTCGATCGCCGGAGCGACCGTCTTCAGCACCTGCGCCTCGGCGAACAGCTGGAGCGTTCCGATGATCGAGAAGATCGTCGTCAGCACCAGCGCGGGGCGGATGAGCGGCAGCTGGATGCTGCGGGCGACGCGCCAGGTGGAGGCGCCGTCGACCTTCGCCGCCTCGTAGAGCTCGACCGGGATCGCCTTGAGCTGGGCGACGATGATCAGCATGTTGTAGCCGGTGTAGCTCCAGAGCGAGATGTTCGCGATCGACCAGAGCACCGTGTCCGCACCGAGGAAGTCGGGCTGGAGCCCGACCACGTTCGCCGCGTCGATGAGCGGGCTGAGGCCGGGCACGTAGAGGAACGACCACAGGATCGTCGCGATCACTCCGGGCACTCCGTAGGGGAGGAAGTAGGCCGCCCGGAAGAAGCCGGGGAACTTCGCCGACGCCGACTCGAGCATCAGCGCGAGGACGGTGCAGAGCGCGATCATCACCGGCACCTGGACGATGCCGAAGAGGAACATCCGCCCGATGGAGGCGATGAAGTTGCCGTCGGCGAGGGCCTGCGCGTAGTTGTCGAAGCCCGCGAACCCGCTGGTGACCCCGGCCTCGCCGAAGAGGCCGGAGCGCGTCACCTTCGTGAAGCTGGAGCCGACGGCGACGACGATCGGGACGATGAACGTGAGGACGAACAGGGCCAGGAAGGGTCCGAGGAGGATCCATGGTGCGCGGGCGACCGCGCGGCTGCGCCGGGGCGCGCCCGGCGTCCGCGTGGTGGCCGCGACCGCGGCGTCGGCGGGGGAGGTCGTGGTGGTCATGCGGAGGCCCTCCTGATGCTCAGGCCCTTGTTCTCGAAGACCGTGATGATCTGCTGCTCCGCCTCGGCGACCGCGTCCACGAGCGAGAGCCCCGACGCCTTCTTCCGGAAGCCGTCGCTGAGGATGTTGAAGGACTGCTGCGTGACGGGCCACCAGGACCAGTCCGGGTTCTGCTCCTTCGATGCGGGCACGAGGACGTCCTCGTTGTAGTTCTGCCCGCTGAAGAAGTCGCTCGGACCCTTGCGGGCCGTGCCGATCTCGCCGACCGCGGGAGACCAGCCGATGCCGCTGTTGGCGATCATCGCGTCGATGCCCTCCTGCGTGGTGGTCATCCAGACGGCGAACTCGATCGCCTCCTCCGGGTGCTTGCTGCTCGAGAACACCGCCGCGGTCGATCCGCCGAGGAAGCTCGAGCCGAAGCCGGTGTCGCCCCAGACCGGCATGGGAGCAGCGCGCCACTTGCCCGCGCCTCCGCTGACCCCCTCGATCAGGGCGTCGCCCCAGCTGCCGGTGGCGCAGGAGGCGATGCCGCCCTTCGCCGCGGCAGCGAACCACGCGGGGGAGTAGGCGCCGTAGCCGGTCTGCACCAGGTCCTGGTCGATGGCCGTGTCGAAGAAGGAGGCGACGCGCGTCGTGGCGTCGTCGGTCATGTCGATGACCCAGCCGTCCTCCTCCGGGCGCAGCCACTGCGCGCCGGCCTGCGTCGCGAACGCGGCGAAGACCGAGGCGTCGGCAAGCGGGAAGCAGTCGATGTAGGAGCCGGCTCCGCGCAGCTCCGTCGCCACCGCAGCCCAGTCGTCCCAGGTCGTCGGCGGCTCCGCACCCACCTTCCCGAACACCTCGGGCTGGTAGAAGAGCGCCATCGGGCCGCTGTCCTGCGGGATGCCGTAGACGCCGCCGGTGTAGCTGACCTGGCCCCAGAGGGTGGGGTCGTACAGGTCGCGGTACTGCTCGACGCCGTACCGGGTGAGGTCGACCAGGCCGTTGACGAGCATGAACTCGGGGACGGAGCGGATCTCGACCTGGCCGAGGTCCGGCCCGCCGCCCGCGGCGAGGGCCGAGTAGAGCTTCTGGTAGCCGCCCGCGTTGCCGCCGGGGATCCAGACGGCCTCGACCTGGATCTCGGGGTGCGAGGCGTTCCAGACGTCGCAGACCTTCTGCAGGTCCTTCAGCCAGCCCCAGTACTGCAGGCGGACCGGGCCGGTGGCCGGGGCGATCGTCGGCGCCGTGTTGACCGAGACGGTGCCCGGTGTCGCGCAGGCCGTCAGGCTCCCGAGTGCCGCGGTGCCGAGACCGGCGGCGATGAGCTGTCTCCGGGTGAACGGATGCATCTTCCCTCACTTCGTCGTGGTGGAGAGCCGGGGAGTCTCACCCGGCGATGATCGGGACGCTACCACGAATTCGAGTAGGTACTCGAAATTGGCGGCACTGCTCCTCCGCCGCCGCTACGCTGGCCGTTCGAGGGGCACGGCGAGGCGCCTCCAGTGCTGAGGAGGGGTCGATGGCGGAGGCGACGAGGCGACGCGGCCCGTACGCGAAGTCGGCCGAGCGCCGCCGCGCCATCATCGAGGCCGCCCACCAGGTCTTCGCCGCGCGGGGCTACGCCCGCGGCTCCCTCCAGGAGGTCGCCGACCGCGTCGGGCTCAGCCAGACGAGCCTCCTGCACTACTTCCCGTCGAAGACCGACCTGCTCTTCGCGGTCCTCGAGCACCGCGACCTGATCACGGGCGACGGTTCCTCGCCGCCGGACCCGGAGGAGGGGCTGGTCGCCGGCATCCTGCGGCAGACCCGCTACAACGAGACGGCGCCCGGAGTGATCGAGCTGTACGCCGTGCTCTGCGGCGAGTCGACGACGCAGGAGCACCCGGGGCGCGACTTCTTCGCCGCGCGGTTCCGCCGCCTCCGCAGCGAGTACGCGGCCGAGCTGCGCGAGCTCCAGGCCGCCGGGCGCCTGCGCGAGGGGTCCGATCCGGAGCGGGTGGCGGCGTCGATCATCGCGCTCTGGGACGGCGTGCAGCTGCAGTGGCTGCTCGAGCGCGACGCGGTGGACATGGTGGCGTGCCTGGCCGACTACCTCGACCTCGTGGTGCTGCCGGCTCCCTAGCCGCTGGCGCGAGGGAACCCCGGCCCGTCGAGGGGACCCGCCGTCCGCGGCGGTCTCGATGGTCCGGGGTTCCCGCGACCGTGGTGCGCGCCTAGGGCAGCAGGCGGGTCGGGCCGCGGAACAGGTAGGTGACCTCGCGGAGGTTCGCCTGGTTCAGCATCAGCATGATCACGCGCGAGAGGCCCATGCCGAAGCCGCCGTGCGGCGGGACGCCGTAGCGGAAGAAGTCGAGGTAGAACTCGAGCTCCTCCGGGTCGAGGCCCTTCTCGCGGGCCTGCTCGACGAGGACGTCGACGCGGTGCTCGCGCTGCGCTCCGGTCGAGATCTCGACGCCGTTGTAGATGAGGTCGTAGCTGTTGGTGATCGTCCCGTCGCCCTCGCGGCGCATGTGGTAGAAGGGCCGGATGCTCGACGCGTAGTCGGTGAGGAACACGAAGTCGTGCCCGAACTCCTCCTGCATGTAGGCCGCGATGCGGCGCTCGCCCTCGGGGTCCATGTCGTCGTCGGCGCGGGGCACCTCGTAGCCGCGCTCGGCGACGATGCGCTTGGCCTCGGCGAGCGGGATGCGCGGGAACGGCGTGGTCGGGACGGTCAGGTCGATGTCGAAGAGCGCCTTGACCTCGGCGCCGTGCTTCTCGACGACGGCGGTGAGGCCGGCGACCATCAGCTGCTCGTGCAGCTCCATGACGTCCTCGTGCGAGTCGATCCAGGAGACCTCGGCGTCGACGCTCGTGAACTCGGTCGCGTGACGCGAGGTGAAGCTGGGGTCGGCGCGGAAGGCGGGGCCGACCTCGAAGACCTTGCCGAAGCCGGCGGGCTGCGCCATCTGCTTGAAGAACTGGGGGCTCTGCGCCAGGTAGGCCTTCGTCTCGAAGTACTCGACCTCGAAGAGCTCGGCCCGCGACTCCGAGGCGCTCGCCATGAGCTTCGGGGTGTGGATCTCGATGAAGTCGTGCTCGATCCAGTACGTGCGCAGCGCGTGCTCGAACGTGGTCTGCACGCGGGCGATGAGGTTCTGCTCGGGACGGCGCAGGTCGAGGAAGCGCCAGTCCATGCGCTTGTCGATGCCGGAGTCGGGCGCGATCGGCGCCTCCGGGATCGACGCGGCGACGACCTCGAGCGTCTCGAGCTTGACCTCGATGCCGCCGAGCTTCACGCGCTCGTCGTGCTTGAGCGCGCCGGTGACGGTGATGAAGGAGCCCTGGGCGAGGCCGGAGATCTCCTCGGTGATCGCGAGGCGCGCAGCCGACGCGTCGTCGCCCTCGATGGCCTCGCGCACGGCCGGGTTCACCAGCTGCACGGCACCGGACTCGTCGCGCAGGACGACGAACTGCACCTTCTTCTGGTCGCGCACGGTCTCGACCCAGCCGGACACGCGGACGGGTCCGTCCTCGAGCGCGGCGAGCTTCTTGACAGTGGTTCGGGGGAGGCGGGTCTCGTCGGTCACGGTAGGGGAGTCTACTCGGGGGCCGCCGGGCGGCGACGGGTAGCGTCGGAGCATGAGCACCGCACTGATCACCGGCGCGTCCTCCGGCATCGGCCTCGCCTTCGCCCGGGCGTTCGCGCGCCGCGGCTGGAGCCTCGTCCTCGTCGCCCGCAGCGAGCAGCGCCTCCAGGAGGCGGCGGCCGGACTGCGCGGCCTCGGCGCCGCGGCGGTCGAGGTCCTGCCCGCGGACCTCGGCGACCGCGAGCAGGTCGAGCGCGTGCGCGCGCGGCTCGTCGATCCGGCCCGTCCGGTCCGCGTCCTCGTCAACAACGCCGGCTTCGGGATCGACGGGACCTTCGCCGAGCCGGACGTCGCCGCCCAGGACCGCGCCTTCGAGGTGATGGTGCGCTCGGTCGCCGTGCTCTCGGGCGCGGCGGCCGAGGCGATGACCACCCGCGGCCGCGGCGCGATCCTCACGGTCTCGAGCGTCGCGGGCTTCGTGCACCTCGGTCCCTACTCCGCGGTGAAGGCGTGGGCGACCGCCTTCGCGCAGTCGCTGGCCGTCGAGCTGCGCGGCACCGGCGTCCGCTCGGCCGCGCTCTGCCCGGGCTGGGTGCGCACCGAGTTCCACGAGCGGGCGGCGATGGACACCTCCTCCATCCCCTCCTTCCTCTGGCTCGATGCGGACGCGGTGGTGGAGGAGTTCCTCCGCGACGTCGCGCGCGGCTCCGTCGTCTCGGTGCCGTCGGTGCGCTTCGGGGTCCCGATGGCCGTGGTACGGCACCTGCCCGGACCGCTCGTGCGGCGGCTGTCGGCGGCGGTCTCGGCGCGCCGCTGAGGCTCCGCTCAGGTCCGGCTCAGGCGACCCTTTCCCGGCGTTCCCCCACGCCGCGTTCCGTACACTTGACGCTCGTGGTTGCCGATCAGATCCATCTCGTGCGGCACGGCGAGGTGTTCAACCCCGACCGGGTCCTCTACGGACGACTCCCGAACTTCCGGCTCTCGGATCTGGGCCACCGCATGGCCCGCTCCGCCGCCGACGACCTGCTCGAGCGCCGGCGCCACGTCACGGCGCTGATCGCGTCGCCGCTCCAGCGCACGCAGGAGTCCGCGCAGCCCATCTCGCAGGCGTTCGAGCTCGAGATCCGCACCGATGAGAGGGTGATCGAGCCGAGCAACCGCTTCGAGGGGAAGTCCCTCGCCGCGCGCAGCTCCGCCCTGCGGAACCCCAAGCACTGGCCCTGGCTCCGCAACCCCTTCGAGCCCAGCTGGGGCGAGCCGTACCTCTCCATCTCGGCGCGGATGTACGCGGCGATCGAGTCGGCGTGGGAGAGCACGGAGGAGGGCGACGCCGCGATCGTCAGCCACCAGCTCCCCATCTGGACGGTCCACCGCGCCCTCGCCGGCGAGCGCCTCTTCCACGATCCGCGCAAGCGCCGCTGCGCGCTCTCGAGCATCACGACCCTCGAGCGGCGCGGGGACGGCTTCGTCGAGGTCGGCTACTCCGACCCGGCCGCCGGCCTGCAGGGCCTGGCCACCGACGTGGGAGCGGTCTGATGCGCCGGACGGGGCGGCTCCGCGCAGCGGGCGTCCTCGCGCTGGCCGCCGCGCTCGCGCTGACGGGCTGCTCCGAGGATCCGCTCGCCGACCAGTACCGCAACGGCAGCAACAAGGGCTACATCTCGGGGGACGGCACCGTCACCGAGATCGCCGCCGCCGACCGGGACGACCCCATCGTCTTCTCCGGCACCGACGAGACCGGCGCCACCATCGACTCCGCCGACCTCGCCGGGCAGGTCGTCGTCGTCAACTTCTGGTACGCCAGCTGCGCCCCGTGCCGCGCCGAGGCCGCTGACCTCGAGACGGTGAACACGGAGTTCGCCGACAAGGGCGTGTCGTTCGTCGGCGTCAACGTGCGCGATCAGGCCCCCACCGCGGCCGCCTTCGCCGAGACCTTCGGGCTCGGCTACCCCTCCATCGTCGACACCGACTCGTCGGTGCAGCTCGCCTTCACCGGCACCGTCCCGCCGAACGCCGTGCCCACGACGCTCGTCCTCGACAGGGAGGGGCGCGTCGCGTCGCGCATCCTCGGCCAGCTCCAGGAGGCGTCGATCCTCTCGACCCTCGTGGGCGACACGCTCGCCGAGGGGGAGTAGCGGCGTGGGCGACATCGTCGTCAGCGGTCAGCTCCTGCTGGCCGTGCCGATCGCGCTCCTGGCCGGGCTCGTGTCCTTCGCGTCGCCCTGCGTGCTCCCGCTGGTGCCCGGCTACCTCGCCTACGTCGGCGGATTCACCGACGCCGACGAGCGCGCGGCACGCGGACGCCGCCGGGTCGTGCTGGGGGTGCTCCTCTTCGTGCTCGGATTCTCGCTGGTGTTCGTCCTCTACGGGGCGGCGGCGGGCACGGTCGGCTTCTGGCTGCGCCAGTACACCGACCTGATCACCCGCGTCCTCGGGCTCGTCGTGATCGCGATGGGGCTCGTCTTCATCGGGCAGTTCTCGTTCCTCCAGCGCACGCTCCGACCCGGGATCCGTCCCGCCACCGGGCTGATCGGAGCGCCGCTGCTCGGCATCGTCTTCGGCGTCGGCTGGACGCCCTGCCTCGGCCCGACGCTGAGCTCGATCCTCGCCCTCAGCTACGGCGTGGGCTCGCCCTGGCGCGGCGCCCTCCTCGCCCTGGTCTACTGCCTCGGACTCGGCATCCCCTTCCTCCTCGTCGCCTTCGGCTTCAGCTGGGTGACCAGCACGCTCGCCTTCGTGAAGCGCCACATCCGCGTGGTCAACATCCTCGGCGGCGCCGCCCTCGTCCTGATCGGAGTCCTGATGGTCACGGGCATCTGGAACACCCTCGTCTACGGATCCCTCTCGGCGGTGATCGATGGCTTCCAGCCGGCGATCTGAGCCCGAGGAGAGCACGCGCCGCCCCGACGAGGCCGCGCAGCGGAGGACGGACGCCTCCTTCCGCCCCGCCGACCACTACGACTCCGACGGCACCGTCACGCAGCCGGCGCTCGGGTTCACCGGCTGGCTCCGCTGGATGTGGCGCCAGCTCACCAGCATGCGCACGGCGCTGTTCCTGCTGCTGCTGCTGGCGATCGCGGCGGTCCCCGGATCGCTCGTGCCGCAGCGCTCCTCCGACCCCAACGGCGTGACCCAGTACTTCGTCGACAACCCCGACCTCGCGCCCCTGCTCGACAGGGTGCAGGCGTTCGACACCTACACCTCCGCCTGGTTCTCGAGCATCTACCTGCTGCTGTTCATCTCCCTGATCGGCTGCATCGTCCCGCGCACGCGCCACCACTTCCAGGCGATGCGGTCGCGCCCGCCGCGCACCCCCGCGCGCCTGCAGCGCCTCGCCGGCTACACCGTCCGCGAGGTCGAGGGCGCGACGGAGGAGGAGGCCGTCGCCTCCGCCCACTCCGTCCTGCGCCGGGCGGGCTACCGCGTCGAGCGCTACGACGACCCGCGCGGCCGCTGGTCGAGCGTCTCGGCCGAGCGCGGCTACCTCCGCGAGACCGGCAACCTGGTCTTCCACTCCGCCCTGGTCGGCATCCTCGTCGCCGTCGGAGTGGGCGGCGGATTCGGCTACAGCGGGCAGCGCGTGCTGGTCGAGGGCTCCCAGGGGTTCGCGAACAACCTCGCGGCCTACGACTCCTTCAACCCCGGCCGCTTCTTCGACAGCAGCCAGCTCGACCCGTACCAGCTGACCCTCGACAGCCTCGACGTGAAGTACGAGGAGCAGAACCAGTCGGCGCTCGGCCAGCCCGTCGACTTCACCGCGAACGTCACGACCTCCGAGCGCGGCGGGGGCACCGAGGACCGCACGATCAAGGTCAACGACCCGCTCGCGATCGGCGGCACGAACGTCTACCTCCTCGGCAACGGCTACGCCCCGACGATCACGGTCCGCGACCCCTCGGGCCGGGCGATCTTCACCGACTCGGTGCCGTTCCTCCCGCAGGACGCGAACCTGACCTCCGTCGGCGTCGTGAAGGTGCCGGACGGGCTCTCCGAGCAGCTGGGCCTCACCGGCTTCTTCTACCCGACGCAGGACACGCTGGCCTCCGGGGCGTCGACCTCGATCTTCCCCGACCTGCAGTACCCCGTGCTCTCGCTGAACGTCTTCGCGGGCGACCTCGGCCTCGACGGGGGAGTGCCCACATCCGTCTACGTGCTCAACACCGACTCGCTGACCCGGCTCACCGGCGGCACCACCGGCGTCGCGCCGATCACCCTCAAGCCCGGCGACACGGCCGAGCTCCCGAACGGGCTCGGCAGCGTGACCTTCGACAACACGGGCGCCGACCCCACGCGGATCGGCACCGACAGCGTCAAGCGCTTCGCCTCGTTCGACATCCACCACGACGCGACCCAGGGCTGGGTGCTGCTCTTCGCGATCCTCGTGCTCGCCGGACTCCTCACCTCGCTGTTCGTCCCGCGGCGCCGCGTATGGGTGAAGGCGACCGCTCAGGACGACGGCGGCCTGCTCCTCGAGTACGCGGGACTCGCCCGCGGCGAGGACCCGCAGCTGGTGCGCGCCGTTCGGACGATCGCCGACCGGCACGCCCCGCTCGACTGACCCGGCTCCAGGACGCGCCGGAGGCCCCTCCACAGGCGCCGCCCGGCTGGGCAGGGGCCGAGTCTGTGCAAGCGCGAAGGGGCGGGCGGGGCGGCGAGCGATTACCCTGAGGAGGTGATCGCGACCCTCTCGCAGTACTCGGTGCTGTGCCTCTCCTCCGCCATGGGCATCTACGCCATGGCGTTCGTCTTCTTCGCGATCGACCTCGCCCGCCGCGCCTCCCTGGCCGACGGCGAGTCGATCGAGGTCGTGCAGGAGGCGGAGCGCGTCGCCTCCGCGGCCGCCGCCGACCGCGCGGCCAGCGGCAAGGCCACCGTCGCCGCCGCAGGCTCCGGACGCACCGCGACGCTCTCCCGCATCGGCAGCCGCGTCGAGGACGAGGTCTACCGCGCCCCCGCCCGCTCGAAGACCATGCGCATCGGGTTCTCGCTCACGCTCCTCGGCTTCGTGCTCCACCTCGGCGCGACCGTCCTCCGCGGCGTCGCCGCCGGCCGCGTCCCCTGGGCGAACATGTACGAGTTCTCGATGACCGGGACGCTCATCATCATCGGCGTCTTCCTCGCCGTCCAGCTGCGCTGGGACCTCCGCTTCCTCGGAGCGTTCATCACCGGCCTCGTCCTGGTGCTCCTCGGCATCGCGACCGTCAACTACTACGTCGCCGTCGTCCCGCTCCCGCCGGCACTCCAGTCCTACTGGCTGGTCATCCACGTGCTCGTCGCGATCCTCGGCACCGCGTTCTTCGCCCTCGGCTTCGCGCTCTCGGTCACCCAGCTCCTCCAGGCCCGCCGCGAATCCTCCGGCGACAGCCCCCGCTCGGTCCTCCGCTTCCTGCGCACCCTGCCCAGCTCCCTCACCCTCGAGAACCTCGCCTACCGCGTCACGATCCTCGGCTTCATCCTCTGGACCTTCACGCTCATCGCCGGCGCCGTCTGGGCCGAGAAGGCCTGGGGCCGCTACTGGGGCTGGGACACCAAGGAGGTCTGGACCTTCATCATCTGGACCATCTACGCCGGCTACATCCACGCCCGCGCCACCCGCGGCTGGCGCGGCACCCCCTCCGCCTGGCTCGCCATCGTCGGCTTCGCCGCCGTCATGTTCAACTTCGGCGTCGTCAACGTGTTCTTCAAGGGACTCCATGCCTACTCCGGCCTCGACACCGGCATGTAATCGGGTCGGCGGGGCCTGGTGGGGCCCCTCGCGGCGTTGTCGGCGACGAACGTAGCGCCGCTACGCCCGACGCCTCCGCCTTGCGATCGACCCCACCAGGCCCCGCCGACCGCCCACCAGGACACGCTTTGAGGACGGCTCCGCTTCGCGGTCGCCGCGGGGGGCCTCCGCGTCGCGGTCGGGTCTGGCCGGGCTCCGCTTCGCGGTCGGGTCCGGGTGGGCTCCGCTTCGCGGTCGGGTCCGGGTGGGCTGCGCTTCGCGGGAGGCCCGCGGAAACGGGGGTCGACGGAACATGCTGATCGGGTAGCGCGCGCGGCGCGCGTATCGAGATCCCATGGCGCGAACGCGGGGAGCGGGCCGATCGAGTTCCCGCAGATGGACGCGCAGGGGGCGGTGCCTGCTGATCGAGTAGTGCGCGGAGCGGGCGTGTCGCGCACAGGGGGCATGGACGGGCTGCGGGCGGATCCGTGCCTGTCGAGTGGCGGTGGTGGATGCCGGGGGCGACGGCGGACGGGTCAGACGGCGGTGACGATGTCGATGAGGTGGGGGGCGAAAGGGGCGTCGAGGGCGAGGACGATGCGGGTGCGGGCGTCGGAGGGATGGACGCCGCGGTAGATGCCGCGGAGGTCGGCGACGGTCTGGCCGCGGCCGGGGCCGTGGGTGGCGTCGACAGTGACGTGGACGCGCGGGGCGGAGGTGAGGGCGACGGCGTCGACGGCGATCGCGGCGGCCATGGGGTCGTGCATCGCAGCGGTGCGCTCGCCGAAGTGGCCGACGTAGAAGTCGAAGTAGAAGTCGAGCGCCTGCCCGATGGCCTGCGCGAGGGGATCGGGCGACGCGAGCAGGACGGCGCGATCCTCCTCCGTCAGCAGGTGCCGCATGGTCACGTCCAGGGGCACGAGCGTGAGATCCCAGTCGGCCGCGACGACCTCGGCGGCGGCCGCAGGGTCGTGCCAGATGTTGGCCTCCGCCACGGCGGTCACGTTGCCGGGGACCAGCGCGGCTCCGCCCATCACGGTCACCGAGTGGACGAGGGACGCGATCTCCGGGTGCGCACGGAGGGCGAGCGCGAGATTCGTCAGCGGGCCGATCGCGACCAGCCGCAGCTCGCCCTCGTGCTCACGAGCGAGACGGAGGAGGAGGTCGGCCGGATCCTCGTCGACCGGCTCGCCGCCCTCGGGCAGCGCGACCCCGCCGATGCCGTCGTCGCCGTGCACGTGCGGAGATCCGCCGGCGTAGTCCTCCTCGAGGAAGTGGTGCGCCCCCACGGCGACCGGCACGTCGTCGCGGCCGGCCAGCGCGAGCAGGCCGAGGCTGTTGACGGCGGCCCGGCGGGCGTCGGTGTTGCCGCTGACCGTGCTGATCCCGACGAGGCGGGCCCGGGGCGAGCGGAGGAGGTACGCCAGGGCGAGCGAGTCGTCGATGCCGGTGTCGCAGTCGAGGAAGACGGGGACGGTCGATGCGCTCACGGTGCTCCGATGCTCGAGGGTGGGGGATGCGTCGGGCACCGGCGGCCGACGCTCCCATTCTGCCGCTCCTCGGACGCGGCGCCCGCCGCCGACGATCAGAGCAGCGCGTAGGAGTCGCGGAGCCGCGCCCGCCACCAGGCGAGCCGCTCCGGTGACACGGCGTGACGGGAGAGGAGCTCCTCCGAGACCTCCACGCGGCCGACGGGGATCCCGCCGTCCACCGGCCGCAGCGGCCGCTCCGTGACGTCCGCGGCGAGGAGGGACGCGGTGCCGAGTCCGCAGTCGAAGGGCAGCTCGGGGAGCGCCGCGGCCAGGGCGGCGCCCATGGCGAGTCCGACCGAGCTGTCGATCGCGCTCGAGACCACCGCCGGCAGCCCCGCCTCGGCGACGAGGGCCAGCGCCCGGCGCGTCCCGCCGAGCGGCTGGGCCTTCACGACCAGCAGGTCCGCGGCTCCGGCCCGGGCGACGGCGAGCGGATCGGCGGCCTTGCGGACGCTCTCGTCGGCGGCGATCGGGATGCCCATGTACTTCACCCGGTAGCGCAGCTCCGCCAGCTCGTCGACGCTCGCGCACGGCTGCTCGACGTACTCGAGGTCGGACTCCGCGAGGGCGTGGACGGCGTGCTCGGCCTCGTCGAGGTTCCAGCCGCCGTTCGCGTCCACGCGGATCCGGCCCTCCGGACCGAGCAGGCGGCGGACCTCGACGACCCGGGCCACGTCGTCGGCCAGCGTCTGGCCGCGCTCGGCGACCTTCACCTTCGCCGTGCGGCAGCCGTGGTAGCTCGCGAGCACGGCGGCGACCTCGTGCGGTGCGACGGCCGGGATGGTCGCGTTCACCGGGATGCGGTCGCGCAGCGGTGCCGGCTGCTCGCTCCAGCCGTAGTCGATCGCCGCCCGGAGCCACGCCGCCGACTCCTCCGCGCCGTACTCGAGGAAGGGCGAGAACTCGGTCCAGCCCTCGGGGCCGCGCACGAGCGCGATCTCGCGGTTGTCGACGCCGCGGAAGCGGGTGCGGAGCGGCAGAGCGACGACGCGGAGTCCCGCGTCGATCTCGCCGAGGGAGGGGAGCGGGGAGGCGGGCACGACGTCGTCCATCCGGCCATTGTCCACCGGCCGGGGCGACGCGGCGGCCACCCGGGCGCAGGAGGTCGGCGACGCGCGCGCAAGCCCCCGGGGTCCCTCCTCCGAGCGCCCGCCGAGGTGCCAGACTGACGAGGCTGCCGTTGGAGTCCGGAGGAGTGCGATGAGCCAGATGCCGATGAGCCCGCCGCCCGCGCCCGCCCCGGGCCCGACGCAGGGCTCCGTCCCCTCCCGCCGCCCGCTCGGCAGGGGCGCCTGGATCGCGCTGGGCACGAGCCTCCTCGTGGGCGTCGTCTACACCGGCGTGCTCGGCACGCTCGTCGCCGTCGGAGTGGGCGGCGCGCTCGACTCCGCCGCCGGCAGCGCGTCGACGAGCGCTCCGTCCGAGCCGTTCGGCGACCCGACGGACGACCCGTTCGGCAGCGGGGACCCGTCCGATCCGCTCTACGACTACCCCGGCTACCAGGACGGCGACGCCGCGACGATCCTCGGCCAGCCGTCCGCGGAGGACGTGCGCGCGAGTGCCGAGCAGGCCGTCGCGGCCGTCGAGGGCGCCGTCCCCGAGGAGTGGACCTCGGCCGACGACGAGTACTACGAGCAGTCGCAGAACGCCTACGGCGGTCCCTCCCTTCTGTACGACTACATCTCGGCGACCGAGTACGCCGCCGCCGACGTCTCGACCGACGCCGACAGGCAGGCGGCGGTCGACCGCTTCACCGCAGCGCTCTCGCCCCTCGGCTTCGACGACGTCGAGGTGGCCGACACCCCCGAGGAGTGGTCGGAGGCGGGCTACGAGCTCGACGGCGACCTCTCGGACGAGGAGGCGTCGGCCGCGCTCTGGATCGTCACCGCGCGCTCCTCCGCCGACCTCGTGCCCGCGATCGAGATGGGCCTCGTCGACCTCGACGCCGATCCGACCGGCCTGGTCGCCGACATGCTGGACGGAGTCGGCCTCTCGCCGGACCCGCAGGGCGCGTTCCTCGCCGGGTACGCGAACGGGGTCCTGCAGGACGAGGACCGCGGCGAGTTCACCGACCGCCTCGAGGAGTACGGCGGAGTCGCCGCGACCTGACCGGGCGCTACAAGCAAGCCCGTCCGCCCGCAAGCCCGAATCGGCGCACCGCCCGCGCCCTACGGTGAGGGGATGGCTGCACCCCGCTCGACCAGGCCCCTGCGCGACTACGCCGCGATCGGAGACGGTCGCACGGTCGCCCTGATCGCGAAGGACGGCAGCGTCGACTGGATGCCCGTCCCGGACCTCGGCTCCACCCCCGCCTTCGCCGCCCTGATCGACGCCGAGTCCGGCGGCTGCGTCGAGCTCGCCCCCGAGGAGCCCGCCGAGGTCTCGCGCGCCTACATCCGCGACACGAACGTCCTCGAGACCACCTTCACCACCGAGTCGGGCACCGTCCGCGTGACGGACGCGCTCGTCACCGGGATCGCGGGCCGCCTCCCGTGGGCCGAGCTCGCGCGCCGCGTGGACGGTGTCGACGGCGAGGTGCGGATGCGGTGGGCCGTGCGTCCCGGAACGGGACTCGGCCGGTTCTCCCCGTGGATCCAGAACGCCGACGGCCGCTCGCTCATCCGCGCCGGCGACATCACCATCGGCGTCACCGGGCAGGAGCACGGGCCCGACGGCGACGACGCGCCCTCCGGCGCCGGCGACGAGCTGACGGGCTCCTTCGTCGTGACCGCGGGGAAGGACGCCGTGCGGCACGTCCTGGTCGTGTCGGCCACGCACGACGAGCCGCTGCACTTCCCGGTCGCGAAGAACGTCGACCGCGGCATCGACCGCACCATCCGCAGCTGGCAGGACTGGTCGGAGGAGTTCTCCTACGACGGCCCGTGGTCCGAGGCCGTCCAGCGCAGCGCCCTCGCGCTCAAGCTGCTGATCTACTCGCCCACAGGAGCCATCGCCGCGGCCGCGACCACGTCGCTCCCGGAGTCGCCCAACGGCGGCAAGAACTGGGACTACCGCTTCGCCTGGGTGCGCGACGCCGCGTACACGATGCACGCGCTGGTGCGCTTCGGCCTGCGCGAGGAGACGCACGCCGCGCTGTCCTGGCTCCTCCGCACGATCAAGGAGCACGGACCGGATCTGCACATCTTCTACGGACTCGACGGCTCCATGCCGACCGTCCTGGAGGAGTTCGACGTCCCGGGCTACGCCGGCATCGGCCCGGTCGTCGCCGGCAACGCAGCGCAGAGCCAGCTGCAGCTGGGCGTCTTCGGCGACCTCTTCGACATCTGCCGCATCTACGTCGACGAGGGCAACGTCCTCGACATCCAGACCGGTCGGCTCCTCGCCCGCGTCGCCGACACCACCTGCGACCTGTGGCGGAACCGCGATGCGGGCATGTGGGAGCTGGAGGAGGAGCAGCACTACACCTCCTCGAAGATGGGCTGCTGGCAGGCGCTCGACGCGGCCGTGCACCTGGCGGAGCTCGGCCAGGTCGCGGGCAGCCCCGACCGCTGGCGCTTCGAGCGCGACCGCATCCGCGAGTGGATCGAGGAGCACTGCTGGTCCGAGGAGCTCGGCTCCTACGTGATGTACCCGGGCAGCGAGGAGCTGGACGCCTCGGTGCTCCTGCACGCGCCCAGCGGCTACGAGCGCGGTGAGCGGATGATCTCCACCATCGACGCCCTGGTGAAGGAGCTCGGCCGCGGCGCGCTGCTGTTCCGCTACTCCGGCATGGAGGGCGAGGAGCACCCGTTCGTGGCCTGCTCGTTCTGGCTCGCCTCCGCCCTGGCCTGCGTCGGTCGGCACGACGAGTCGGTCGCCCTGATGGACGAGCTCGTCGCCACGGTCCCGAACGACGTCGGGATCATGTCCGAGATGATCGCGGTCGACGACCTGGCCTTCTGGGGCAACCTGCCGCAGGGGCTCAGCCACCTCGCGCTGATCAACGCGGCCATCACCATCGAGGAGCTGGCGCCGGAGAAGGTCGGCCGCGCGTAACCCCGCCGACGGCGTCCGCGCAACCCGTTGAGGGCCGGCTCCGAGGGGCGTAGACCGGTACCACCCCCTCGCACCGCACCCACAAGGAGCACCTCAGCATGGATCTCGGAATCACCGGCCGCACCGCCCTCGTCACCGGAGGCGACTCCGGCATCGGCCTGGCCACGGCGCAGCTCCTCCTCGCCGAGGGCGCGACCGTCGTGATCACCGACAAGGACCAGGCGGAGCTGGACCGGGCCGCGGCCGGGCTCGACGCTCCGGAGGGCCGCCTGCACGCCTTCGCCGCCGACGTCACCAGCACGGAGCAGCTCGCCGAGCTGCACCGCCGCGTGGCCGGAGCGGTCGGCGCGATCGACATCCTCGTGCAGTGCGCCGGAGTCACGGGGGCGCAGGGCCTGTTCCACGAGATCGACGACGAGGGCTGGACCAGCACGCTCGAGGTCGACCTGCTCGGGCCTGTGCGGCTCGTGCGCGAGTTCCTCCCCGACCTCCGCACCGGAGGCTGGGGCCGGCTCGTGCTCACCGCCTCCGAGGACGCCGTGCAGCCCTACGACGACGAACTGCCCTACTGCGCCGCGAAGGCGGGCGTCCTCGCCTTCGCCAAGGGCCTCTCGCGCTCCTACGCGCAGGAGGGCCTGCTCGTGAACACGGTCTCGCCCGCGTTCATCCGCACTCCGATGACCGACGCGATGATGTCCAAGCGCGCCGAGCAGAGGGGCACCTCGGTCGACGAGGCGATCTCGTCCTTCCTCGACGAGGAGCGCCCGTACATGGAGCTGAAGCGCCGGGGCGAGGCCGAGGAGGTCGCAGCCGTGATCGCCTTCCTCTGCTCCGACCGCGCCTCGTTCGTGAACGGCTCGAACTACCGCGTCGACTCCGGATCCGTCGCCACGATCTGATCCCCGCAACCACGGGCCCCGCCCAGCGCGCGCACCCCGCGCGTGCGGGCGCCGTCCAGCCGAAGAAGCCAGACTCGGGGCGGGACACCGCACCCGGCACTGCAAGAGAAAGGAACGGTCCATGACCACCACCCTCGAACGCCACGTCGAAGCCCCCGCGGGCTCCGGTGCCAAGACCAGCCGCCGTCAGAACGCCGAGAAGGGCTTCAAGGCCTCCAAGGAGCTGCTCGACAGCCTCCAGATCGTCCTCGTCGACCTGATCGAGCTCCACGTCCAGGGCAAGCAGGCCCACTGGAACGTCGTCGGCAAGAACTTCCGGGACCTCCACCTGCAGCTCGACGAGATCATCGAGGCCGCGCGCGAGTTCAGCGACGACATCGCCGAGCGCATGCGCGCCCTCCACGGGATCCCGGACGGCCGCAGCGACACCGTCGCCGCGACCACCACCCTCCCCGAGTACCCGCACGGCGAGATCGACACGGCCGAGACCGTCGACCTGGTCACGATCCGCCTCGAGAACACCGCCGCCACCATGCGCGAGGTCCACGACCAGGTGGACGAGGAGGACCCGACCAGCGCGGATCTCCTCCACGCGATCATCCAGAGCCTCGAGCAGTACGCCTGGATGGTGTCGGCCGAGAACCGCACCACCTCCGCCGCCAAGTAGGGGCGAGCACCGGAAGGGGACTCCGCGTCAGCGGGGTCCCCTTCCGTCCGCCCGGGCGGTGTCGAGTCGCCGTGCAGTCCGGATCAGTAGGGTCGTGGCATGAGCACGCAGGTCTCCGAACTGTTCGACGCCCACCGCTGGGCGGCCGTCGACGGCTTCGACGCACTCGAGGACATCACCTACCACCACGACCGCTCCGGCCGCATCGCGCGGGTCGCGTTCGACCGGCCCGAGGTCCGCAACGCGTTCCGGCCGCGCACAGTCGACGAGCTGTTCCGCGCCCTCGAGGACGCCCGGACGAACCCGCGCATCGGCGTCGTCATCCTCACCGGCAACGGCCCGAGCCCGCGCGACGGAGGCTGGGCGTTCTGCTCGGGAGGAGACCAGCGGATCCGCGGCCGCGACGGCTACCGGTACTCCGACGGCGAGACCGCCGAGGGCATCGACTCCGCGCGGAACGGCCGCCTGCACATCCTCGAGGTGCAGCGCCTCATCCGCTTCATGCCGAAGGTCGTCATCGCGGCCGTCCCCGGCTGGGCCGCAGGAGGCGGGCACTCGCTCCACGTGGTCTGCGACCTCACCCTCGCCTCCGCCGAGCACGGGCGCTTCAAGCAGACGGACGCCGACGTCGGCTCCTTCGACGCGGGCTACGGCTCCGCATACTTCGCCCGCCAGATCGGGCAGAAGGCCGCGCGCGAGGTGTTCTTCCTCGCGCGGGAGTACTCCGCGCAGCGCGCCTACGAGATGGGCGCCGTGAACGCGGTCGTCCCGCACGCCGAGCTCGAGACGACCGCGGTGGAGTGGGCCGAGACGATCCTCACCAAGTCGCCCACGGCCATCCGGATGCTGAAGTACGCGTTCAACGCCGTGGACGACGGCCTCGTGGGCCAGCAGCTCTTCGCGGGCGAGACCACGCGCCTCGCCTACGGCACCGACGAGGCCGTCGAGGGACGCGACTCCTTCCTCGAGAAGCGCGAGCCCGACTGGTCGCCGTTCCCGTGGCAGTTCTGAGCCGGAGGGCACGCAGGTGACCCGCCCGCTCGCCGGTGTCGACGCGACGGTCGAGGCCGTCCTCCTCGCTCTTCGCGCGGCCCTGGACGGCAGCGGCCCGGCGATCCGCGTCTCCGCCCCCGGCGCTGCGACCGCCTCCGAGGATGCCGTCGTGCCGCAGCGCGTCGCCGCCGTCGTCGAGACCTCGGGCTCGTCGGGGCCGCCCAAGCGGGTCGCGCTCTCGACAGCGGCCCTGCTCACCAGCGCCTCCACGACCCTCGCCGAGCTCGGCGGGCCGGGACGCTGGCTGCTCTGCCTGCCGACGCACTACGTCGCGGGACTGCAGGTGCTCGTCCGCTCGCTGACCGCGGAGGCCGACCCGGTCGTCCTCCCGGCCGGCGGCTTCGACGCGGCGGCCTTCCTCGCTCTCGCTCGGACGATGCCGGCGGGGGAGCGGCGGTACTCCTCGCTGGTCCCCGTGCAGCTCGCGCGGCTGCTGGACCTCGCCGAGCGCGATCCGGCCGCGGCCGAGGCGCTCCGCTCGTTCGACGCGCTCCTGATCGGCGGCCAGGCGACGCCGCAGCCGTTGCGGGACCGCGCCGCCGCCCTCGGTGCGCGCATCCGCCTGACCTACGGATCGAGCGAGACGTCCGGCGGCTGCGTCTACGACGGCGTCCCGCTCCACGACGTGCGGATGCGCGTCGAGGACGGGCAGGTGCTGCTCGGCGGCCCGACCCTCGCGGAGGGCTACCTCGACGCCGACGGCGCGATCGACCACGAGCGCAGCGCCTCCGCCTTCCTCGAGCTCGACGGGGAGCGCTGGTACCGCACGGGCGACGCGGGGTCGATCGTCGACGGGCGCCTCCGGGTGACCGGTCGGCTCGACCGCGTGATCGTGTCGGGCGGGGAGAAGGTGTCGCTCGACGCTGTCGAGGCCGTGCTGCGCGAGGGGACCGTCCCCGACGCGGTCGTCGTGCGGCGGGCGGACGAGCAGTGGGGCGAGGTCCCGGTCGTCGTGACGGCGGAGGAGGCTCCCGCGCTCACCGACCTGCGCGCCCTGATCGCCGACCGCCTCGGGCGCGCCGCCGCTCCCGCGGCCGTGCTGCCGGTCGGCCGCATCCCCCTCCTCGCCTCCGGGAAGCCCGACCGCCGCGCCCTCGAGGTGCTCGCCGAGCAGGCCTGACCGGCTCCGAGCGTCGACGGGCCGGTGGGTAGGATTCCCTCCGTGTCGAGTACGAGTCGCAAGAAGAAGTCCTCCAGCGGCCGCCCCGGGGGCAGCCCGCGAGCGGTCGTCGTGAAGCCCGCCGGTCCCCGCGAGTGGATCGCCGGCGCCCGCCTCCGCACCCTCCCGCTGGCCGTCGCCCCTGTGCTCATCGGCACCGGAGCGACCCAGGTCGTCGACGAGGGCTGGCACTGGGTGCGCGCCCTGCTCTGCCTGGCCGTCTCGCTCGCCCTGCAGATCGCCGTCAACTACGCCAACGACTACTCCGACGGCGTGCGCGGCACCGACGCCAACCGCGTCGGACCCTCGCGGCTGACCGGCTCCGGAGCGGCGAAGCCCCGCCAGGTGCTCACCGTCGCCCTGGTCTTCTTCGGGATCGCGGCCGTCGCCGGCCTCGTGCTCACCGCCCTCTCGGGGCAGTGGTGGTTCCTGATCGTCGGCGCGGCGGCGATCGCGGCCGGCTGGTTCTACACGGGCGGACGCCGCCCCTACGGCTACCTCGGGCTCGGCGAGCTCTTCGTCTTCGTGTTCTTCGGCCTGGTCGCCACCGTCGGCTCCACGTTCGTGCAGATCGGCCGCACCAACCAGGAGTCGTGGCTCGGCGCCGTGGCGGCGGGCCTGTTCGCCTGCGCCGTGCTCATGGTCAACAACATCCGCGACATCCCGACCGACCGCCTCTCGGGCAAGCGGACCCTCGCGGTCCTCGCGGGACCGGCCGTGTCCCGCGCGATCTACACGGGCTTCGTGCTGATCCCGTTCGGCATCGCGGTGATCCTCGCGCTGTTCTACCCGCTGGCATGGCTGACGCTCTTCGTGCTTCTGATGATCCTGCCGGCCATCCTGATCACCCTGACGGCGAAGACGGCGAAGGAGCTCATCCTGGCGCTGCAGTTGACCAGCCTGGGCGGGCTCGCCTACGCGGTCATCCTCGGGGCGGCGCTGGCGTTCTAGAGCGGCGGCTCGCACGAGGCGGGCTCGGGTGGGCCGGATTCGGGTGAGATCGGCTGTTGCGGGCCGGGCCTGGTGCGAGCGGGGTCAGCGCGTCAGAGGGGAGGCCTCGCCGGCGGGAGCGCCCGGCTCAGCGGTCGTCGCGGGTCGCGTCGACCGCGGCGTCCTCGACGTCGTCGTCGGTCGGGGCGCGCGGGACGTCCTTGCGGCGCTCGTAGATCGCCTCCGCTATGCGCTCGCGGGGCTTCCTCAGCAGGATGTAGGAGAGGGACAGGCTCGCGATCGCGGCGACGAAGCCCGCGGTGACCGCTGCCGTCAGCTCCGAGTCGACGAAGGTGCGCGCCGGCAGGTACACCAGCACGAAGACGCCGGCGAACATCGCCAGGCGCAGGAGCGAGTAGACGACGACCGCGCGGCTCAGTTTCACCGGGACAGTGTACGTCGGCCCCTGCACGCGCTTCCGTGAGCACCGTGGGAGCCTCCTGTCCAGCGTCCGTGCGGACCCTCCCCGACGGGGGTGCCGGACGTAGACTCGTGTCCATGATCCGCCTCGTCATCGGCCTGCTCGTGGCCCTCGCCGTCTTCACGGTCTACACCGTGATCGACGTCGCGATGAGCAACCGTCACGCCGTGCGGGCGATCCCGAAGTGGTCCTGGATCCTGGTGGTGCTGATCCTCCCGGTCATCGGTGCGGGACTGTGGTTCTGGATCGGCCGTCCCCGCAAGCAGCGCGCCGCCGGCCGCCGCTACACCGCTCCGGACGACGACCCCGACTTCCTCGGCACCCTCCGCACCGAGCGCGACCCCGAGGAGGAGCGCCTGCAGGCAGAGCGCATCGCCCAGCTCGAGCGCGACCTCGCCGAGATGGACGAGCAGGGCGAGGCCGACGGCCCCGGCCGCCGGGATGCCTGAGCACCGGCCGGTCGCCCCCTCCACCCGATTCGCGGTCGACCTCCTCACCCGCTTCGTCGCGCTCGGCGTCCGCGACGTCGTCGTCGCTCCGGGCTCCCGCTCGCAGGCGCTCGCCCTGGTGGCGGCCGAGCTCGAGACCCGCGGCGACGTCCGGCTGCACGTGCGGATCGACGAGCGCTCCGCGGGGTTCCTGGCGCTGGGCCTGGCCCTCGAATCCGGGATGCCGGCGCTCGTGATCACGACCTCCGGCACGGCGACCGCGAACCTGCACCCGGCCGTGCTCGAGGCGGACGCCTCGGACGTGCCGATGATCGTGCTGACCGCCGACCGGCCCGACGAGCTGCGCGGCATCCGCTCGAACCAGACGGCCGAGCAGCGCGAGCTGTACGGGCGTGCCGTGCGGCTGTTCGAGGACGTCGCTGCTCCGGACGACGCCTCCCGGCCCGAGGACGCGCGTGCGCTCGCCGATCGTGCCGTCACCGCGGCGCGCCGCGGGCCGGTCCACCTGAACCTCTCCTTCCGCGACCCGCTCTCCTCCGCTCTGCCCGACATGGAGGGGATCGAACCGGTCTCGTCGCCCGCTGTCCGATCCGGGATCCCGCGTGCCGTCGTGACCGCCGGTCCCGGTGAGCCGCTCACGGTCGTCATCGCCGGGGACAAGGCGGGCGCCGCGGCCGAGGAGATCGCTCGCGCCGGCGACTGGCCGCTGCTGGCCGAGGTCTCCTCCGGCGCCCGCTTCGGACCGCAGCTCGTCGTCGCCTGGCGTCGCCTGCTCGGCGAGCCCGACTTCGGCGGACGCATCCGCCGGGCGATCGTGCTCGGACACCCGACGCTCTCCCGCGAGGTCCCCGAGCTGCTGCGGCGCGAGGACGTCGAGGTGATCGTCGTGGACGCCGTGCGCGAGCAGTTCTACAACCCCGGCCGGCGCGCCCGCCGCGTCGGAGGCGTCGACGTGGTCCGCCCCGAGGGGGCGCCGCGTCCCGAGCGCGGCGAGCGCGCCTGGGCCGGATCCTGGGTGTCCGCGAGCCGCGCCCTGACGGTCGACCCCGACGAGCTGGACGAGGTCCCCGACGCCGGGTCGATGTCGGTCGAGGACCGCCGCGGCTACGCGCGCAACGCCCTCGCCGCGATCAGGGCACCGCTCACCCGCGACTTCGTCGTCGCCGCGGTCTGGAAGGTCACCTGGCCGCACGACCGGCTGCTGTTCGGAGCGTCGCGGCTGATCCGCGTCGCCGACGGGACCCTGCCGGGCAAGCGGATATCCGTCCTGGCGAACCGCGGCCTCGCCGGCATCGACGGCACGATCTCGACGGCTCTCGGGATCGCGGTGGCTTCGCAGGCGACCGAGCAGGGAGCCGGCGGAGTCACCCGCGCGGTCCTCGGCGATCTCACTCTGCTCCACGAGGCCGGCGGCCTCCTCCTCCCGCCGGGAGAACGGCGCCCGCGCGTGCAGCTCGTCGTCGTGAACGACGGGGGCGGCACGATCTTCGACGGACTCGAGGTCGCGTCGAGCTCGCATCCCGATGCGTTCGACCGCGTGCAGTTCACTCCGCAGAACGCCGATCTGGAGGCTCTCGCGCGCGCCTACGGGTGGGGCCACCGTCGTGCGGCGACGCGCGGCGAGCTGGAGCAGGCGCTGACCTCGCCGGGTGACGGGCCGGGCATCGTGGAGATCCGGCTCGAGCGCTGAGTCCGCGCGGGTCCGGTCGGACGGTCCTCCACAGGTCGTCGTCGGACGCTGTTCTCCCGGGGACGCCTCGTTCGAGCTCCGCAGCTCGTCTGCTGCTGCTTCGCTGGAGGCATGGCTGATGCGGAGACGGTGCGAGGAGAGGTCCTCGCCCTCGGCGACCGGGCGGCGGCGCTCGCGAGGAGCGCCTCCCCGGTGCTCCTGACCGCGGCGGAGGCGCTGCACGCGGGACACCGCGCGGCGCTGACCTGTCCCGACGCGTTCGCCCGAGGCTCCTCGACGGACAGCAAGGATGCGACGGACCTCGTCGAACGGTCGATCCGAGCGGAGTTCGCCGTCGCCCTCGGGGTCTCCGAGCGCACCGCCGCCAGGGAGCTGCTGCACGCCTCGCTCCTGATGGAGGAGCTGCCGCGGACCCGCTCCGCGCTCGCCGACGCCAGGATGCGCTGGGAGGCCGGCCAGCTCGTCTGCTCCGTCGCGGCGACCCTCCCGGCAGCGGCGCGCGCGGCCTACGACGACCGGGCCGTCGACCTCGCGGAGACGCTGACCCCGGGGCAGCTGCGCCACGCCCTCGCGCGGGTGCGGGAGGAGCTGCACGACGAGCCCCTCGCCGAGCGGCACGCTCGCGCCCGTGAGGACCGCCGGGTGTGGATGACAGCCGGGATCGACGGCATGGCGACGGTGTGCGCGCACGTCCCCGCGCCCGAGGCCGTCGGAGCGCTCGCCCGGCTCGACCGCATCGCGAGGGATCTGCGGGACGGCGCCGAAGGGGACCGCGATCTGCGGACGCTGGCGCAGCTCCGCGCCGACGCGTGGGCCGACCTGCTCTGCCACGGGGACGTGGCGGGGACCACTCCGGAGGGAGCCGCGGCGCCCTCGACCGGGCTGCGGGCCGAGGTGAGAGTCACCGTGGCGGCGAGCACCGCCGCAGGTGACGACAAGGCGGCCGCCGAGCTCGACGGCTACGGGCCGATCCCCGCCGAGGCGGTGCGAGCGCTCATCGACGACGACGCCGCCTTCACTCCTGTGCTGACCGACGAGGAGACCGGCGCGGTCGTCTCCGTCGGGCGCCGCCACCGCCTCCCGCCGCCGAGGATGAGGCTGCTGGTCCGCCTCCGCGACCAGACCTGCCGCTTCCCGGGCTGCACCCGGCCGGCGTCCTCGACGGAGACCGACCACAGCGTCGAATGGCGGAACGGGGGAGAGACGACTCCCGACAACCTCGCCTCCCTGTGCGTCACCCACCACCACGTGCGCCACGGCGACCGCTGGACGTATCTGCTCCATCCGGACGGCACAGCGGACTGGACCACACCGACCGGCCGCCGGGTGACGACCAGACCGCCGGCGCTGCCCGGGCGTCCGCCGGTGGGCGCAGGACGACGGCCGGGGGTTCCCCGGCTCGACGGGGACCGGGCGGGGTAAGCGGCGGGTAGCCGACGGCTTCAACGATTCCCGACGTGCGTCAGGCCAGAGCGTCGGTGATCGGGCGGAACTTCATGCGGGTCTCGGCGAGCTCGGACTCGGGAACGCTGTCGGCCACGATGCCGGCGCCCGCCCAGGCCGTGACCGCGCCCTCGGCCGTGACCTCGGCGCTACGGAGTCCGACGGCCCACTCGCCGTCGCCGTTGCCGTCGATCCAGCCGACGGGTCCTGCGTACCGACCGCGGTCGAAGGGCTCCAGGTGCTCGATGAGCGCAAGGGCGTCGGCGGTCGGAGTGCCGGCCACTGCCGCGGTCGGGTGAAGAGCATCGACGAGATCGAGCGCGGTGGAGGAGTCGCCCAGAATTCCTCGCACGTCCGTCGCGAGGTGCCAGAGATTCGGCAGGCGGAGCGTGAACGGGGCGGCGCCCGCCGTCAGCTCCCGTGTGTGGGGCTCGAGTTCCCGGACCAGACTGGCGAGAGCGAAAGCGTGCTCCGAGCGGTCCTTCGGACTCTCGAGCAGAGCGGCCTCCACGTCCGCGTCGGCGAGGGGATCCTCGCCTCGTGCGGCCGTGCCGGCCAACACCCTCGCCGAGATCTCGCCCCGATCGACCGCGACCAGCGTCTCCGGACTGGCGCCGAGGAATCCGTCCACGGCGAAGCCCCAGCAGTCCGGGTACCGCTCGGTGAGCGCACCCAGCATCCGGCGCAGGTCCGCCCCCGGCGGGAGCCGTCCCTTCAGATCGCGCGCGATCACGACCTTGGACAGCTCACCCGCCCGGATCGTCTCCACCGCGGCAGCGACCGCCGCGCGGTACCCGTCCGGCGGCAGCGCACCGGGCGAGAGCGGCACGTGGTACTCCGCCCCCAGCGGCTCCTCGCTCGGCGTATACGGTCTCTCCGCCTCGCCGATCGTGATCCGCGTCAGCCATGACCGGCCGTCGCGCGTCCCGATCACGGTGCGCGGCACGATCAGCACGCTCGTCGCCTCGGATCGGCTCGAGAAAGCGAAGGTCCCGAACGCGACCAGCCCCGTCCCGGGCAGTCCGACCCGGTCCTCCACCGTCGCCGCGTCGCAGAGCCGACGCCAGGCCGCCGCGGCATCCCGCAGCCGTTCCGGGCCCGAGAACTCGAGGCGCAGGGCCTCGCCGCGTCCGCTGAGCCCGGCGCCGTCGCGCTGCCAGAGGAGGGGCCGCCTCGGGTCGGAGTGGGAGAGGAGCGACGGCGGAGAGTCCAGTGGAGTCGTCTCCGCACGCAGCAGGGGGGTTCCAGCGCCGATGAGCGTCACCTCAGCAGGGTACGCCCGCGCCAGAGGATGGGACGTCCCATGCCGCGGGGCTCGGGGCGCAGGGCTCCGTTGCTACCGTGATCCGGTCCGGGGCCGCCGCGCGAGGCGGAGCGGGGCGGTCCCGGCGCTTCCCCAGGGGGGAGCGCGCCGACCGGGCGCGGGACGGCGGATGCACAGCCGCCGTCCCTCGTCTCGCCGTAGACTTGCGGATCGTGACGAAGGCAGACCTCACCAAACGGCCCGACGAGGTCGCCTCGATGTTCGACACCGTGGCTCCCGCCTACGACCTGGTGAACGGTCTCCTCTCGGTGGGGAACGATCGGCTCTGGCGGATCGCGACGACTCGCGCCGTCAACCCTGCTCCCGGTGAGCGCATCCTCGACATCGCGGCCGGCACCGGCACGTCGAGCGCGTCGCTGGCGCGGTCGGGCGCCCAGGTCGTCGCAGCCGACTTCTCCCCGGGGATGATCGCCGTCGGCCGCCGCCGTCAGGCGGGCAACGACCGGATCGAGTTCGTCCAGGCCGACGCGATGGACCTCCCGTTCGAGGACGAGTCGTTCGACGCCGTGACCATCTCGTTCGGTCTGCGCAACGTGGCCGAGCCGAGGACGGCGCTCGCCGAGTTCCTGCGTGTGCTGAAGCCCGGCGGCCGGGTCGTGATCTGCGAGTTCTCGACTCCGCCGATCGCTCCGCTGGCCGCCGCGTACGACTTCTACCTGTCGACGGTCATGCCCGCCGTCGTGCGCCTCGCGTCGTCGAACAATCCCGCGTACGACTATCTCGGCGATTCCATCCGGGCCTGGCCGGAGCAGAGCGTCGTCGCCGCCTGGCTCCGCGCGGCGGGCTTCGAGCGCGTGGCCTACCGCGATCTGACCGCGGGCATCGTGGCGCTGCACCGCGGCGTCAAGCCGATCGCGGCGACCCGATGACGACCGGGGTCCGCACAGGCCGAGACGTTAGGGTTTCCCTGTGAACGCCACTGCGCCCGTCGCCCGTCGCAGCCCGTCTCTGACGGCGCAGCTCGGCCTCTCCGAGCGCATCTTCTCCTCCTCGTCGGACCGGGCTCTCGCCCGCACGATCGACGCGGGTCTGGAGCAGGTCGAGGAGGGTCTCGTCCGGCAGCTGTCCTTCGCGGACGCTGTGGCCGACGTCTCCACCCGGTACCTCCTCGAGGCGGGCGGCAAGCGCGTGCGCCCGATGCTCACCCTCCTGGCCGCGTCGCTGGGCCGCGGCAACACGCCGCAGGTCCTGCTCGGTGCGCAGGCGATCGAGATCACGCATCTCGCATCGCTCTACCACGACGACGTCATGGACGAGGCGGAGAAGCGCCGCGGCGTCCCCTCGGCGCAGACCGTGTGGGGCAACAACGTGGCCATCCTGACGGGCGATCTGCTCTTCGCCCGCGCGAACCAGCTGATGGTCGAGCTCGGCGACAAGGCGATCCGGCTCCAGGCCGACACGTTCGAGCGTCTCGTCCTCGGGCAGCTGCACGAGACGGTCGGCCCGACCGACGGCGAGGACCCGGTCGAGCACTACCTGTCCGTCCTGGCCGACAAGACCGGGTCCCTGATCGCCGCGGCGGGCCGCACGGGAGTCGCGTTCTCGGAGGCTCCGGAGGAGTACGAGGAGGCCATGCGCGTCTTCGGCGAGAAGATCGGCGTCGCCTTCCAGATCGTCGACGACGTCATCGACCTCTCTCCCCAGCCGGAGGAGACCGGCAAGAACCCCGGCACGGACATCCGCGCCGGCGTGTCGACGCTGCCGATCCTGCGCCTGCGCGAGCGCGCCTCCTCCGATAGGGAGGCCGCGGCTCTCCTCGCCCGCATCGAGAGCTATGTGAGCCGCTCGAACGACGCCATCGCGCACACGGAGGAGCAGAGCGCCGACATCTCGGACGCCATCGCTCAACTGCGCGATCACGACGTCACCGCGCAGACCCTCGCCGAGGCCCACCGGTGGGCCGACGAGGCCGTCGCCGCCCTCGCTCCGCTGCCCGACGGCTCCGTCCGCAAGGCGCTGACGCGCTTCGCCGACACCGTCGTCGAGCGCAACGGCTGACCCCGATCGTCGCGGCGCGCCCTGCGCCGCAGGAATGAGACCGGTTGTGCGCTGCGGCGCCCCGGCAGGAGGAACGCAATGACCAAGCTCAGGCTGGCCATCGTCGGCGCGGGTCCCGCGGGCATCTACGCCGCCGACCTCATGATCAAGGCCGAGAAGAAGTACGACGTCTCGATCGATCTGTTCGAGCACCTGCCCGCGCCCTACGGCCTGGTCCGCTACGGCGTCGCGCCCGATCACCCCCGCATCAAGGGGATCATCACCGCGCTGCGGGAGGTGCTCGACCGGGGCGACATCCGCATCTTCGGCAACGTGCACTTCGGGACCGACATCACGCTCGAGGATCTCAAGCGGCACTACCACGCCGTGATCTTCGCGACCGGCGCCGTCCGCGACGCTCCGCTCGACGTCCCGGGTGTCGAGCTCCAGGGCTCCTACGGTGCGGCCGACTTCGTCAGCTGGTTCGACGGCCACCCCGACGTGTCGCGCACCTGGCCGCTGGAGGCGTCCTCCGTCGCCGTCATCGGCAACGGCAACGTGGCGCTCGACGTCTCGCGGATGCTGGCGAAGCACGCCGAGGACCTCCTGCCCACCGAGGTCCCGCCGAACGTCTACGAGGGGCTGAAGGCGTCTCCTGTCACCGACGTGCACGTCTTCGGGCGCCGCGGTCCCGCTCAGGTGAAGTTCACGCCGCTGGAGCTGCGCGAGCTGGGCGAGCTGCGCGACGTCGACATGATCGTCGCCGACGAGGACTTCGACCTCGATCCCGCTTCGGAGGCCGCCATCGCGACCAACAAGCAGGTCATGGTCATCAACCGGGTGCTCAACCAGTGGCGCACCCGCGAGGTCGGGAGCGCCTCGCGTCGTCTCCACCTGCACTTCTGGGCGAAGCCGCTCGAGTTCGTGGACGACGGATCCGGTCGGGTCGGCGCGATCCGGTACGAGCGCACCGAGCCGGACGGCGAGGGCGGAGTGCGCGGCACGGGTGAGATCCGCGAGGTCCCGGTCCAGGCCGTGTACCGCGCGGTCGGCTACTTCGGCTCGCCGCTCGACGGCCTCCCGTTCGACGAGATGCGCGGCGTGATCCCGAACCGCGAGGGCCAGGTCCTGGACGACGAGGACCAGCAGGTCCACGGCGTGTACGCGACCGGCTGGATCAAGCGCGGACCGGTGGGCCTCATCGGGCACACCAAGTCCGACGCCATGGAGACCGTCGCGCACGTGCTCAACGACCAGGCGTCCTGGTGGACGCCCGAGCACCCCGAGGAGGCGGCCGTGGTCGCCCTGCTCGAGGAGCGGGAGATCGCCTACACGGATCTCGACGGCTGGCACCGGCTGGACGAGCACGAGATGGCGCTCGGCGAGCCCGAGGGCCGTGCGCGCGTGAAGGTCGTTCCTCGCGAGGACATGATCGCGATCTCGCGGGCGGAGCCGGTCGCGCTCTGACGCGTGCTCTCCGAACGGCCCTCCGGTGCACTCCGGGGGGCCGTTCGTCGTTCCGGCGCGGACGCCGCGCACCTCCTCTAGGATTCGGGCACCGCTCTGGACGGAGACAGCATGACCACGGCCTCGCCCCACGACGTCATCCGGGTGCGCGGTGCGCGCCAGAACAACCTCCGGGGGATCGACGTCGACATCCCGAAGCGGAGGATCACCGTGTTCACCGGGGTCTCGGGCTCCGGCAAGTCGTCGCTCGTCTTCGGCACCATCGCGGCCGAGTCCCAGCGCCTCATCAACGAGACCTACTCCGCCTTCGTGCAGCAGTTCATGGGGTCGCCGGCCCGCCCGGACGTGGAGTCGCTCGACGGACTGTCGGCCACGATCGTCGTCGACCAGGAGCGGATGGGGTCGAACGGCCGGTCCACGGTCGGCACGGCGACCGACGCGTACACGATGCTGCGGATCCTCTTCAGCCGGATCGGCGATCCGCACGCGGGCACGAGCGGTGCGTTCTCCTTCAACCTGCCGGAGGGGATGTGCCCGCGGTGCGAGGGGACGGGCCGGGTGTCGAGCATCGACCTCGACGCGCTGATCGACCGCTCGAAGTCGCTCGAGGGCGGCGCTCTCGACGCGATCCCCAACTTCGTCGTCGGCGGCTGGTACTGGAAGGGCCTCGCCGAGTCGGGCCTCTATCCGGCCGATGTGCCGATCGCCGACTTCACGCCCGAGCAGATGGACGCGTTCCTCCACCGTCCGGCCACGAAGATGGCCATCGCCGGGATGACGATGACCTACGAGGGCCTCCTGGTGAAGGTCACCCGCCTCTACCTGGCGAAGGAGGCGGCGCAGCCGCACATCCGCGCCTTCGCCGAGCGGGTGGCCACCTTCGCCGCCTGTCCCGAGTGCGGAGGCGGCCGGCTCACCCGGGCGGCGCTGGAGTCGCGCATCGGGGGCCGGAACATCGCCGAGTGCGCCGCGCTGCAGGCGACCGACCTCGCCGCGTGGCTCCGCGGGCTGCAGGCGCCGTCCGTCGCTCCGATCGTCGAGACCCTCCTCGGGACGCTCGACGCCCTCGTCCAGGTCGGGCTGGGCTACCTGTCGCTCGATCGGGAGTCGGGCACCCTCTCGGGCGGTGAGGCGCAGCGGGTCAAGATGGTGCGGCATCTGGGGTCCAGCCTCACGGACGTCACGTACGTCTTCGACGAGCCGACGGCGGGTCTGCATCCGCACGACGTCTCGCGGATGATCGAGCTGCTGCGCCGCCTGCGGGACAAGGGCAACACCGTCCTGGTGGTCGAGCACAAGCCGGAGATCATCGAGATCGCCGATCACGTGGTCGACCTCGGTCCGAGGGCCGGTGCGCACGGCGGCGAGCTGCGGTTCGAGGGGACGGTGGCGCAGCTGCGCACGTCCGACACCCTGACGGGCCGTCATCTCGGTCACCGCGTCCCGCTGAAGGAGGCCGTGCGCCGTCCGACCGGGGCGGTGGAGATCCGCGGGGCCTCCACGCACAACCTCCGCGGCGTCGACGTGGACGTCCCGCTGGGCGTGCTGACCGTCGTCACCGGGGTCGCAGGGTCGGGGAAGTCGTCGCTCCTGCACGGCTCGCTCACGGGTCGGCCCGGCGTGGTGGTGGCCGACCAGTCGCCGATCCGCGGCTCGCGGCGCAGCAATCCGGCGACCTACACCGGGGTCCTCGACGCGATCCGGGCGGCCTTCGCGAAGGCGAACGGTGTGAGACCGGCGCTCTTCAGCGCGAACTCGGCAGGCGCCTGCCCCGTCTGCAAGGGGGCCGGGATGATCTTCACCGAGCTGGGCCCCGCCGCGACGGTCTCGTCGGTCTGCGAGGAGTGCGACGGCAAGCGGTTCACCGCTGAGGTGCTCGAGTACCGCCTCCGCGGGAGGAACATCCACGAGGTGCTCTCGATGCCGATCGTCGACGCCGCGGAGTTCTTCGCGAGCGGACCGGCGCACACGGTGCTCGCCCGTCTCGTCGACGTCGGTCTCGGCTACCTCACGCTCGGACAGCCGTTGAACACGCTGTCCGGGGGCGAGCGCCAGCGCCTCAAGCTCGCGATCAACATGGCCTCGTCCGGATCCGTCTACCTGCTCGACGAGCCGACCACGGGCCTGCACCTCGCGGACGTCGACACGCTGCTCGGACTGCTCGACCGGCTGGTCGACTCCGGGAACTCGGTCGTGGTGATCGAGCACCACCGCGCCCTGATGGCGCACGCGGACTGGATCATCGACGTGGGGCCCGGAGCCGGGCACGACGGAGGGACGATCGTCTTCGAGGGGACTCCGGTCGGGCTCGCGGCGGCGGACACGCTGACCGGACGCGCCCTCGCCGAGTACGCGCGCTGACGCGTCCGCAGCCGCGACGCTCGCGCGTCAGCGCGAGAACGGGCCGGACAGGGCCGCCCACTGCAGGAGCATGATCGTCTTCGCGTCGACGATCTGCACGCCGATCTGGGTCAGCGCCTCGTCGAACGAGAGCTCGAGGACCTCGATGTCCTCGCCCTCGTCGGCGAGTCCCGCGAATGCTCCGCTGCGGGTGCCCGCGCGGTAGCGCCCGGCGTAGAAGTGCAGCTTCTCGGTGACCGAGCCGGGGCTCATGAACGCGTCGAACACGTGCTCGAGTCGGCCGACCTCGAGTCCGGTCTCCTCGGACGCCTCGCGGCGGGCGCCCTCCTCGGGCCCGTCCTCGTCCAGGAGACCGGCGGGCACTTCGAGGAGCATCCCGTCGAGGTCGCCGTTCACGTACGCGGGGTAGCGGAACTGCCGGATCAGGACGACGGTGCGCGTGTCGGCGTCGTAGAGCAGGACCGCCGCGCCGTTCCCCCGGTCGTACGTCTCGCGCTGCTCGCTCGTCCAGCTGCCGTCGCGGTGCCGGTAGTCGAAGCGGGTGGTGCGGAGGACGTACCAGTCGCTCGAGAGAAGGGTGACCTCCTTCACGACGACGTCGGGGTTCCCGACGAGGTCGAGGCCCTCCCGGTCGAGTCCGGTGCGGCCCCGCCGGTCGGGCTCGTCGATGCCGGCGGTCACGCGCGTGCTCCCGTGTGCGTCATTCCTCAGCGGAAGTTGACGAACTGGAGGTCGAGCTCGAGGTCGGCTCCGCGCAGGAGCGCCATGGTCGCCTGGAGGTCGTCGCGGCTCTTCGAGGAGACGCGGAGCTCGTCGCCCTGGATCTGCGACTTGACCGACTTCGGCGCCTCGTCGCGGATGAGCTTGTTGATCTTCTTCGCGTGCTCCTGGTCGATGCCCTCCTTGAGGGTGGCCTCGATCCGGTACTCCTTGCCGGACGCGAAGGGCTCGCCCGCGTCGAGGCTCTTGAGGCTGATGCCGCGCTTGATCAGCTTCGACTGGAAGACGTCGAGGATGGCGTTCGCCCGCTCCTCGGTGTTGGCCTTGATCAGGATCTTCTCGCCGCTCCAGGCGATCGAGGCGCCGACGTTCTTGAAGTCGTAGCGCTGCTCGACCTCCTTGTGGGCCTGGTTCAGGGCGTTGTCCGCCTCCATCTTGTCGATCTTGCTGACGACGTCGAACGTTGAATCTGCCATGGCTCCGAGTTTAGCTTTCAGGCGTGGCGGAGCCCGGCCCCAGGCGCGGCTGGTACCTCTGAGGGGTGCGCCGCCTCCCCGTTCTCGTCCTCGTCCCGCTCGCCGGCCTCCTCCTGGCCGGCTGCGGCCAGCGGCCGCCCGCGCTGACGGTCGAGGAGGGCCTGTCCACCGTCCCTCCCGCGGCGACCGCTCCCGTCGCGGCCGACCCCGTCGTGCTGGAGGATCCCGAGCAGGCCGCGGCGACGCCGGTGCGACTGCTCGCCGACGAGGCGTGGCTGGGCTCGGCGTCCGAGGGGAGCGGCATCCCGCTGCGTGCGCTCACCGCCTACGCGGGCACGGCCCTCCTCACGGCGTCGGTCGACCCCGACTGCCGGTTGGACTGGGCGACCCTGGCCGGCATCGGCTACGTCGAGAGCAGGCACGGCACGATCGACGGCGGCGAGCTGGGCGAGGACGGGCGGCCGACGGAGCCGATCTACGGTCCGCGCCTGGACGGAACGCGCTTCGACCGGGTCCCCGACAACGACGGCGGGGCTTTGGACGGCGACGCCGAGGTCGACCGGGCGATGGGTCCGCTGCAGATCATCCCCGCGACGTGGATGGCGTGGGCGTCGAGCGGATGGGATCCGCAGAACGTGGACCAGCAGGCGGTGACCGCCGCCCGGTACCTCTGCGACGCCGGCGGCGACCTCTCGACGGAGTCGGGATGGCGGGCGGCGATCGCGGCCTACAACCCGGCCGGGAGCTACGCGGGGAAGGTCGCGGAGGCGGCGTCCCGCTACGCGGCGGAGGCGGACTGAGGCCGCGCGGCACCGATTTCCGATCCGCCGGTCGCGTGGGTATCCTTGCTGAGCGCCTCCGGTTGTGAACACGCGGTCGGGTGCGCCACGGCGAGTTACCCTAGCGGCCAAAGGGATCTGACTGTAAATCAGACGGCGTAGCCTTCGGGGGTTCGAATCCCTCACTCGCCACCGAGCAGGAACATCCAGCAGACGCCCCGGCATCACGAGATGCGCGGGGCGTTCCGCATGTCGGGGGATCGCCCTTTCGGCGGAGTGCCTTTCCGGGGGAGCACCGGTCCGGCGGATCGCCGGGCCCGGCGTCTTCGTCCCGTCGCACCCCGCACGCCGTCGGCCCGGCCTCCGCGGTCGCCCGGCCCGCGCTGTCGGCCCGGCCCGCGCCGTCGCCTCAGCCCCGCGCCTCCTGCTCCAGGAACCCTGCGAGGGAGAGCGGCGGCCGTCCGGTCAGCCGCTCGACGTCGGACGAGACGTGCTCCAGCTGTCCGGCGGCGATCGCGGAGTAGGTGCTGACCCAGGCGTCCAGCTGCCAGTCCGGTGCGTTCCAGCGGCGGCGTGACGCGTACGCCTCCTCGAGGGTCTCGTCGACGTACACGGCGGGGCGGCCCGCCGCCGTCAGGGTCGCCGCGACCTCGTCGAGGGTGAGGGCCTCGGGCCCGGTCAGCTCGTAGGCGGCTCCGCGGTGCTCGGAGGGGGAGCGGAGGACCGCGGCGGCGGCGCGGGCCACGTCCTCGCGCGCGACGACGGCGGCACGGCCCGATCCCGCGGGTCCGCGGATCGCGCCGTCGTCGCCGAGCATCGCGGGCAGGAAGTCGAGGTAGAGGTTGTCGCGGAGGAACGTCCAGCCCATGCCCGAGCGGCGGATCGCGTCCTCGGTGGCCGCGTGGTCTCGGGCGAGGGTGAAGACCGCGTCGGGTGCGGCTCCGGCGAAGGAGGTGTAGACGACGTGCTCGACACCCGCGGCGGCGGCTGCACCGACGAACGCGAGGTGCTCGGCGCGGCGCTCCTCGTTCTCGGAGGCGGAGACCATCAGGAGGAGGCGCACGCCCTCGAGCGAGTCGCCCGCGTCGGCGAAGGAGGAGCGCACCACCTCGGCCCCGGGGAGCTCGGGCGCGCGGGACGGGTCGCGGACCAGCAGGCGGAGGGCGTGACCGGCGTCGGCGAGCTCGCGCGCGACGCGACCGCCCACGGCTCCGGTGGCTCCCGTGAGGGCGATAGGGGTGCTCATCCCCCCATGATGGGCCCGATCCCTAGGCTGGGGCCATGAGCGACAACGCCCCCCTCCTCGCCATCGCCCGCTCGATCGCCGTCGAGGCGGCGCACCTCGCCCGCCAGCGGCGGCAGGACGGTGTCGAGATCGCCGCGTCGAAGTCGTCCCCGGAGGACGTGGTGACGGCCGCGGACCGGGAGGTCGAGGAGCTGATCCGCAGGCGCCTGGCCGAGGCGCGTCCGGACGACGGCTTCCTCGGCGAGGAGTCGGGGTCGGGGGGCGGCACGAGCGGGCTGACCTGGGTCGTCGATCCGATCGACGGGACCGTCAACTACCTCTACGGCATCCCCTCCTACGCGGTCAGCATCGCTGTGGTGGAGGGGGAGCCGGATCCCGCGACCTGGACCGCGCTCGCCGGCGCGGTCGTGAACGGAGCGACGGGCGAGGTGACCACGGCCAGCCGAGGCGGGGGAGCCGAGCGGGACGGAGTCGCGCTGCAGGTCTCGGCTCCCTCCTCCCTCTCGCTCGCGCTGGTCGGCACCGGCTTCGGCTACGACGCGGGCCGCCGGATGCGTCAGGGCGCCGTGGTGCAGGAGCTCCTGGGCTCGGTCCGCGACATCCGCCGCATCGGCTCGGCGGCGCTCGACCTGTGCTCGGTGGCCACCGGGCAGCTGAACGCGTACTACGAGCGGGGCTTGAACCCGTGGGACCTCGCTGCGGGCGCCCTCATCGCCGAGGAGGCGGGTGCGCGGGTCGCGGGACTCGACGGTGCATCCTTCGGCTCCGGGCTGCTCATCGCGGCACCGGATCCTCTCTTCGCCGAGCTGGAGGATCTGCTGCGCCGCCTGCGCGCGGACGAGGTGTAACCGCTCTCCCAGGCGGAGCCGACACGGATTCCGTGCGCCGAGAGGCGGACCGGCGCAGGATCCCGCCGGGGCTCGCCGCGCGTCGTGCCCCGATCGCGCCTGTGCGCGGCGGCCTCTGGCCGGATCCCGCCGGCCGTGGTTATCCTTTATGAATTCGTGATGTTCGCACAGGCTGCGCTCACGGAGCCGAGCGGTGCCTCTCCCTGGAGGCCCGCTCGTCCCCTGCCCCCGACGGAAGACATCGATTTCGTGAGCCCCGATTCGCCCGCCCCCGCTGCCCCTGCATCGACCCCCGGCGAATCGACTCCACCCCTCTCCCGTCGCGAGCTCCGCGAGCGCGAGCGCGCTCTGGCCCTCGCCTCCGACGTCTCGCTGGCGAGCGGCTCCGACGACCTCCTCGCGGCTCCCACGGCGGAGCAGCTGCGCGAGGCGGAGCGCCGCGTCGCCTCGGTCCGCAGCGCCCCGGCGCCCGTCCCCGCTCCGCGCGCGACGCCGCTCCGGCCCGTGCGCCGGGCCCGGGTCGGCGGACTCGTCGCCCTCTCCTTCGTCGCGGCCATCGTGGCGGCGACCTCTCTGCCGGCCACATCGCTCCTGACCGCGGAGGACGTGCAGGCGCAGAGCCTCTCGACCCCCTTCGGCGCCGACGCCCGCCGCGGCGCGCAGTCGTTCGTCGCCGGCGAGGTCAGCGCCGAGACGGTCGCCCGCGACGGGTTCGGCGTGCAGGAGCGCAAGACGCAGACCAACGTCGCCGACATCGTCCGCACCTCCGACACCGGCTTCACGAACGACCCGAACGCGTCCATCCAGTGGCCCTTCGCCGTCGGCGTGCCGGTGGGCGACCGCTTCGGCTACCGCAACTGCGCGGGCTGCTCGGTGAACCACGGCGGCACCGACTTCAACCCGGGCGACGGCTCGCCCATCCAGGCGATCGCCGACGGCGTCGTGCGCACGGTCATCGACGGCGAGGGCTCGCTCGGCGTGCACGTGATCGTCGACCACGAGATCGACGGGCAGCTCGTCTCGAGCGTGTACGCGCACATGCAGCACGGCTCGGCGGCCGTCTCCGAGGGCGACCCGGTGAAGGTCGGTCAGCTCCTCGGCCTGGTGGGCACGACCGGCATGTCGACCGGCCCGCACCTGCACTTCGAGATCCGCCTCGACGGCGTGACGAAGGTCGACTCCTACCTCTGGCTCAAGGCCAACGCCGGGCGCTGACCCGGCGGCGGGACGCGGGAGCCGCCGGGCGGACCCCGCGGCCCGCTACTCCGCGTGCAGCCAGACCGTGGTGTCGGCGGGCAGCGCCGGCTCGTGCAGCTCCTCCGAGGACAGCACCACGGAGCCGACGGGCAGCTCGACCGGAGCCTCGCCGAGGTTCGCGATCACCGTGACGGCTCCGTTGCGGAACGCCACGACGTCCTCCGGGTAGCCCTCGAGCCATTCGACGGCGCCGGAGCCCAGGTCCTCGGTGCGGCGCACCGCGAGCAGGGACCGGTACAGCTCGAGCGTCGAGCCCGCGACACCGCGCTGGCGGTCGCGCGCGAGCGGCGCCCAGTCGCCGGGCTGCGGCAGCCAGGAGTCGCCGGAGCCGCTGAAGCCGTACGCGGGCGCGTCCGCCTCCCACGGGATCGGCACCCGGCAGCCGTCGCGGCCGTAGCGCTCGCCGCCGGTGCGGAACCAGGTCGGGTCCTGACGCGCCGAGTCCGGCAGGTCGATCGCCTCGGGGAGCCCGAGCTCCTCGCCCTGGTAGACGTAGGCGGAGCCGGGGAGCGCGAGCATGAGGGCGGTCGCGGCACGAGCGCGGCGCAGCCCCAGGACGGGGTCGGGGAGTCCGGGCGTGCGCGGGCCGATGCCGTAGCCCTGCGGGTTGTCGGACGTCAGGGCCAGGCGGCTCGCGTGGCGCACGACGTCGTGGTTCGACAGCACCCACGTCGACGGGGCGCCGACGGCGGCGAAGGCCTCGACGGAGGAGTCGATGATGTCGCGGAGGGCGGGTGCGCTCCACGGGGTCTCGAGGTAGGCGAAGTTGAAGGCCTGGTGCATCTCGTCGGGGCGGACCCAGCGGGCGAGCTTGGAGAGCGGCTGCACCCACGCCTCGGCGCAGAGCACGCGGTCGTCCGGGTACTCGGCGAGCAGGGAGTGCCAGTCGCGGTAGATCTCGTGGACGCCGTCCTGCGCCCAGTAGGGGGCGGTGGCGGGCTCCTCGCCGTCGGCGGGAGCGACTCCGCCCATCGACCCGCTGTCGGCGGGCGGCGTGTAGTCAGGCAGCCCCTCGGCCTTGATCATCCCGTGCGCCACGTCGACGCGGAAGCCGTCGACGCCGCGGTCGAGCCAGAATCGGAGGACCTCCCGGAAGCGCTCGCGCACCCACTCGTTCGTCCAGTCGAAGTCGGGCTGCGAGGTGTCGAAGAGGTGCAGGTACCACTGGCCGGCCGAGCCGTCGGGCTCCATGACGCGGGTCCACGCGGGGCCGCCGAAGACCGATTCCCAGTTGTTCGGGGGCAGCTCGCCCGACTCGCCCCGGCCGTCGCGGAACAGGTAGCGCGCCCGCTCGGCGCTGCCCGCGGGAGCGGCGAGCGCCTCCTGGAACCAGCGGTGGGCGCTGGAGGAGTGGTTGGGGACGAGGTCGACGATGATGCGGATGCCCAGGGCGTGAGCGCGGGCGAGCATCGCGTCGAAGTCGGCGAGGGTGCCGAAGAGCGGATCGACGTCGCAGTAGTCGGCGACGTCGTAGCCCGCGTCCTTCTGCGGCGAGGTCATGAAGGGCGAGAGCCAGATCGCGTCGACGCCGAGCTCGGCGAGGCTCTCGAGGCGCGAGGCGATGCCGGGCAGGTCGCCGATGCCGTCGCCGTCCGCGTCCGCGAAGGAGCGCGGGTAGATCTGGTAGATGACGGCGGTGCGCCACCACTCGGCTCCCCGGCGGTGCTCGGCCTCGGAGTCGGGGCCGGGGGAGTTCTCGGGCGCGCCGGAGGTAGCGGAGTCCAGGGTCATGGGGTCGAGTTTATCGGGCGCCCCGGGGGCGCCGGGGGCACGCCCTCCGCCGTCCCGTACAGTCGACGGGTGATCGATGAGACACCGGACGAGGCCCGAGCCCGACGCCGACGGGCGCTGCTGTGGGTGGTGCCGCTGCTGGTGCTGCTGGTCGGCGGCCTGGTCGCCGTCACCCTCGCGATCGGCGGATTCGCGCTGCGCAGCATGACCGGCGCCTCCGCCGTGCAGCTCGTCCTCGTCGCCTAGGCGGTCGCGGCCGGGCCGTCCTCGTCCTCGGGCGGGGGCGCGGAGGAGGTGCGCGCCCGCTCCTCGGACCCGTGCGCGGTCTCGGGCCCGGTCGCGCGGGACTGCTCGTCGGCGCGGGTGACCGCCTCCGCGAGCTCGTCGGCGACGAGGTACCCGGGAGAGACGGCCTCGGCCCGGTAGGCCGCCCGGCCGACCATGTGCGCCGAGACGGGCACGGTCAGCAGCTGGAAGCCGATCACCAGCACGATGGTCCCTGCGGCGGCGAAGCCGGGGTTCCGGATGGCGACCGCGAGCATCACGCAGATCAGTCCGAGCACCTGCGGCTTCGTGCCCGCGTGCATCCGGGAGAGCAGGTCGTCGAACCGCATCAAGCCGATCGCGGCCAGCAGCGAGAGCAGGGCGCCGACCAGCAGCAGCACAGCGGTGAGCACGTCGAAGAACAGGTCCATGTCAGTCCTCCTCGCGGTTGGCCATGAACTTGGCGACGCTGATCGATCCGAAGACGGCGAACAGCGCGAGCCCGAGCGCGACGGGCAGGGTCCGCGCGTGGTGGTTGACCGCCATCTCGGCGCCGATCCCGCAGATGATCGTCGCGACGAGCACGTCGGCCGCGACGACCCGGTCGAGCACGGACGGACCGCGGAGGATCCGCACGAGTGCGAGCAGGCAGGCGGCGCCGAAGACCGGCACCAGGATCCAGATCAGCCAGTCGATCACCGGACCACCCCCGATCCGGCCTCGATCGGCCGGTTCACCCGCTGCACGTCCTCGCGGGAGCCGATGGCCCGGACGATGCGCGCTTCCGTCCGGAGGACCGTCCGGCGCACCTCGTCGATCCGCTCGCCCTCGTCGTGGGTCACGCCGAGCACGTGCAGGTAGAGGACGTTCAGCTGCGGGTCCACGTCGATCACCAGGGAGCCGGGGACGAGCGAGACGGCCTCCGTCGTCCAGACGAGCATCCCCTCGGAGCGGCTGCGCAGGTGCACGGCGACGATGGCGTTGTGCACCGGGACCGGCAGGGTCAGGATCTGCCAGGACACCCGCACCGAGGCCACCGCGATGTCGGCCAGCAGGCGCAGGAGGAAGAGGAGCACGAACCACGGGTTGATGCGGTTCGAGAACTCGACCGGCGGCAGGTAGAACACCCGGGTGATCAGCAGGGCGACCAGGAAGCCGGTGACGATCGACAGCACCGAGACGTCGTCCCAGAGCAGCACCCAGATCCCGACGAGGGTCACGAACATCGCGACGCGGTTCCAGATGTCGACGCGGCGGCGGGGGCTCATCGCGGCCCCTCCTCTCCGAAGGACGAGTCGCGGTAGACGGTCGCTATGTAGGTCGCGGGGTCGGCGACCGCGCTCGCCGCTCGCTCGCTCGCGTCGTAGAGGGGACCGGCGCCGACGGTCAGCACGACGCCGACGACGACCATCCCCGCGGTGGCGAGCACCATCATCGGCGGCGAGTGGCGGGTGCGGATGCTGCCCGTGTCGTGGGGGTCCTCCTGCAGCTGGTCGATCAGGGGCGACTCGTAGCCGGGCACCTCCTCCTGCCGGCGCCAGAAGACCATGTTCCAGACGCGCGCGACGGCGTAGAGGGTCAGGAGCGAGGTGACGGCTCCGGCGGCGATGACGGCCCAGATCAGCCACGACGGCTGGTCGACGGCCGCCTCCGTGCCGGCGACGAAGAGCCCCACCTTGCCGAGGAAGCCGGTGAACGGCGGGATCCCGCCGAGGTTCATCGCGGGGATGAAGTAGAGCAGCGCCAGCAGCGGCGAGGCCTTGAGCAGCCCGCCGAGGCGCAGGATCGAGGTGGTGCCGCCGACGCGCTCGATCAGGCCGGTCGCGAGGAAGAGCGTCGTCTGCACCGTGATGTGGTGGATGACGTAGAAGATCGTCGCCGCGTAGCCGGCCGGGGTGCCCACGGCGATCCCGAAGACCATGTAGCCGATGTGCGAGACCAGCGTGAAGGACAGCATCCGCTTGATGTCGGCCTGCGCGACGGCGCCGAGGATGCCGACGATCAGCGTCAGCAGCGCCACCACCAGCAGCACCTCGCTCAGCCTCCCGCCGGGGAAGAGCAGGGTCTCGGTGCGGATCAGCGCGTACACGCCGACCTTGGTGAGGAGTCCGGCGAAGACGGCGGTGACCGGCGCCGGAGCCGTGGGGTACGAGTCCGGGAGCCAGAACGACAGGGGGAACACGGCCGCCTTGATCCCGAAGCCGAGCAGCAGCACCACGTGGAGCACCAGCTGCACGTCGGCGGGGAGCTCGGCGATGCGGATCGAGAGCTGCGCCATGTTGACCGTGCCGGTGGCGCCGTAGAGCAGGCCGATGGCCGAGAGGAAGAACACGCTCGAGACCAGGCTGACGACCACGTAGGTCGTGCCGGCGCGGATCCGCGGCGCGGTGCCGCCCAGGGTGATCAGCACGTAGCTCGCGGCCAGCAGGATCTCGAAGCCGACGTAGAGGTTGAAGAGGTCGCCCGCGACGAAGGCGTTGAGGATGCCCGCCGAGAGGATCAGGTAGGTCGGGTGGAAGATCGTGACCGGCGTCTCGCGGTTGCCGTCGACGAGGCCCTGGCCGACCGAGAACAGCAGGACGCCCAGCAGGGTGATCGAGGTGATCACGAGCATCAGCGCGGCGAGCGGATCGACGACCAGCACGATGCCCCACGGCGGCTCCCAGCCGCCCACGTAGACGGCGCTGCCGCCTCCGTCGCCGGTGAGGACCAGCACGAGCATCACCGAGGAGATCACCAGAACGCTCGAGAGCGTCACGATGTTCACGGTGATCTGCGCGCGCCGGTGGCGTCCGAGGATCAGCGCGACGGCCGCTCCCAGGAGGGGGAGGGTGACGACGAGCGGGATCAGGGCGTTCATCGGTCCTCCTTCCTGTCGTCGGTCATGGCGCTCTCCCCGTGCTTGGCGGCGGTGCCCTCGTCGCTGGACTCGAGCAGGACGTCGAGCGCCCGGTCGTCGGCGGTGGTCTGGGCCGAGATGCCCGCCGCGTCCTCGCGGACGGAGGCGTCGGTCTCGTCGTCCTCCACCTGGTCGGCGTTGGCGAGGCGCCAGCGCCGGTAGATCATCGCGAGGAGGAAGGCGGACACCCCGAAGGTGATCACGATCGCGGTGAGGATCAGCGCCTGCGGCAGCGGGTCGGCCATCTCGGCGGCGATCTGCTCGTAGGAGCGCCCGTCGTCGGTGACGAACGGCGCGATGCCCGAGCGGCCGGCCATCAGCAGGATGAGGATGTTGGTCGCGTTCCCGACGAGCAGGAACCCGATCAGGATTCGGGTGAGGCTGCGCTCGAGCATCTGGTAGACGCCCGCCGCGTACATCACCGCCATCACGACGACGAGGACGAGGGTGATGCTCATGCGCCGTCCCCCCTGCCCGGTCCGCCGACGACCGTGGAGCCGGTGGGGAGCGAGGTCTCGAGCCCGTCGACCGTGCCCTGGCCGGGGCCGGGGGTGCTGTCGGTCGAGTGCGTGACGCCGTCGCCCGAGGGGGAGCCCTGCTCGGCCTCCTCGCCGTGGCGGTCGACCTCGCCGCCGAGGCTGCGGAGGATGTCGAGGGCGAGGCCGATCACGATCAGGTACACCCCGATGTCGAAGAGGGTGGACGTGCCCAGGTGGAGCTCGCCCAGCACCGGCACCTCGAGGTCGAGCCAGCTCGATTCGAGGACCTCGAGGCCGAAGGCGAGGGAGGAGACGGCGGTGCCGACGGCGAAGAAGAGGCCGAGTCCGAGGACCTTGCCCGCGTCGATCGGCGCGGCCTCGCCGAGCTCGAAGCGGCCGCCGGCGAGGTAGCGCGCGACGAGGGCGAGACCGGCGAGCAGGCCGCCCGCGAAGCCTCCGCCCGGGGTGTTGTGTCCGGTGAAGAGCAGGTAGACCGACACGATCATCGCGGGGTGGAAGAGCAGGCGCACCAGCACCTCGAGCACGATCGAGCGGTTCTCCGGCCGGAGCGTGCGCCCGGCGACGAGCCAGGAGCCCCGGTCGCCGTCGCGCTCGGCGTCGGCGGAGGAGGTGGTCAGGTCCATCGCGCGCTCGCGGCGGTCGTTGGCGCTCTGCGACTCGAGGCGGGGAGCGCCTCCGGCCCGGCTGGAGAGGAAGATCAGGCTCGCGACGCCGGTGGCGACCACGACGAGGACCGAGATCTCGCCCATCGTGTCCCAAGCGCGGATGTCGACGAGCAGGACGTTGACGATGTTGCGGCCCTTGCCCTCCTCGTAGGCGAGGCGGGGCAGCTCGGCCGAGATCGGCGTCGCGGTCCGGGCGCCGAGGGCGATGGTGGCGGCGAGGGCCATGACCGCTCCGACCGCGATGCCGATGACGGCGCGCAGGCGCTTGCGCATCGGCTGGTGCTTCGCGGCGATGCGGGTCGGGAGGCGGCGCAGCACCAGGACGAAGACCACGAGGGTCACCGTCTCGATCAGCGCCTGGGTGAGGGCGAGGTCCGGTGCGCCCTGCAGGGCGAAGAGGGCCACCATCCCGTAGCCGGTGGCGCCTGCCAGCAGCACGGCGGCGACGCGGTTGCGGGCGATCGCGCACAGCACCGCCGCGAGGATCATCACGGCCGCGACCGCGAGCTGGCCCGGGCTGTCCCAGAAGACGAGATCGCCCGGCCAGGTGCGGTTGAGGGCGGCCGCACCGCCGACGCCGAGGACGAAGACCGCGAAGATCACCGTCAGGTAGCGGGGGAGCGAGCCGCGCTGGACGGACTCGGTGACCGTGCTGGCGACTCGGTCGAGCCAGCGGACGGTGGCCCAGTAGCCCTCGGCCGAGTCGATCCGGTTGGGCAGCATCGACTGGGCGCGCGCGACGGCGACGCGCTTGGCGAAGAGCAGGAGTCCGACGGCGATCACGAGGGCGCTGAGTGCCAGCGCGGGCTCGAAGCCGTGCCAGAGCGCGAGGTGGTAGCCGCCGTGGTCGGAGGCCTCCGCGGCGGCGGCGAGCTCCGGGTCGGCGTCCGGGGCGGCGTAGGGGAGGGTGTCCGCGTAGACGGCGACGAGCGGGTCGAGCACGGAGGCGGCGATCCCGCCGATCATGCTGGCGGCGGCCAGCAGCACCGGGGCGGCGGTGAAGGTCCACGGCTCGGCGTGCAGGTGCGTGTCCTCGAGCCCCTTCTTCCGGGCGAAGGCGCCCCAGAAGAAGCGCGCGGAGTAGGCCACGGTGAGGATCGAGCCGAGGACGAGGCCGACCAGCGCGACCCAGGCCCAGAACGAGCCCTGCTCGATCGCCGAGATCAGGCTCGTGAACACGGCCTCCTTGGCGACGAAGCCCAGCAGCGGCGGGATGCCCGCCATCGACAGCACGCCGACGAGGGCGGCGCCCGCGAGCACCGGCGCCTGCCGTCCCAGGCCGCTGAGCTTGCGGAGGTCGCGCGTGCCGGCGCGGTGGTCGACGATGCCGACGGTGAGGAAGAGCAGCGCCTTGAAGAGGGCGTGGGCGACGAGCAGGGTCAGTCCGGCCAGCGCGGCGTCGCGCGAGCCGAAGCCGACGGCGACGGTCAGGAAGCCGAGCTGGCTGACGGTGCCGTAGGCCAGCACGAGCTTGAGGTCGTACTGCCGGAGCGAGCGCCAGCCGCCGACGAGCATGGTCCAGACTCCGACGCTCACCACCACGGGCAGCCAGACGGAGTCGTCGGCGAAGCCCGGCGCGAGGCGCGCGACGAGGTAGATGCCCGCCTTCACCATCGCGGCGGCGTGCAGGTAGGCGCTGACCGGCGTGGGAGCGGCCATCGCGGCCGGCAGCCAGAAGTGGAACGGCACCAGGGCGGACTTCGAGAACGCGCCGAGCAGCACCAGCACCAGCGCCGTCGACACGATCGGGCCGGAGGGGGCGGCGGCGACGATCCCGGAGAGGCTGGTGGTACCGGCCTGCACGATCAGGACGATGATCCCGACCAGCATCGCCAGCCCGCCGAGAGTCGTGACCAGGAGCGCCTGGAGACCGGCACCCCGGCTCTCCTTGCGCCCGCTGTAGTGGCCGATGAGGAGGTAGGAGAGGACGCTCGTCGCCTCCCAGAAGACGAAGAGGATGATCACGTCGTCGGCCGTGACCAGCCCGTACATCACTCCGGCGAACGCGGACAGGAGCGCTGCGAACCGGCCCAGCGAGGGCTCGTCGCGGCTGAAGTACGTCGCGCAGTAGGCGAGGACCAGGGCGCCGACTCCGCTGACCACGAGGGCGAGGACGATCGAGAGCGCGTCCAGGCGGAAGGAGAGGGCGATGTCGAGCGCGGGGATCCACGGCACGGACTCGCGGATCTCGCCGCCGTCGAGGATCGTCGGCAGGGCGGTCGCGGTGGCGACGAAGCTCGCGGCCGGGATCAGCGCCAGCGCGTAGAACGTCTTCGGCCCGAACCGGTCCACCAGCCAGGGGGTCACCACGGCGATCGCGAACGAGATCACGAGGATGAGGAGCATCACATGTTCCTCCCAAGGTGTACCCAGCGCATAAGTCGGTCAAGAATATCGGAGCGCCCTCCCGCGGAACCTGAGTGCGGAGAGGCTTGACGGCCCCGTCGTGATCCGCCAGGGCCCTACCGTGGGGAGCATGGCCCGCTCGCTCCTCCCCGACCAGCTCTGCCGACTCCGCGTCCACGACCTCGCGACGGGGGAGTCGACGACCGTCTTCGAGTCCGACTCCGTCCTCGTGGAGGCGCCGAACTGGACTCCGGACGGCTCCGCCCTGATCGTGAACGGCGACGGCGGCCTCTTCCGACTGCCGCTCGAGGGGACGCCCGTGCTCGAGCCGATCCCGCTCGACGGGGTGCCGGCCGAGCTCAACAACGACCACGTGCTCGCCCCGTCCGGCGGGCTCGCCTACGTCTCGGCGCGCGACGGGCACCTGTACGCGGTCGAGCTCGACGGCTCCGCCCCCGCCCGCCGCCTGACCGCCGAGCGCGAGGGCGCGCGCTTCAAGCACTACCTGCACGGCGTCTCGCCCGACGGCGCGACCCTCGCGCTGATCGGCGGCGGCGACGCCTCCGGGCGGTGGCGGACCGACGTGTACACGATGCCGGCCGGAGGAGGCGCGCTCACCGCCCTGACCGACGACGAGCCGGCGGACGACGGCGTCGACGTCTCGGCCGACGGCCGCACCCTCGTCTTCAACTCCGAGCGGGCCGGAGGAGGTGCGCAGCTGTTCCGGATCGGCCTCGACGGCTCCGCGCTCTCCCGCCTGGTCGAGTCGGACACGGTCGACTGGTTCCCGCACGAGTCGCCCGACGGCGCGCACCTGCTCTACCTCGCCTATCCGGAGGGGACGGCCGGGCACCCCGAGAACGTCGACGTCGAGCTGCGGCTGCTCGACCTCCCCGGGCGCTCGACGCTCGAGCCCGGCCGCGTGCTGGAGCGCCTCCACGGCGGGCAGGGGACGATCAACGTCTCCGGCTGGGCGCCGGACTCGACGCGCTTCGCCTACGCCGACTACCCGCGGCGCTGAGAGCCTGAGTCCTTGCCGCGCATGCGCGGGAGGGGGATCGATCACGGCGGGGAGCGGGTCTTGAATCGGGGGATGACCATCGACAGCGCAGCATCCTCCTCCGTCACCCGCTCGCCGCTCGGCGACTCCGGCATCGACGTCTTCCCGCTCTCGCTCGGCGGCAACGTCTTCGGCTGGACCGCGGGGCGGCAGACCTCCTTCGACGTCCTCGACGGCTACACGGCCGCGGGCGGCGACTTCATCGACACCGCCGACGCCTACTCCGCCTGGGTCCCGGGCAACACGGGCGGCGAGTCCGAGACGATCATCGGCGAGTGGCTCGCGCAGCGCTCGGGGGACCGGGACGACGTGGTGATCGCGACGAAGGCGGGCCGCCACCCGCAGTTCACCGGCCTCGCGCCCGACACCGTGCGCGCGGCCGCCCGCGCCTCCCTCGAGCGGCTCGCGACCGACCGGATCGACCTCTACTACGCTCACTTCGACGACGAGGCCGTGCCGATGGCCGACATCGCCGCCGTGTTCTCCGAGCTCGTGGACCAGGGCCTCGTTCGCGCGATCGGAGTGTCGAACTTCAGCGCCGAGCGCGTCGCGGAGTGGCTGCGCATCGCGGGCGAGGAGGGCCTGCACGCGCCCGTCGCGCTGCAGCCGCACTACAACCTCGTGGAGCGCGGGATCGAGGCCGACCTGCTGCCCCTCGCCCGCGAGGCGGGGCTGGCCGTCGTCCCCTACTCCGCCCTGGCGTCAGGATTCCTGACCGGCAAGTACCGCGACGGATCGACGCCCGAGGGTCCGCGCGCCGACGGCGCCTCCCGCTACCTCGACGGCCGCGGCCGCCGGGTGCTGGCGGCGCTCGACGCGGCGGCGGAGGCGCACGGCGCCGAGGTGGCGACGGTGGCCCTCGCGTGGCTCCGCTCGCAGCCCGGAGTGGTCGCGCCGATCGCCAGCGCCCGCGTGATGGAGCAGCTGCCGGCGCTGATCGCCTCGGCCTCCCTCGAGCTGAGCGCCGAGGAGCTCGCCGCGCTCGACGAGGCGAGCCGGGCGTAGCCGCAGACGGGCGGCCGCGGGGGCGCGTCCCCCGCGGTCATCGACGCTCCGCGGAGGTGCTATCGTCTAACGGTGCCAAATCGCGGGCACGCCCCGAGAGGGGCTGTCAGACCCGCAGGTGCGCCCCCTTAGCTCATTGGTAGAGCACTTCCTTGGTAAGGAAGAGGTAGTGGGTCCGATTCCCACAGGGGGCTCCGTTCCCCGCAGGCCAGACCTGCGAAGAACGCGCGGCGGGGTAGCTCAGGTGGTTAGAGCACACGGCTCATAATCGTGGTGTCGCGGGTTCAAGTCCCGCTCCCGCTACAGCGAGAAGGCCCCGGTTCGCGCGTCGAGCCGGGGCCTTCGGCTTTCCCGGGCGAGGTCCTGCCCGTGGGAGAGGTCTCAGACCGCGCAGCCCGCGAAGAGCACGTCGTCCGAGGAGACCAGGTCCTCCAGGGTCAGCAGGCGGTCGAGGTCGTGGCCGGCGGCCAGGGCGTTGGCGCGCTCCGGTGCGGTCTGGGGGGCGAGGCGCCCCTCCATGACCCCGCCGAGGGCGCGGACGGCGCAGGCGGCGACCACTCCCTCCGGGGTGCCGCCGATGCCGAGGACGAGGTCGACGCGGCCCGCGGGATCGGCCGCCTCGATCGCGACCGACACGTCGCCCTCGCCGCGCAGCTCGAGCGCGACCCCGGCCGCGCGCAGAGCCTTGATGAGCCCGGAGTGACGCGGCTTGTCGAGCACGACGACGACCAGCTCCGCGACGGGCTTCCCGAGCGCCGCCGCCAGCCGTGCGGCGTTCTCGGCGGGAGGGAGGTCGAGCGAGACGGCGCCCCGGCCCGCTCCCGAGCAGACCAGCTTGTCCATGTAGAAGACGTCGCGCGGGTCGAACAGCGTGCCTCGCGGGGCCAGCGCGATCACGCTCACCGAGCCGGGGAGCCCCTCCGCCGTGAGCCGGGTCCCGTCGAGCGGATCGACCGCCACGTCGCAGGAGGGTGCGGAGGCGCGGCCGAGGCGCTCGCCGTTCGCGAGCATCGGGGCCTCGTCCTTCTCGCCCTCGCCGATCACGACGATGCCGTCGAACGGAGCGTCGGCCAGCACGGCGCGCATCGCCGCGACCGACGCCTCGTCCGCCGCGATCTTGTCGCCGCGCCCGTACCAGCCGCGCGCCGCCTCGGCCGCCGCGCGCACGGCGGAGGCCACCGCCTCCTGCAGCTCGGCCGGGTAGGCGGGCGACGCGATCAGCCGCAGGCCGCTCATGCGCGCGCGGGCTGAGCGGTCGCGGTGCGGACCAGCCGCTCCAGGGTGCGCAGGCCGTCGGAGGAGAGCACCGACTCCAGGTGCCCCTGCACCGACGCGACGTGCTCGCCGCGCAGGGCGTTGACCACTCCCGTCTCCGGATCGACCGACACCTCGAGCCCCAGCCGGGGCGTGCGCGCGACGCCGGGGGCGACGGAGGAGAAGGTGTTGTAGAAGCCGATCGCGGCGTCCTCGCCGAACACGTCCACCGCCAGGCGCACGCCCTGGCGGGGCGCGGGCAGCGGCTCGACCGGGAGGCCAGCCAGCAGCGACAGCATCTGGTGGCTGAGGCAGACGGCGAGCATCGGCCGCTCCGCCTCGAGGCGCGTGGTCATCAGCGAGCGCAGGTGCGCGATCCGCGGGTCGGAGTCGTCGCGGGGGTCGCCCGGGCCGGGGCCGAAGACGACGAGGTCGTCGCTCAGCACGTCGGCGACCTCCGACCAGCGCTCGACCCGGGCGTCCATCCCGAGGTGGCGCAGCTGGTGGGCGAGCATCGTCGTGAACTGGTCCTCGTTGTCGACGATCAGCGCGGTGTGCCCGGCGAGGCCGGCGATGTGCTCGGGCGCCTGGGGCCGGAGCCAGAACGAGGCGAGCCGCTCGTTGCGCGCCTCGAGCGCCTCCTGCACGCCCGGCTGCGCGTTCAGGTCGATGGCCGGCGGCACCTCGCGGTGCGGCAGCAGGCCGAGGGCGGAGAGGACGCCCGACGCCTTCGCCCGCGTCTCGGCGACCTCGCCCTCGGGGGTGGAGTGGCGCACGAGCGTCGCGCCGGCCGGCACGGTGAGGCGGCCGTCCGCGCGGAGGTAGGCGGTGCGGATGAGGATGGGGGCGTCGACCGTGTAGCCGTGCTCCTCCGGCTCGAAGAGGGCGAGCACGCCGGAGTAGTAGCCGCGCGGCTCCTTCTCGTACTCGGCGATCACGGCGCACGCGTTCTCCATCGGCGAGCCGGTGACCGTGGGCGCGAACATCGTCAGCCGCAGGACCTCGCGCACGTCGAGTCCGGTGCGGCCCTCGAGCAGGTACTCGGTGTGGCTGAGCCGCGACATCTGCTTGAGGAACGGCCCGAGGATGCGGCCGCCGTCCGGGCAGACCGCGCTCATCATCTTCATCTCCTCGTCCACGACCATGAAGAGCTCCTCGCTCTCCTTCACGTCGGCGAGGAACGCGAGCACCTCCTCCCCGGTGGGTCCGGCCGCGGGGTGGCGGAAGGTGCCGCTGATCGGGTTCATCATCGCGACGCCGTCCCGCACCGAGACGTGGCGCTCGGGGGTCGCGCCGACGGCGGTGACCGTCTGCGCGCCGTCGACGCCGGGGGTGTGGATCGCGAAGGTCCAGTACGCGCCGGACTCGTCGGTGAGCAGGCGGCGGAACCAGGCCAGGACCGCCTCGACGGGCGGCGCGTCGGTCTGCGCGACGAAGGCGCGGTTGATGACGAAGTTGGCGCCCTCGCCGCGGCCGATCTCGTCCTCGATCACCCGGCGGACGATGTCGGCGTACTCGTCGTCCGGCACGTCGAAGCCGCGCTCCTCGACCGGGATCTCCCGCTCGGGCAGGAGCCGCAGCACCTCGGCCAGGGGGACGCTCTCGCGCTCGCGCACCACGAGGTTGCGCAGCGGGGCTCCGTCGTCCTTCGCCGCGAAGCCGCGCTCGCGCACCTGCCGGTAGGGCACGAGGGTCAGCACGTCGTCGCCGTCGAGCGGGATGTCGGCCAGGCCCTCGACGTCGAGCACGTCGCCCGTGAACACGTCGACGGCGTCGCGGCCCTGGCGGAGGACCACCGCGAACGGCAGCGTCCCGTCGGAGGCGAGGATGCGGGAGAGGAGCGAGGTCATCGTGGTCCTTGTATCGGGTCGTGCCCCACCCGGGCCCTGACATGCAGAACGACCGCCCGGAGGAGGCGGTCGCGTGCGAGGGGTCTGCGCGTCGGTCCGCCTAGGAGGCGGGCCACCATGGGCTTCGGATCGACGTGCGCACGCGGCGAGTCTAGGGGAGAGCCGGGCGGCGGCCAAGCGGTGTCAGGCGGCGGGCCGCTCGGTCGGCTCGCCCCGCAGGGTCCGGAGCAGGAGGGTCGCGCCGGCCGTCGCGGCGGGGGTGGCGACGACCGCGCCCCCGGGGACGAGGAACGCCAGGTAGACGGCGATGCCGAAGCCGAGCGAGACCGCGCGGTGCTCGCCGAGGAGGCGGCGGCGGTCGCGGAGGGAGAGCCCCCGGGCGTCGCCCGCGAACCCGGTCAGCTCGAGCGCGAGGGCCCTCCCGCCGACCAACGCGCCCGCGACGAGGCCGACGATCGAGCCGACCACCGGCACCAGGCCCAGCAGCACCAGGACCACGCCGATCCCGAGGGAGGTGGCGACCAGCACGGCGGAGTCGCGGAGGCCGCGGCCGACCCCCTGCCAGAAGGTGCTCTCGCGCTCGTCGGGCACGCCGCCGAGGTCGTCCTCGACCCGCCGCCAGATCCGCTCGTAGAAGGGATCGCCGACCAGCAGGGTCACCGCGGCGAAGAGGACCACGCCGAGGGCGAGCACGGCGCCGACCACCGCGATCGAGAGCACCAGGCGGACGGTGGCGGCCGTGCCCTCGTCCCAGCCGCCGGCGAACGGGGTGAGCGCGGTCACCGCGTCCTGCACCCGCGTGAGCACCAGGACCAGCACGCCGACGAAGACCAGGCCGACGATCAGGGGCGGGATCGCGCCGAGGAGCATCGCCCGCGGCGAGCGGACCCAGGTGCGGAAGCCGCGGAGGAAGAGCCGGGCACCGAGGCCGAGATCGCGGAGGACGCTCATCCCCCGATCCTCGCAGGTGGGTCCGGCCCGGCGGTCCGGTAGAACACCCGACCGTGCGGGGTGCGGAGCCTCAGACCCGCTCGAACGGAGCGAGCAGCCCCGCCATCGCCTTCGTCCGCGGCGCGGCGTACTCGTCGCGCCGCGAGGTGCTGACGCCCATCGCGACGAGCCCCTCCACCAGGCGCACCGCCGAGGCGACGCCGTCGATCACGGGCACGCCCAGCTCCCGTGAGAGGTCGCGGCACAGGTCGGCCATGCCCGCGCAGCCCAGCACGATCGAGTCGGACCCGTCGACGGCCAGCGCTTCGGCGCACTCCGCCAGGATCGCGCGGCGGGCGTCGGAGCGGGGGTCGTCGAGCTCGAGCACGGGGATGTCGCAGGCGCGCACCTGACGGCAGGCGTCGCCGAACCCGGCGCGGCGGGCGATGTCCCAGGCGCGGCCGCTCGTGCGCGAGAGCGTGGTGACCACGCTGAAGCCCCGGCCGACGAGCGCGGCCATGTGCATGGCGGCCTCGGCGATCCCCACGACCGGGCCGCTCGCGATCTCGCGCGCGGCGTCGACGCCCGGGTCGCCGAAGCACGCGATGACCGCGCCGTCGCAGCCGGCCGCCGCCGCCCGGGCGATCTCGTGCAGGACGCCGGGCACGGCGAGCGCCTCGTCGTAGTGGCTCTCGATCGACGCCGGACCCATCGGCGGAGTGACGGCCGTGATCTCGGTGCCGAGCGAGGCGACGGAGCGGGCGGCCCGGCCGATCGCCGCGGTCATCGCAGTGCTGGTGTTCGGGTTGACGACGGTGATGCGCATGGTGGTTCCTCGCTTCGGGTGCCGGGAGGGGGAGGGGCCCGCCCGGCCGCCGGTCCGCGGGATGCGGAGCGGCCGGAGCGGATCCCTCCTCCGTGCCGGCCGGATCAGACGGTCGAGCCGTCGCTGACGTGCTCGAGGTCCTCGTCGAGGCGCCCGATCCGCGGCGCGCGCCGCTCGAGCACGGCCATCGCGACGAACCCGAGCCCGCAGCCGAGGAACCAGCTGTAGTCGCCGAGCCAGGTGAACTCCGCGCCTCCCGCCTCCGCGATCCAGCGCGGCACGAGCACCGAGGCGACGGAGGGGACTCCGCCGATCACGGTCGCCCAGACGGCGTTGGGGTTGAAGCCGCGCGAGAACCAGTAGCGGCCCTTCTCGCTCATCGTGTAGAGGTCGTCCACCCAGACGCGCTGGCGGCTGATCAGGTAGTAGCCCGCGATGAGGACGCCGAACAGCGGTCCGATCAGCGCGCCGAGGATGCCGAGCGTGTAGTGGATGGCGGTGTCGTTCGAGTACCAGTTCCACGGGGTGAGCAGCACCGAGCCGACGGCGGCGATCATGCCGCCCATCCGCCAGCTGATCTTCTTCGGGTTGACGTTGGAGAAGTCGAACGCGGGGGAGATGAAGTTGGCGACGATGTTGATGCCGATCGTCGCGATGACGAACGTGAGCCCGCCCAAGAGCACGGCGAACCAGGTGTCGATCCGCTCGACGGTCTCGATCGGGTCGGTGATCAGCTCGCCGAAGACCGGGACGGTCGCCGACGCGGTGATCACGGTGAGGAGGGAGAAGAAGAGGAAGTTGATCGGGAGGCCGAGCAGGTTGCCGCGCTTCACGGCGCCGTAGCTGCGGGCGTACCGGGAGAAGTCGCCGAAGTTGAGCATCGGGCCCGAGAAGTAGGAGACGACCAGGGCGACGGCCGAGATCATCACCGGCACCGCGGCGGCGAGGTCGAGCGGCTCGCCGGAGCCGAGGGTGAGCGAGATGTTCTCCCAGCCCGCCTGCGACACCAGGTAGACGGCCAGCACGAGCATCACCACGTAGACCGCCGGTCCCGCCCAGTCGATGAAGCGGCGGATCGACTCCATGCCCCGCCAGAACAGCGCGGCCTGCGCGACCCAGAGGATCGCGTAGGAGAGGTAGCCCAGAGCCGAGAGGCCGAGGAACGACGCCTCGGGCGTGTTCAGGGCGGCCATGCCCGGGAAGAACTTGAGGAAGACGATGTTCAGCGACTGCGCCGCCAGGTAGGTCTGCACGCCGTACCAGGCGATCGCGATCAGTCCGCGGATGATCGCCGGGATGTTCGCGCCGCGGATGCCGAAGATCGCCCGGTTGATGACGGGGTAGGGCACGCCGGTGACCTGGCTGGGCTTGGCGACGAGGTTGCAGAAGACCTGCACGATCACGATGCCCACCACCAGGGCGACGAGCACCTGCCAGCCGGCCAGGCCCAGCGCGAAGAGTGAGCCCGCGGTCACGTACCCGCCGACGCTGTGCACGTCCGACATCCAGAACGCGAAGATGTTGTAGCTCGACCAGCGCTGCTTCCGGAGCGGGGCGAGGTCCTCGTTGGAGAGGCGGTCGTCGTAGGCGGCGCTCGCCGCCGCGGCGGGATCCGGATCGACGGGGGGTGCGGTGACTCGGGGTGCGGTGACGCGGTCGGACATGGGTGGATCCACCTCTCGGGCGGTCGTGCGCAGAGCGGCACGGAGCGGATGTGTCAGGGTGGTCGGGACGTCCGGCCGAGGAGGCGGGGCGTCGCGGAGAGCGTTCCGAGTGAAGTCATCACTTCACGCGGGCCACGCTACGAGTCGGGAGGCCGCCGCTCGTTTCGGCTCCGTTACGGCTGTGTGACGATCCGCGAGAGGGGACGGGCCATGCCCTCCGACGACACCGCGCCCGACGAGGCGGCCGCCCGGGCGATCGCGGACGGGGCCGGGCTCGGCGCGAGACTGCGGGAGCTGCGGCTCTCGGCGGGCCTGTCGCTGAAGGCCCTCGCCGGGCGACTCGGCATCTCCGTGAGCGCCGTCTCGCAGATCGAGCGCGGAGCGATGCAGCCCTCGGTCGGCCGGCTGATCGCCCTCGTGGACGCGCTGGGGGTCCCGCTGTCCGCCGTGTTCGACCAGGGCGCGTCGGCGCCGGTCGAGACCGCGGTCGTCCGGGCGCGCGAGTCGGCGCCCGTGGCGCTCGAGGGCGGAGTGCTGTTCCGCCGTCTGGCGCCGCGTCCGCTGGACGCCGTCGACTTCTTCGAGTCGACCTACCCGCCGGGCTCGACCTCGACGGCGCACCGGCAGCTGCTCCGCCACGACGGGTTCGAGATGGGGACGGTGACGCTCGGAGAGCTGACGGTCGAGTTCGAGGACGAGTCGGTCGTCCTCGGGCCGGGCGACGCCATCACGTTCCCGTGCGAGCGGCCGCACCGCATGGTCAACACGGGCTCGACCACGGCGATCGCGACCTGGCTGATCGTCCACCGCTGACACCGCGCCGGTGCTTCGTGCCGGACCCCTGGCGGCACCACCTGCGTATGGGACCCTGGTCCTCGCTCCTCCACAACGGGCGGACGACCGTCTCCTGTCCACACCCCGGTCGGGATCGGGGCGCGGCGGGCCCTCGGTGTCGGTACCGCCTGGTGGGCTGGTCTCCTCGACCGAGGGGTGCGGAACGTGGAGGAGCGGATGGACGGCAGGAACGACGAGGGGTGCCCGCGCTGGTGCGCGGGCGAGCACGACGAGCTGGTCGCGGCGGGGGAGCGGCTGCACCGCTCCGCGGCGAGCTCGCTCCCGGTGGTGCTCTGGGCGGGCCGAGACGGGGCCGCGGGCGCGACGGTGCACGTCTCCCTGTGCCGCCCGGGGGAGTCGGGGGAGGACAGGCTCCGCCTGGAGGCCGACGGGCTCGGCGAGGTCGACCTCGATCTCAGCTCGGGGTCGCGGCTGGCCGGCGCGGTGCTCCGGCTACTCGGCGCCTCGTGAGGTGCGCGGCGGGTCGGGCGGCAGGAGGTCCGTCAGCTCGATCTCGAGCGCCTCGCAGAGCGCGAGGAGGGTGTGCAGCGTGGGGTTCGCGGGCGAGCCGGGCTTCGACTCGCCCTTCTCGAACTTCTGGTAGGTGTAGCCCGCGAGCCCGGCCGCGTGGGCGATCCGCTCCTGGCTGGCGCCCTTGGCGATGCGGGCCCGGTGCATGTTGGTGCCGAGCTCGCGGGCGTAGGTCGCCCAGTCGCGCTCGGGAGTGGGTGTCGACATGCCCGCCAGCTTCGGAGAAGTTCGGCCGCTGGTCAGCCATACACGGATGGGAAATTCCCGGTGGTCATACCCGGGTGACCACCGGCGGCGCCTCCGGAGCCCCGAGGGCCCCGCGACGGCAGCGCCTAGTATGGCCGGGTGCCAGTGAACCCCGAACTCGTCGGGCGCGTCTTCGCGCCCACGGAGCCCTATCAGGTGGGGCGCGAGAAGGTGCGCGAGTTCGCCCGCGCCGTCTCCGCGACCTCCCCCCTGCACCACGACGTCGAGGCCGCCCGCGCCGCCGGGCACCCCGACCTCGTCGCTCCGCCCACCTTCGCCGTCGTCGTGCAGGAGTTCACGCTCCAGCAGCTGCTCGCCGAGCCCGACGGCGGGATCGACTTCAGCCGCGTCGTGCACGGAGACCAGCGCTTCGTGCTGACCCGTCCGGTCGTCGCCGGCGACGAGCTGACCGCGACCCTCTCGGTCGCCGCCATCAAGAAGCTCGGCGCCCACTCGATGGTCACCACCGAGTCCCGCATGGTCGACGCGAGCGGCGAGCACGTCGTCACCGCGATCTCGACCCTCGTGGTCAGGGGAGACGAATGAGCACCGCACTGCCCGCTCTCGCCGAGCTGAGCGTCGGCCAGGTCGTCGCCGAGAGCCGCTTCCCGATCGACCGCGGCACCCTGGTGCGCTATGCGGGCGCCTCGGGCGACTTCAACCCCATCCACTACCGCGACGACGTCGCCGCCGAGGTCGGCCTGCCCGGCGTGCTCGCGCACGGCATGCTCACGATGGGCACCGCGGTGCAGGTCGTCGTCGACTGGGTCGGCGACCCCGGACGCGTGGTCGACTACCAGGTGCGCTTCACCCGCCCCGTCGTGGTGGACCCGCGCGACGGCGCCGCGATCGACGTGGTCGCCAGGATCGGTGCTGTGAACGCCGAGGAGGGCTGGGTCCGCGTCGACCTCGCCGTCTCGGTCGAGGGCCAGTCTGTCCTCGGCAAGGCCCAGGCACGGGTCCGACTCGCGTGACCTCCGCGCCGCTGCTCTCCGCCCTGACCACCCTCCGCGTCGGCGGACCCGCCGAGCGCCTCGTCGAGCCCGCCACCGAGGCGGAGCTGGTCGAGACGCTCGTCGGCCTGTGGTCGGACGACGAGCCGTGGCTGCTGCTCGGCGGCGGCTCCAACCTCCTCGTGGGCGACGACGGGGTCGAGGGCACGGTCGTGCGCGTGCGCACCACCGGCGTCGAGCGGCTCCCCTCCGACGAGCCGGGGCGCGTGCTCCTGCGGGTCCAGGCGGGCGAGTCGTGGGACGGCCTCGTCGCGACGACCGTGGAGCGCGGCTGGGCGGGCCTCGAGGCCCTCAGCGGCATCCCCGGCACGGTCGGTGCGTCGCCCGTGCAGAACATCGGCGCCTACGGCCAGGAGCTCTCGGACACGCTGGTCGCGGTCGACTTCCTCGACGAGGGCGCCCGCGAGCCCGTCCGGCTGACGGCGGAGGAGCTGCAGTTCGCCTACCGCACCTCCGTGATCAAGCAGGGCCGCCGGGGCGCGGTGCTGGCCGTCGAGTTCGCGCTCGAGGAGGTCGGCGCCGAGGGCGACGGCACTCCCGTCGCCTACGGTCAGCTGGCGTCGGCGCTCGGAGTCGCGCTCGGCGACCGCGTACCGCTCGCGCGGGTGCGCGAGACCGTGCTGGCGCTGCGTGCGGGCAAGGGCATGGTCCTCGATCCGGAGGACCCGGACACCGCGAGCGCCGGCTCCTTCTTCACCAACCCCCTCGTCACGAGCGCGTTCGCCGACTCCCTGCCGCCCGAGGCGCCGCGCTGGCCGGTCGAGCCGACGGCGGAGGCGCCCGTCATTACCCCGCTCGCCGCGGTCGAGGCAGGAGCGCCCGTCGGGCTGCCCGTGCCTCCCCGCGCCGACGGCCTGGTGAAGCTCAGCGCCGCGTGGCTGATCGAGCACGCCGGCGTCTCGCGCGGTTTCGCCCTGCCCGGCTCGCGGGCCGCCGTGTCGAGCAAGCACACCCTCGCCCTGACCAACCGCGGAGGAGCGACGGCCGAACAGGTCGCCGAGCTCGCCCGGTATGTCCAGGGCCGCGTCCTGGCGGAGTTCGGCGTGCTGCTGCACCCCGAGCCCGTCGTGGTCGGCACCGCGGTCTGAGTCCGCGCGGTCTGCGCGCGCAGGCCCCGCGCTCGCGGGGACGCGCGCCCTCCGGCCGCGGCCTCCTCCGGCTCAGCTGTCGCGGCGGATCCAGCGGAAGCCGAAGCGGCAGGCGACGAGCCCCACGACGAGCCAGATACCGAGCACCAGCGCGACGCCGCCGAGGTCCCACGACCCGTTCACCTCCGCCTCCTCGAACCCGCTCGGCAGGAACACGGCGCGCATGCCCTGCGCGATCCACTTGAGCGGGAAGACGCTCGCCGTGTTCTGCAGCCAGTCCGGCAGCGTCGTGAACGACAGGTACGACCCCGAGATGAACTGCAGCACGAGCAGCGGCGGCACGATCACGGCGGTCGCGCTCTTGCCCGAGCGGGGCAGCGCGGAGACGGCGATGCCGAGGATGGCCGACGTCGCGACTCCTGCCAGGTAGACCCAGGCGAAGGTCGCCCAGCGCCCGCTGTCGGTGGGCAGCTCGACCGAGAACACCGTCGCCGCGACGAGGAGCAGCAGGGCCGTCTGCGCGAGGCTCGTCACGAGCACCTGGCCGAACTTGCCGATGAAGTAGCTGAAGACCGGCAGCGGTGCCCCCGCGAGGCGCTTGAGCGTGCCGTCGCCGCGCTCGACCGCGATGTCGACGCCCAGGTTCTGGACGCCCGAGAGCAGGATCCCGGCCGCGGCGAGGCCCGGCACGTAGTACTCGGCCATCGGGATGCCCGGGTCCTGCGGGTTCGCCTGCATCACCGCGGTGTCGCCGAACGCGACCGAGAAGATCGTCAGGAGCAGCACCGGGAAGAGGAAGGTGAAGAACACCTGGTCCGGAGCGCGGAAGTACGAGCGGATCTCGTAGCGGGCGCGGGCGAGTCCGAGGCGGACGGTGCGTCCCGGGCCAGTGGAGAGGGTGCGGGGGCGGGTGGCGACGGCGGTCACGCGGGCTCTCCGATCAGGTCGACCGCGTCGCGGTCCTCGCGGATGAGGTCGAGGTAGATGTCCTCGAGGCTGGGGCGGACGACCTCGAGCGCCGTCGGCTCCCCGATCCGGGCGTGCAGCTCGGCGACGGTCCGGGCGGGCTCGGTGGTGCGCAGCCGGTGCAGCACGCCGTCCTCGCGCCACTGCACGATCGGGACGCGCGCCTCGTCCCCTCCGATCGCGCTCATCGGGCCGATGGCCAGGAGCCGCCCGCCGGAGATCACGGCGGCGCGGTCGCCGAGGCGGGCGGCCTCGTCGAGGTAGTGGGTGGTGAGCAGGATGGTCGTGCCCTCGCTCTTGAGCAGAGCGATCAGGTCCCAGAAGGAGTGGCGGGCCTCGGGGTCGAATCCCGTGGTGGGCTCGTCGAGGAACACCAGCTCGGGACGGCCGATGATGCCAAGGGCGACGTCGACACGGCGGCGCTGGCCGCCGGAGAGGCGCCCGATGCGCGAGCGGGCCTTGGACGTCAGCCCGACGGCCTCGATGGTCTCGTCGACGTCGCGCGGTCGCGGATAGAGGCTGGCGAAGTGCGCGATCTGCTCGCGGACCGTCGCGTTGCCGGACTCGCCGCTGGACTGCAGGACGATCCCCAGACGCGCCTTCCACGCCAGGTCGCCGTGGCGCGGGTCGACCCCGAGCACCGACACCTCGCCGCCGGAGCGGTCGCGGTAGCCCTCGAGGATCTCGATGGTCGTCGACTTCCCGGCGCCGTTCGGGCCGAGGAGCGCGAAGGTCTCGCCCCGGTGGATGTCGAAGGAGACTCCCGCGACCGCCGGAGCGCCCCCGTAGTCCTTCCGCAGGTCGCGGACTCGGACGGCGTGGTCTTCGCTCATCGTCACAGCGTGCCCTGTCGCACCCCTCCGGCGACAGTGATCCCCGATTTCCGCCTCCCTCTTGCCCTCCCCGCCCCGAGATGCCAGGCACCCCTCACCTGTCGGACAGGCGCGTCGCAGTACCCGCCGGTCACCGTGAGGCACGGTCGAGCGGCGACCGGCGATCCGCGTGTCGGCGGATCGTCGTCCGCGCTGCGCATCCCGCTCTCTGCGACGCACCTCGTCGTCGAGCCGGCCGCGGCCTATCGACGACGCAGGAGGAGAGGGGCTAGACGGTGCCGAAGAGCCGCTGCAAGCGGCGCACGCCCTCGAGGAGCGCGTCGTCGCCGAGGGCGTAGGACAGGCGGAGGTAGCCGCTCGGTCCGAAGGCCTCCCCGGGGACGGTGGCGACCTCGGCCTGCTCGAGGATGAGGTCGGCGAGCTCGAGGGAGGTCGTCGGGGTGGTGCCGTTCCACTCGCGGTTCAGCAGCCCGTTCACGTCGGGGTAGACGTAGAACGCGCCGCCGGGGGTGGGGCACTCGATCCCGTCGATCGCGTTCAGCTCGGCGACGATGGTGCGGCGGCGGCGGTCGAAGGCCAGGCGCATCTCCTCGGCCGGCTCCTGCGGGCCGGTGAGGGCGGCGATCGCGGCGCGCTGCGAGATGTTCGAGACGTTGCTCGAGAGGTGCGACTGGAGGTTCGAGGCGCCCTTGATCGCGTCGGCCGGGCCGACCATCCATCCGACGCGCCAGCCGGTCATCGCGTAGGTCTTCGCGACGCCGTTGACGAGGATCGTCCGGTCGCGCAGGGCCGGCACCGCCTCGACGATCGAGGTCGCGTGCTCGAGCGGGCTCGCGTCGTCCTGGTCGCCGGTGGAGTAGACGAGGTTCTGGTAGATCTCGTCGGCGATGATCCAGAGGCCGTGCTCCTCGGCCCACTCGCCGATCTCGCGGGTCTGCTCGGCCGAGTAGACGGCGCCGGTGGGGTTGGAGGGGGAGACGAACAGGAGCACCTTGGTGCGCTCGGTGCGCGCGGCCTCCAGCTGCTCGACCGTGACCAGGTAGCCCTGGTCGGCGCCCGCGAACACGTCCACCTGCACGCCGCCGGCGAGCTTGATCGCCTCGGGGTAGGTGGTCCAGTACGGGGTCGGCACCAGCACCTCGTCGCCGTCGTCGAGGAGGGTCTGGAAGGCCTGGTAGACGGCCTGCTTGCCGCCGTTGGTGACCACGACCTGCGAGGGGTCGACGGCCCATCCGGAGTCGCGCGCCGTCTTCTCCGCGATGGCCGCGCGGAGGTCGGGGAGGCCCGCCGCGGGGGTGTAGCGGTAGTTCCTCGGGTCGAGCACGGCGGCCGAGGCGGCCTCGACGATGTGCTCGGGAGTGAGGAAGTCGGGCTCGCCGGCGGCGTAGGAGACGACCGGGCGGCCCTGGGCCTGGAGGGCCTTCGCCTTGGCGTCGACCTTCAGAGTGGCGGACTCGGCGATGGCGGCGATGCGGGCGGAGATGCGCGTGGTGGAGGACACGACGGCCAGCGTATCCTGCGCGCACACGGGGCTCCGAGGCCCCCCGCCGCTCGGCTGGACACGCCCTTCGGGTCCACGTACACTCGTCCGAGGTAGTCGATCTCTGCCCTCATCCGCAGCGCCCGCGAGGGTCGCGGCGGTGGGGCGGCGGGTCGGTCTCCTCCTCGGATGCTCGCAACGGCATCCATAGGGCGGTGGCTCAATTGGTAGAGCAGCGGTCTCCAAAACCGCAGGTTGCAGGTTCGAGCCCTGTCCGCCCTGCACATCGATGCCCGTCGCACGCGGTCCCCGCGACGCTGCGGTCATCGGTCCAGGGCCGCCCATGACGGGCGGTCGGCCACACCGGAGGTTCCGGTGCGGGAAAGGTGCGTGCAGGTGGCCGGGAAAGCAGTCGACGAGCCGAGCGAGGACGTCGTCGCGATCGCCAATCAGCAGCGAGCCGCGCGGCGCAACCCGTTCGCGCGCATCGCCCTCTTCATCCGGCAGGTCATCGCCGAGCTGAAGAAGGTCGTGACGCCCACCCGCAAGGAGCTGGGCAACTACGTCGTGGTCGTGCTGATCTTCGTCGTCATCATGATGGCGCTGGTGTCCTTCCTCGACTGGGTCTTCGCCCTGGCCGTGACGTACGTGTTCGGCACACCCGCCGCCTGACCCGAGAGCATCCGGGCCGCGCGAGCGGAGGGTGCCGGCGACAGCGGGACGCGCCCCGAGGGGCGCGACCGATCGATCGAGAGAGAGTTGTGACGAGTGTCTGACAGAAACCGCGACGACGTCGACTGGGCGACGGCTGCCGAGCAGTCGTCGGAGGTCGAGGAGGAGCAGGAGGGCGACGTCCAGTCGCAGGCTGAGGACGCCGTCGAGCCCGCCGAGCAGGGTGCGCTGAGCATCATCGACGAGAACGAGTCCGAGGACGACCTCGCCTCCGACCTCGAGGCAGCGCTGGACGCCATCGGCTCCGTCGACGACCCCGAGGCCGACTCCGCGGTCGACGAGGCCGCCCACATCGACACCGTCGAGGAGGCCGAAGCGGCCCTCGAGGCCGTCGAGGACGAGGCCGAGGTCGCCGCCGAGGACGCCGAGTCCGCCGGTGAGGACCTCGCCGACATCGACCCGTACGAGGCCTTCCGCACCGAGCTGCGCGGCAAGCCGGGCAAGTGGTACGTCATCCACTCCTACGCCGGCTTCGAGAAGCGCGTGAAGTCGAACATCGAGAACCGCAAGGTCTCGCTCGAGGCCGAGGACTACATCTTCGAGGTCCAGGTCCCGATGGAGGACGTGGTCGAGATCAAGAACGGCCAGCGCAAGATGGTCACCCGGGTGCGCATCCCCGGCTACGTGCTGGTGCGCATGGACCTCAACGAGGACTCGTGGTCGGTCGTCCGCCACACCCCGGGCGTCACCGGCTTCGTGGGCAACGCCCACAACCCGACCCCGCTGCGCTTCGAGGAGGCCTTCACGATGCTGAAGAGCCTCGTCGAGATCAAGGATGTCGCCCCCTCGAAGACCTCCGGTGCCAAGGGCCAGAAGCAGGCCCAGCGCGTGCTGCCCGCCGAGGTCGACTTCGAGATCGGCGAGACCATCACCATCAAGGAGGGCTCGTTCGCGGGTCTTCCCGGCTCGATCAGCGAGATCAAGCCCGAGAGCGGCAAGCTCACCGTGCTCGTCTCGCTCTTCGAGCGCGAGACCCCGGTCGAGCTGTCGTTCGACCAGGTCACCAAGCTCTGACGCGTCGCCTCCGCGCCGCGTGAACGCCCCCTCCGCAGGTCGGAGGGGGCGTTCGCCGTTCCGGGCGGCGCCTCCTCCGGCACCGCCAGCGCGCACCCGGGCGCCGGCCCCTCCTCCGCCCTGTCGGGGGTGGCCCCGCTCGTGTAAGCTCGTACGGGTTTTCGTGTCGGCGCCCGCCTCTGCGCGCGCCGGACGACCCTCCTCCACCGCGATCCGGCACCGTCGGATGCGCGGGAGAGCGGCCGGGAGCCCCCGACCGCTCGAACCCTGAGAAAAGGAATCAGAATGGCCCCCAAGAAGAAGGTCACCGGCCTGATCAAGCTCCAGATCAAGGCCGGCGCGGCCAACCCCGCGCCCCCGATCGGTCCGGCGCTCGGTCAGCACGGCGTCAACATCATGGAGTTCTGCAAGGCGTACAACGCGCAGACCGAGTCGCAGCGCGGCAACGTCATCCCCGTCGAGATCACCGTCTACGAGGACCGCTCGTTCACCTTCGTGCTGAAGACCCCGCCCGCGGCGGAGCTCATCAAGAAGGCCGCCGGCGTCGCCAAGGGCTCCTCGACCCCGCACACCGTGAAGGTCGCGAAGCTCACCCAGGCGCAGGTCCGCGAGATCGCCGAGGCGAAGCAGGTCGACCTGAACGCCAACGACATCGACGCCGCCGCGAAGATCATCGCCGGCACCGCCCGCTCGATGGGCATCACGGTCGAGTAGCGCGACGCGCTGCTCGACGGCGGGAGCGACGCGCCCACCGGCGCGGACCCACCGCGGAAGCCTCATGAACCCGACGGCGGCCCCTCAGCGGGGTCGCACGCCCGGTCCGGATACGCCTCCGCAGGACCTCCCCGCCTCCCGCGAGCAGCAGTCACGGCCGCGATCGCGGCACCACCAGAACTCCATCACCCCCGTGGGAGAGCCCGCCAGGCTCTAGAACCACATTCTCGTTTCAAGGAGAAACAACATGGCACAGAAGTCGAAGGCCTACCGGGCCGCCGCGGCCAAGCTCGAAGAGGGCAAGTTCTACACGGCCGACGAGGCCGTCGCGCTCGCCCGCGAGACCGGTTCCGCCAAGTTCAACAGCACCGTCGAGGTCGCCCTCAAGCTCGGTGTCGACCCCCGCAAGGCCGACCAGATGGTCCGCGGCACGGTCATCCTGCCCCACGGCACGGGCAAGACCGCCCGCGTCATCGTGTTCGCGACCGGTCCGGCCGCCGAGGCCGCGCTGGCCGCCGGTGCCGACGAGGTCGGCGGCGCCGAGCTCATCGAGAAGGTCGCGGGCGGGTACACCTCGTTCGACTCCGCCGTCTCGACCCCGGAGCTCATGGGCCAGGTCGGCCGTCTCGGAAAGGTGCTCGGCCCCCGCGGCCTCATGCCCAACCCGAAGACCGGCACCGTGACCCCGGACGTGGCGAAGGCCGTGACCGAGATCAAGGGCGGAAAGATCGAGTTCCGCGTCGACAAGCACGCCAACGTGCACCTCGTCGTGGGCAAGGCCGCGTTCACCGAGGAGCAGCTCCAGGAGAACTTCAAGACCGCGCTCGACGAGATCCTCCGCCTCAAGCCGTCCTCCTCGAAGGGCCGCTACATCCAGAAGGCCGCCGTCTCGACGACCTTCGGCCCCGGCATCCCGCTGGACGTCAACGTCCTGGCCTGAGCCGAGCACGCACTGACGTGAGGAGGGGGTCCGCTTCGGCGGGCCCCCTCCTTCGTCGTCCCGGCATACTGGACCGGTGATCCGCCGCTCCGCTCCGCCGCGCCTCCCGTGACCGTCCGCCGGGCGTCCCCCGCCGACGCCGCCGCCCTGGCCGAGCTGGCCGCCGCGACGTTCCCGCTGGCCAGCCCGTCGCACACCACCGCGGAGGCGAAGGCCGAATTCGTGCGCACCGTGCTCTCGGTCGAGCGCTTCCGCGACCACCTCGCCGATCCGCTCCGCTCGCTCCTGGTCGACGACGACTCCGGCGCGCTGACCGGCTACGCGATGCTCGTGCGCGGGGAGCCCGCCGACGCCGACGTCGTCGCGGCGATCCGGCTGCGTCCGACCGTCGAGCTCAGCAAGTTCTACCTCCTGCCCGGCCGGCACGGCTCCGGAGCGGCGGCCGCGCTGATGGCCGCGACCCTCGAGGAGGCGCGGGCACACGGTGCCGCGGGCGTCTGGCTCGGCGTCAACGAGGAGAACGCGCGTGCTCAGCGGTTCTACTCCAAGCACGGCTTCGCGGTCGTCGGCCGCAAGCGCTTCCTCGTCGGCGACCGCTGGGAGGACGACTTCGTCCTCGAGCGCTCTCTCGCCTGACCCTCCCCGCGAGACGCCACCCGGGTACGCGACCCGCTCCGCGCGGCGTATCCGAGTGGCCTCTCGCCGAGGTCAGCCCTCGGAGACGGTGAGGACGATCTTGCCGCGGGTGTGGCCCGTCTCGAGCTGCTCGTGCGCCTCGCAGGCGCGGGCGAGGGGGAAGATGCCGTCGATGAAGACGCGGACGTCGCCCGACTCGAGAAGGCGCGAGACCACGCCGAGGGTCGCCCCGTCGGGAGCGACGCGGTAGGTGGAGGCGCGGACGCCCGCAGCGGCCGCCTCCTCGAAGAACCCGGGCCAGCTCCCGGTGGGCGCGTTCACGATCAGGCCCCCGGGGCGGAGGACCCTCAGCGAGCGCGAGCCCGTGTCGTCGTGGACGTTGCCGACCAGATCGATGACCACGTCGACGCCGGACAGCAGTTCGTCGAAGCGCTCGGCGGTGTGGTCGATCACCTGCGCGGCGCCGAGCTCGTGCAGCCACTGCAGGTTGCGGGTCGAGCCGGTCGCGATCACCGAGGCGCCGAAGTAGGCGGCGAACTGCACCGCGAAGTGGCCGACTCCGCCCGACCCGGCGTGGATGAGGATCCGCTGGCCCTCGTGCGCCTTGGCGAGCTCGACGACCATGCCCCAGGCGGTGAGCGCCGCGAGCGGGACGCCGGCCGCCTCCACGTGCGAGAGCGTCGACGGCTTCCGCGCGATGGAGACGCTCGGCACGCTGACGTACTCCGCGTAGGAGCCCGAGTAGCGCGGCACCATGACGAAGCCGTAGACCTCGTCGCCCGGCCGCAGCGGATGCGCCGGGTAGGGGCTCGAGACGACGACGCCCGAGAAGTCGTGGCCGAGGACCGCCGGGTAGGAGGCGATCTGCGAGGCGACCCCCTGGCCCGCGCGCGTCTTCGCGTCGAGCGGGTTCACGCCGGCCGCGACCACCTTCACGGTGAACTCGGCGTTGATGGCGGAGGGGGTCGGCACGGTCGCCAGGTGCAGGGCGGAGGCGTCGCCCGGCGCGTCGATCACCGCCGCCGTCATCGTGTCGGGGAGGACGACCTCCTCCGGGATCTCGCCGATCGCGAGGCCGTGCCCGAGCGCGCTGGTGTGCATCGTCGCCTTTCCTGTCGCTGAGGCGTGCGGGTGGAGCGTGCCGAGGACGTCGCCCCCGATCCCCGCATCCGACGCCGCGACCAGTCAATCGAGGCAATGAGTCGGCGCTGTTACGGGGGTGTCACCCTCGGGAGAAGATTGGCGCGCGGAGCCGCGGGCGCCCGGTCTGGCACGATGAGGGGATGCGACGCCGACGTACCCTGCTGGTCGGCGGTGCACTCCTTGTCCTGGCCGGGCTCGTGGTCCTCCTGGCCGCCCGGATCAGCATCGGCACCAGCCGCTGGGTCTACGTCAGCGAGATGGGCGCGCCGGACCTGCCGACGGCGGGCGCCTTCGAGGCCGCTCTTCTGCTCGTGGCGGCCGGCGGCGCGCTGATCGCCGCGGGCGCCTGGCCGGTGCGCGCCCGCCTGCTCCCCGCCCTCCGCCCGGCGGGCGCGATCCTCCTGGCGGCCGCCTGCTTCGCGCTCGCCTCGCAGGTGACCTGCACGGCGGGCTGCCCGCTGCCGGTCGGGCCGGCCTTCCGCTGGCAGGACCTCATCCACACCTCGGCCGCCGTGCTCGGCTTCGGGGCCGCCTGCGCCGCGATGCTCCAGCTGGCGACCGTGCGGGGGCGCCCTTCGGTCGCGCGGCTCTCGCTCGCCGCCGGGATCTCGGTGGCGGTCGTCGCCGGGACGGGCGGGATCCTGTCGCTCCTGCGCGTGTGGCTGCGGCTCGGCGGCACGCTCGAGTTCGTGGCGACGGCGATCGCAGTGCTCTGGCTCGCGTTCGTCGGCCTGGTGCTCGCGCTCGAGGACCTCAGCGCTGAGCGAGCCAGCCGCGGACGTGCCCGCGGATCCGGTCCTGCTGATCGGCGAAGCCCTCGTCCCGCGACGGCACCCGCTCGCAGTCCGCATCCGGAAGAGCCCTAGCCCACGCCTCCGCGACCTCGACCGGGTGCACGGGGTCGCGCTCGGCCGCGATCACCAGGGTGCGCGCGATGACCTCGCCCAGCTCTCCGGAGTCGCGGTAGGCGGCGTTCCGCGGGATCTGGGCGAGCCGGACGGCGCGCTCGGCCGCGCGCGGGGAGCGGAACTGCAGCGTCAGCGCCTCCGCCGACGCGGGGGACACCTCGGCGGCGCGCGCGAACAGGCCCGAGGCGCGGAACATCCGCTCGCCGCGCTTCGCGCCGTGGTCGTGCAGCAGCTGCGCGATGACGGGGAACACGGTGAGGTTCTCGGGCAGCGGCTCGGCGGTGAAGGCGGGGCGCACGAAGACGGCGCGGTCGATCGGCAGCACGCGTCGGACCGCGAGGCGCAGGGCGATCGCGGCGCCCATCGAGATGCCGAGCACCGTGAGCGGCTTGTGCGCGGCTCCGGCGCGCACGACCTCCTCCGTCACCTCGTCGGCCAGCGCCTCGAGCGCGAAGTCGTCGGGCGCGCCGAGCAGCTCGGAGGCGCCGTGGGCGCGGACGTCCGGAGCGATGACCTCGCTGCCGGCGGGGAGGGCGGAGCGCAGCAGCCCCAGCGGCTGGGAGCGGTCGCCGCCCAGGCCGTGCAGGAGGAGGACCGTCACCGGGCGCGCGTCCGCTCGTGCAGCTCGGCCATCAGCATCCCCGCCAGCCGCACGAGGATGTGGATCTCGTCCTCGTCGCGGTCGACCCAGCGGGAGTTCGGCTCGCCCTCGATCGGCACGAAGTCGCGGTGCTGCTCCCAGACGACGAGCGTGCGCTCGGCGCCGAGGACGTACTGCTGCCAGAAGACCTGCCGCAGGTAGTGGCGCGGGATGCTCCGCCACGGCTTCGTCGTGGTCTTGATCTCGCAGAGCTCGAGCCGGCCGTCCTCGCGGAGGCCGATGCCGTCGGGCGTGGCGAGGTGGCGCCGCTCCTGGCTCGCGTGGAAGAGGGTGCTGCTGGGCTCGATCGCGTGCTCGCTCCGCACCCAGGCGGCGATCTCGGGCTCGCGGGCGCGGCCGTGGTCGGTGAAGGCGTTGCCGCCGAAGCCGGTGCCGTAGAGCTTGTCGAGCGCGGCCCTGCCGATCGCGGCGGGGGAGGAGAGGCGGGCGACGTCGGTCGCCGTGATGCCGCGCGAGCGGGCGCGGAGCCAGGCGACGCGGTCCGAGGAGTCGGCGACGACCCTCCGGAGGTGCGGGGGCTCGGCGTCCGTGAAGACGGGCTGCGTCTCCCAGGGGAAGGAGAGCTGCAGGTCGGGCACCGATTCATTCTCTGCCCCCTGCGGCGCCCGGTCGAATCGGCACGCCGACCCGCGGCGTCTCACCGGGGCGGGACGGCTCGCGCCGGCGGCTCAGGCGTCGAGGAAGGCGTCGACGTGCGCGGGGGAGAGGAGGTGGCGCCGGACCATCAGGGCGGCGCCGCGGACGCCTCCGCCCTGGGCCGCGGCCTGCACGATGTCGAGCGCGCGGGTCGCCAGGGGGAGGGAGCGGCGGTAGACGACCTCGCGGACCCCGGCGAGGACCTCGTGGCTGGCCTGGGCGATGCTGCCGCCGACGACGATGACGGACGGGTTCAGGAGGTTCACGCAGGTGGCGAGCACCTCGCCGATGTCGCGGCCGGCGGCGCGCGTGAGCTCGACGGTGGTGGGGTCCCCGCCGGTCAGCAGGGTGACGACGTCGGAGGTGCTGGCGGCGTCGATCCCGGACTCGGTCAGCCGGCGGGCGATCGCCGAGCCGCTCGCGATCGCCTCGAGGTCGGCCTCGCCGCGGTCGCCGGGGACCTGCACGTGGCCCAGGTCGCCCGCGGCTCCGAGGGCTCCGCGCTGCAGGGCGCCGCCGCTGACGATCCCGGCTCCGATGCCGGTGGAGACCTTCACGTAGAGGAGGTCGTCGACGTCGGCGTAGTGGTCGGCGTGCTCGCCGAGCGCCAGCAGGTTCACGTCGTTGTCGACGAGGACGGGCACGGGGAGGCGGCGGCCGACGAACTCCGGAATGTCGAAGCGGTCCCAGCCGGGCATGATCGGCGGCTTCACCGGGCGGCCCGTCGCGTGCTCGACGGGTCCGGGGACGCCGACGCCGACTCCCGCGAGCGGGCCGGCCGCCGGAGTCCGGCCGAGCAGGGCCGCGGCGACGTCGAGGGCGTGGCCGAGGACGGCGAGGGGGCCGTCGGCGATGGCGATGCTCTCGCGGCGGCGGGCGAGGACCGTGCCGTCGAGGTCGGTCAGGGCGATGACGGCGTGCGCGGCGCCCAGGTCGACGGCGAGGAGGCTGCGCGCCCGGGGGTCGAAGGCCACGCGGGCGGCGGGGCGGCCGCCGGAGGAGGGGGCGTCGTCCTGCCGGGCGACCAGGCCGGAGGCGGTGAGGACGTCGAGCTGGGCGGAGACGGCCGCGCGCGGCAGGCCCGTCTCGGCGACCACGTCGGCCCGCGTCCGGGGCGCCCCGTCGGCCAGCAGGAGCAGCAGCTCGCCGACCGCGCTGACGGTGATGCGGCGGCGCGGGGACATGGCCAGAGTCAACCACAGCGCCCGTGCTTCTGTGCGGCGGGTGCCCGACTTGGCGGGCGCGCAGGGCTAGTTTTGCTTGTCCGTGAGCAAAAGTCCGCGTAGGGTTCGAGGCACACCTTCCGATGCGATCAGGAGCCCCACCGGTGGCCACACCCCCAGACCTCTCTGTCCAGCTGTACTCGGTGCGCGAGCCGCTCGCGGCCGATCTGCCCGCCACCCTCGACCGCCTCGCGGCGATCGGCTTCACCACGGTCGAGCTCTTCGGGTTCGTCGACCTGGCCGACGCCTACCGCGCGGCGCTCCCGGCCAGCGGACTGCGCGCTCCCAGCGCCCACGCGCGCCTCCTCGGCCCGCAGGGCGACGCCACCGTCGACGAGATCCTCGACACGGCCGCCTCGCTCGGCGTCGAGACCGTGATCGACCCCTTCGTCGACCCGACCCGCTGGACCACCGCGGACGACGTCGCCCGCATCGCCGACGAGCTGAACGCGCTGGTCGACTCCGCCGCCGCCCGCGGCCTGGTGCTCGGCTACCACAACCACGCCTTCGAGTTCGAGAACCGCGTCGACGGCCGCAGCGCCTTCGAGCGCCTCGCGAGCCTGCTCGACCCGCGCATGGTCCTCGAGCTCGACACCTACTGGGCGGCCGTCGGCGGCGACGACCCGGTCGAGGTGCTCGGACGCCTCGGCGACCAGGTGCGCTTCCTGCACGTCAAGGACGGCCCGATCTCGGCCGACACCCAGGAGCAGCTGCCCGCGGGCGAGGGCGCGATGGACGTCCCGGCGATCCTCGCCGCCGCTCCGCAGGCCCTGCCCGTGCTGGAGTTCGACGCCTACGCCGGCGACATCTTCGAGGGCCTGGAGTCGGCCCACCGCTACGTCTCGGGGCTCGGCGCATGAGCGGCACCGGCCGCGTGGGCGTCGGCGTCATCGGCGCCGGCAACATCAGCACCCAGTACCTGACCAACCTCACCGTCTTCCCCGACCTCGAGGTGCTCTTCGTCGCCGACATCGACCTCGAGCGGGCGAGGACCCAGGCCGAGGCCTTCGGCGTCCCCGCCTCCGGCACCGTCGAGGAGCTCCTCGCGCACGAGGGCATCGAGATCGTCGTGAACCTCACGATCCCGGCCGCGCACGTCGAGGTCGCGCGCCGCGCGGTCGAGGCGGGCAAGCACGTGTGGACCGAGAAGCCCTTCTCGCTCGACCGCGACAGCGGGATCGAGCTGCTCGCGCTGGCCAAGGAGAAGGGGCTGCGCGTCGCGACCGCTCCCGACACCTTCCTGGGCGCGGGCCTCCAGACGGCGCAGCGCGTGATCGAGAGCGGAGCCATCGGCACGCCGCTCTCCGCCCTCACCCTCTTCCAGGGCCCCGGCCCCGAGTCGTGGCACCCGAACCCGGAGTTCTTCTTCGCCGAGGGCGGCGGACCGCTGCTGGACATGGGCCCGTACTACATCACCACGCTCGTGCAGAACCTCGGCCCCGTCGAGAGCGTCACCGCCGTCTCGTCCCAGGCCCGCGCCACCCGCGTCGTGGGCTCCGGCCCGAAGGAGGGCACCGAGTTCCCGGTGACCATCCCGACGCACATCGCCGGGCTGCTCCGCTTCGAGTCCGGGGCCTCGGCCCAGGGCGTGTGGAGCTTCGAGTCGAGCCTGCCGCGCACCGGCTTCGTCGAGATCAACGGCTCCGAGGGCACCCTCGTCCTCCCCGACCCGAACCAGCACGACGGAGAGATCACCCTGCACCGCCGCGGGTCCGCCGAGCCGGAGGTCATCGCGGCGACCGGCTCGACCGCCTCCCGCGGCACCGGCGTGCTCGAGCTCGCCCGTGCGATCCGGGCCGACCGCCCCGAGGCCGCCTCCGGAGACCTCGCGTACCACGTCACCGACGTGATGCTCTCGCTCCTCGAGGCCGCCGAGACCGGCGAGAAGGTCCTCGTCACGAGCTCCGTGACGCCCCGCCCCGCACTGCCCGAGAGCTGGGACCCGACCGAAGCGACCCTCTCCTGATGCCCGCGCCCCTGCGCGTCGGCGTGCTCGGCGGCGGCTTCATGGCGGCCGTGCACAGCCGCGCGGCCCGCAGCGCCGGAGCGGTGCTCGCCGGAGTCGCCTCCTCCACCCCGGAGAAGGGCGAGCGGGCGGCGGCCGAGCTCGGCGTCGAGCGCGCCTACCCGGACGCCCGGGCCCTGATCGAGGACGAGAGCATCGACCTCATGCACGTCTGCACCCCGAACGCCACGCACGCCGCACTCGCGCTCGCGGCGATCGAGGCGGGCAAGCACGTGGTGTGCGAGAAGCCGCTCGCCGCGACGCTGCGGGAGGCGGAGTCGCTCGCTGCGGCCGCGTCCTCCGCCGGCGTGGTGGCGACCGTCCCGTTCGCCTACCGCTTCCACCCGATGGTGCGCGAGGCCCGTGCCCGCGTCGCCTCCGGCGAGACCGGCCGCCTGGTCACCGTCCGCGGGAGCTACCTCCAGGACTGGCTGCTGGGCGCCTCCGACGACAACTGGCGCGTCGACCCGGCCGCCGGCGGTCGCTCGCGCGCCTTCGGCGACATCGGCTCGCACCTGGTCGACCTGCTGGAGTTCGTCACCGGCGACCGGATCGACTCGCTCGCCGCGATCACGAGCACCGTCCACGCCGAGCGCGGCGGCCGCCCCGTGAGCACCGAGGACGTGGCCGGCCTGATCGTCCGGCTCGAGGGCGGCGCCGTCGGCACGCTCCTCGTCTCGCAGGTCACCGCGGGCCACCGCAACGAGCTGGTGCTCGAGGTGTCCGGGCTGGAGGAGTCGCTGCGCTTCGAGCAGGAGCTCCCCGAGACGCTGTGGGTCGGCCGGCGCGACAGCGCCCTGCTGGTGCCGCGCGACGCCTCGATCCTCGCGCCCGATGCGGCCCGGCTCTCGATCGTGCCGAGCGGTCATCCGATGGGCTACCAGGACGCCTTCACGGCGTTCGCCCGCGACACCTACGCCGCCGTGGCGGGCGCCGACGTGGAGGGTCTGCCGACCTTCGCCGACGGCCTCCGCGCGGCGCGCATCACCGAGGCCGTGCTCGACGCGGCCGAGACAGGCGCCTGGGTGACCGTGCCCGCCGCCGACTGGACGGAGATCGCCGCATGAGCGACGAGAAGACCTACCCCGCCACCCACCCCGTGACGCTGTTCACCGGGCAGTGGGCCGATCTGCCCTTCGAGGAGGTCGCCCGACTCGCCGCCGAGTGGGGCTACGACGGACTCGAGATCGCGGCCTCGGGCGACCACCTCGACCTCAAGCGCGCGGACGAGGACGACGCCTACGCCGCCTCGCGCCTGGAGATCCTCGACCGCTACGGCCTCGAGGTCTTCGCCATCTCGAACCACCTCACCGGTCAGGCCGTCTGCGACGACCCGATCGACTTCCGCCACAAGGCACTCGTGCGCGACTACACCTGGGGCGACGGCGACGCGGAGGGGGTGCGTCAGCGCGCCGCCGAGGACATGAAGCGCTCGGCGCGGGTCGCCCGCAAGCTCGGCGTGGACGTGGTCGTCGGCTTCACCGGCTCGAAGATCTGGCCCTACGTGGCGCAGTTCCCGCCGGTGCCGGCCTCCGTGATCGACGAAGGGTACGAGGACTTCGCGACCCGCTGGAACCCGATCCTCGACGAGTTCGACGCGAACGGCGTGGTCTACGCGCACGAGGTGCACCCGTCCGAGATCGCCTACGACTACTGGTCGAGCGTGCGCACCCTCGAGGCGATCGGGCACCGCCCGGCCTTCGGCTTCAACTGGGACCCGTCGCACATGATGTGGCAGGACATCGACCCGGTCGGCTTCATCGTCGACTTCAAGGACCGGATCTACCACGTCGACTGCAAGGACACCCGCCTGCGCCCGAAGAACGGCCGCGCCGGCGTGCTCGGGTCGCACCTGCCCTGGGGCGACCCGCGCCGCGGCTGGGACTTCGTCTCGACGGGGCACGGCGACGTCCCGTGGGAGGACGCGTTCCGCGCGCTGGAGTCGATCGGCTACTCCGGCCCGATCTCCATCGAGTGGGAGGACGCCGGGATGGACCGCCTCCACGGCGCGAAGGAGGCCGTCGGCTTCATCCGCTCGCTGCTCTGGAGGACCCCGACCGCGTCGTTCGACGCCGCGTTCTCGAACCAGTAGCCGCGCGGCTCCCCTCGGCGGGATCCCGCTCCGGTCCGCAGGCCACGTCGCCCGCGCCGGATCGGGGTCCCGCAGGCGGGAGAGCGGTCAGTCGGCGGCCTTGGCGGCGCGCTCGGACTTGATGCGGGCCTGCTCGCGGCGGACCTCCGCGTAGCGGTTCTGCTCGACGCGCAGCCACTCGGGGACCTCGTCGAGCAGGGCCTGGATCTCGGGAGTGGTCAGCGCCTCGGTGACGCCGCCGCGGGCGAGCCCCGAGATGGAGACGTTCAGCCGGGAGGCGATGACGGAGCGCGGGTGCGGCCCCTCCTCACGGAGCTGCACGAGCCAGGCGGGCGGGTTCGCGGCGAGCTCGTCGTACTGCTCGCGCGTGATCGCCGACTCCTGGAACTCCTCCGGGGTCGCGGGCAGGTAGACCTGCAGCTTCTTCGCCGCGGTCGCAGCCTTCATCGTCTGTGTCGCCTTGGCCATGCGGCAACCCTACCGGCGCGGCGCGGACCACCTACCCTGAGGGGATGAGCGAGCAGCCCGAGACCGTCGACCCGCAGGCCGCTCCCGAGGCGGAGGGGCGTCCGGAGGGCGGGGCGGACGCGGCGGCTGTCGATGCGTCGGCCGGATCGGGCGCGGTCGGCGCCGGAGCCGGAACCGAGTCGGACGACACCGACGGCGACTCCGAGGACGGCGACTCCGACGACCTCGACTCCGAGGACAGCGACGCCGGGGACAGCGATGTCGACGACGCCGACTCCGACGACGCCGACTCCGACGCCGAGGACGCCGTCCCCGACGGCCCCGTGCTCGCCGTCGCCCTCGTGCCCGGCGTCACCCCCACCAAGTGGACCCGCGTCTGGGGCCAGCGCCGCTCCGATCTCCCGCTGCGCATCACCGTCGTCGCCGAGCGCGATCAGGAGCAGGCGCTGCTCGACGGCCGCGCGCAGCTGTCGTTCGTCCGCGGCGACGTCTCCTCCTCCGCCCTCAGCTCCATCCACCTCTACGACGAGCAGCCCGTCGCCGTCGTCGGCCGCGAGCACGTCCTGGCCGCCGCGGAGGAGCTCGACGTCGCCGAGCTCGCCGGCGAGCATCTCCTCCAGGATCCGGAGGACGTGCCGGAGTGGGCCGCGGTCGCCGAGGAGCTCGCGGACGGCTCGCGGCGCCCGCTGCCGCGCATGGCCGGCCTCGACGACGCGGTCGAGCAGGTCGCGGCCGGAGTGGGCGTGCTGATCGTGCCGCAGTCGGTGGCGCGCGTGCACAGCCGCAAGGACGTCACCGCGGTGCCGGTGACCGGCGTCGCTCCCTCCTCCGTCCGCCTCGCCTGGGTGACGGACGACAAGGGCGACGACGTCGAGGACTTCATCGGAGTCGTCCGCGGCCGCAGCGCGAACACCACGCGCGGCACCGCCGCGACGCCGAAGGTCGAGTCGCGGGCGAAGGCCGCCAAGGCGAAGGCGCGGGAGGCGCGCGAGAAGGCGGAGAGGGCCGGCGGCGGCAAGAAGAAGCCGGCCCGCGCCAAGGCGTCGGCGCCGGCGGTGCGGCGCACCCGCAAGCCCCGCGGCCGCTGACCGTGGCCGACGACGCCGGCTGGTCGCTCCGCCCCGCCACCGCGGAGGACGCCGCGGCGATCGCCGAGCTGCGCGCGGTCGTCATGCGCCCGTCGCTCGAGACGCTCGACCGCTACGACGAGCACCGCGTGCGGCACCGCTTCCTCGACGGCTACCGGCCCGAGCTCACCCGGGTGATCGAGCTCGACGGCGCCTTCGCCGGGAGCATCGCCGCGCGGGTCGAGCCGGACGCGGTCTGGATCGAGCACTTCTACCTGGCGCCGCACGCACAGGGACGCGGAGTCGGCGGCGCCGTCCTGCGCCGGGTGATGGCGGAGGAGGCGCGGCCGGGTCTGCCCTTCCGGCTCGACGTGCTGAAGCGCAGCGACGCCCGCCGCCTCTACGAGCGGCACGGCTTCCTGTTCGAGCGTGCTCTGGAGTGGGACGACATCCTCGTCGCGCCGCCTGTCTCCTGACCCCTGATCGGGGAGGACGACGGGGCGCGGGCCGCCGCTAGCATGAGCGCGATCCCCTCCGCCGGGTCGGCCGCAGGGCGACCTCCTCCTGGAAGCAGGCACTCCGCCGTGTCCCCGCTCGTTCTGAGGTCCGCCGCCTCCGCGGTCCTCGTCGCCGCCCTGGCGATCACCTCCAGCCCGCTCGCCTCCGCCGCATCGGCGGCCGCGCCGTCGGCCGCCCCCGTCGCCGCATTCGGCGCCGCCTCCGACGCGCCCCGCTCGATCGTGCTCCCCGAGGGGCAGCCTCTCTGGCAGCCCAGCGCCGAGTCCCCCCTGCCCGCCGTGCCGGACGAGGCGCCGAGCGCCGCCCGTGCGAGCGCTGCGGCGTCGATCAGCGGCCGTGTCGTGGTCGAGGAGGCCGACGGCTCGATCGCGACCACCACTCCCCGCGGCGCCCTCCTGAACGTCGAGGTCTGGTCGAGCGAGGCGGGGCTCCTCGGGAACCACTCCGTCGCCGGCGACCTCACCTTCAGCATCGACGGGCTCACCGCCGGGCAGACCTACTACCTGCTGATCAAGGACGACGCCGACCTGTACGCCGACCTCTGGTCCGGCGGCAGCGCCGTCGCCCGCAGCGCCGAGCCGCTTCAGGCCCCGGCGGCCGGCGTGCAGCTGCGCACCGCACGGCTGGGGTCGCTCGAGGGACGCCTGAGCGGCGTCGCGGGCGACCAGCGCGTCGACATCTGGTACCGCGACCCGGGAACCGACGGCTACTTCCGCACCGGCGAGCTCGACCTGATCACGGGCGGCGACAACCCGTACTCGTTCCAGCAGGTCGTCCCCGGCGACTACCTCGTCCGGGCGTCGAGCCGCGACGACGTGATCGACGACAGCTACTGGGACCACGTCCTCCGCTCGGGCGACGCGGGCGACGTGCGCGTCCCGGTGGGCGGATCGGCCGCCGGGATCGACCTCTCGCTGAGCAGCGACTACCAGCAGTACACCGGCCGCCTCGCCGGATCGGACCGCTACGCGACCTCGGTGGAGGCGACGGGCTACTTCTCCCCGGGCATCCCGGTGCTCTACGTGGCCAGCGGGGCGAACTGGCCGGATGCGCTGAGCGCCGGCCCGGCCGCCGCCGCCCTCGGAGGCGCGCTCCTGCTCACCGATCCCGACCGCCTGCCTCGGGTCGTCTCCGACGAGATCCGCCGCCTCCGCCCGGAGCGGGTCGTGGTCGTCGGCAGCGAGCTGAGCGTGAGCCCCGGGGTCCTCTCCGCGATCCGCTCGATCGTCGGCGGCACCGAGCGCATCGGCGGGACGGACCGCTACGACACCTCCCGCCGGATCGTCGCAGACGCCTTCGGCAGCGGCCCCTACTCGAACATGTTCGTCGCGACCGGCACGAACTTCCCCGACGCCCTGTCGGCCGCGCCGATCGCCGGCTGGCGTGCGCAGCCCGTGCTGCTGGTCGACGGTGCGACCTCGGGCGCCGACTCCGCGACCGCGACCGCGGTGCGCGATCTGGCGCCGGAGCACGTGGAGTTCCTCGGCGGCGACCCCTCGATCCGGGACGCGTACGTGGCGGACTTCGCGCGTCGCGGCCTCGCCCCCTCGGTCTCGAGGATCGCCGGCCGCGACCGCTACGAGACCAGCGTCGAGCTGAACAGCGCCTACCCCCAGTCGCTGCTGCAGGACAGCGTCTTCCTCGCCGCGGGGTCCTCCTTCGCCGACGCCCTCTCGGGAGCGACGACGGCGGCGGCCCTGGGCTCGTCCGTGCTGCTGACCGAGCGCGACTGCGTGCACGACTCGACGCTGCGCTTCCTGGCCTCCAACTCGAAGAACTACGCGTTCCTGCTCGGCGGGGAGCCGACGCTCACCGAGGACGTGGCGAACCTCCGCAACTGCGAGTACGACTTCTGACGACGCGTGCTCCCGGGGTCCGGGGCTAGGGTGCGAGCATGCCCACGAGCGATGAGACCTGGACCCTGGCCGAGCACGACGTACCGGTGTACCGCAGCGGTGAGGGCGGCCGCGCGCTGATCCTGATCCACGAGGTCTGGGGGGTCGACGGGCACATCCGCTCGGTCGCCGACCGCTACGCGGCCGAGGGCTACAGCGTCGTCGCCCCCGAGCTCCTGGCCGACAGCGGCCTGCTCGAGCAGCTCGACGAGGAGCAGCGCGCCGACTACGACCACCCGGTGCGGCGCCTGCCGCGCCAGGTCGAGCTGCGCACCTTCTTCGCCCCCGTCTTCACTCCGGAGCACGCGACGCGCACCGTCGCGATCCTCCGCGCCCTCGTCGAGCGGCTCCTGCGCCAGGAGGGCGCGACCAGCGTCTCCGTCACCGGGTTCTGCTACGGCGGCACCTTCTCGTGGGCGCTCGCGCTGGCCGAGCCGCGGCTAGCGGCGGCCGTGCCGTTCTACGGGCACGTCACCGCGTCCGCCGAGGAGCTCGGCGCGCTGCAGGTGCCGGTGCTGGCGTTCCTGGGCGATCAGGACGCTCCCCTCGTCGAGCAGGTGCCGCGCATCCGCGAGGCGACCGAGGGCAAGGACGTCGAGGTCGTCGTCTACCCGGGAGCGGGCCACGCCTTCTTCAACGACGCGAACGAGCAGACCTACCAGGCCGAGGCGGCGACCGACGCCTGGCCGCGGGCGCTCGCGTTCCTCGGAGCGCACGCGGGCTGAGCGGGCTGTGCGGGATCAGCGGGTGAGGATCCACGCCACCAGGTAGCTGCGCGAGTCGGCGCTGTCGATCGAGGAGTCCGGCAGGCGCTCCGCCCGCGCGAGAGCCGCGGCCGGGTCGCTGGTCGCCTGCAGCATCAGCACGTAGTCGGCGAGCGGCGCGCCTGGGGCTCCGGCCACGAGCTCGTCGACCCGCGAGGGGTCGGGGAGGAACGCGGTCGACGGCGGCATCGGGATCAGCTCGATCCCCAGCAGCGCCGAGGGTGTCGCGTCGAAGAAGGTGGCGTAGTCGCGCTTGCCGCCCCAGTTGATCGCGACGAACGGCGCTTCGAAGCCGACCGGCGTCTCCGGGCTCAGCCACAGGTCTGCGGCCGCCTGCGTCTCGAGGGAGAGCAGCCAGCGCGCCTCCTCGAGCAGCGGCGCGTTCCCGGAGGCGGCGGCCCAGAGGGCGAGGCCGTTCCAGGCGTTGACCGCCTCGGACACCGACTCCTGGTCGTTGCCGTCGCGGGCCGGAGCGAGCCCCGAGGCCCAGGAGTGGCCGCGGTACACGTCGAACACGCGCAGCCGCGGGAACTCGGCGGTGTCGACGGGAGAGGCGAGATCCAGGGCGAGCAGGTCCGCGACGGTCCGGTACCGCTCGAGGAGGGACGGGTCCTCAGCGGCCAGCATCCCGACGGCGGAGAGCAGGTAGCCGTAGTGGAAATGGTGGTCGTTGAACGCGTCGGACCCGAACGACGGCGCGGAGCCGACGACGCCTCCGAGCACCGGGTCGTAGACGACGCACTTCACGGCGCCCGGTGCGCAGCCGCGCGGGTCGAGCCACTGGTCGAGCTCGGCGGCGATCCGGTCGTGCAGGTCGGCCGCCACCTCCTCCAGGCCGAGGTCGACGGCGAGACGGTGCAGAGCAGCGGCGCGGTAGAGCTCCTTGCCGGCTCCGTAGGTGTCGGGCGCGGCGAAGCGGGTGGCCGCGGCGTCGAGTGGCACCTGCGTCCGGAGCGTCGTCTTCTCCTCGGCCGTGAGGGAGCCGAGATCAAGCGCCCCCGACTCGACGATAGTGGGGGCGGCGCGGGAGAACGACGTTCCCGCACGGAGCCCCACCCGGCCGTAGAGCGTGTCGTAGCCGATCGCCCCCTCGGCCCCGAGGCCGAAGAACGTCTCGGCGCCGCCCTCGGTCCGCAGCGCGTAGGTCGTGGTGGTGGTGCTCGCCGTGACGTCGTGGGAGACGCTCGCGCCCTCGAGGGGCACTGCACGACGCCGAAGCTCGTCGATCCGCGCCCTGCTCGCTCCCGGAGGCACCGCGAAGAGGAGCAGCGTGCCGTCCAGCGTCATCCGGGGGAACGTATCGAGGGCGGCGGCGGGCGCCACCAGCCCGTACCGCTGTCCGCCCGCGGTGACCAGGAGCAGGCCGCCGGCCGCGCGCTCGGGAGCGGTGGCGCCTCCGATCAGCACAGTCTGGGCGCTCTCGGTCCGGTAGGAGGCGTAGGGCCAGCCCTCGGCTGCGACGAGCTCACCGGCACCCGCGAGGCTCCAGTGCGCGACGAGGTCGTCGAACGCGGAGAGCGCCACCGCGCTCGAGGGGACCGTCACGGTGAGATCGTCCCGGGCGAGGGCGTAGACGGTCCGCGGAGCCGCCTCCACGATCGGGAGGCCCACGGTGAAGCCGTCGGCGCGCGGCGTGACGGTGAGGATCCCTGAGTAGAGCGGGGGATCCTCCCCGAACACCGGTCCGGACACCCACGAGTTCGTCGGCGGCCGCACCCCTTCGGCAAGCCGCGCCGTCCCCGCGTAGGGGCCGGGGACCTGCGGCAGCTCCCGCGCGTGCACGGACGCTGCCACGGCCCAGTCGGACGCGGAGCCGTCGGACGTGCATCCGGTGAGGCCTGCGATCGCGAGGGCGAGAGCGAGGGCCGCCCCCGCCCCGCGCCTCACCGCGCGAATCCGCCCGGCGTGAAGAGCCTGCCGAGCTGGGCGACCAGCCAGCCGCCGAAGCCGTCGCCGTCGTCGCGGAGCCGCACCTCCGCCGCGACGGGAGCTCCGACCACGGTGTAGTCCTGCGTCGTGATCTCGTCGGTGCGCGCGCGGATGACGGTCGTCGCCCGCCCCTCGTGGAACCGCTCCACCTCGACGTCGTAGATCTCGGCGTCGACGGTCGTCCCGTCCGGCATCGCCACGGCGACGGTGCCGCCGATCGGGACCCGCGAGTAGTCCCGGGCGCCGAGCACGAACTCGCTCTCTAGGTGGATCGAGTCCGAGATCGCGACGACCGCGATCATCTGGTCCTCCTCGACGAAGGAGCCGATCTCGGCGTCGACCGATGTGACCACGCCGTCCAGCGCCGCCGTGAAGACCATCAGGCCGCCCTCCTCGATCCGGTAGCCGACATCGGCGCTGGTGAACGTCTTCGTCTGCATGTCGGACTCGAGGACGGTGCTCTGCAGGCTGAAGAGCACGTCGCCCTTCTCCACCGCGTCGCCGCGGGAGATCGTGAGGTCCTGGATCGTGCCCGCGTAGGGCGTCCCCAGCGAGTACTCGTCGGTGACGAGCTGAGCGCTCGCCGCCCGCACGGTGAGCGAGGAGTTGTTCGCGTAGACCAGGCCGGCGGCGGCGACGCCGAGCGCGAGGGCGCACGAGGCGAGGAAGCCGAGCCAGCGCAGCGCGGTCATGCCGCACCCACGGCGAGTCCGTGGCGTCCCGCGACGGCGGGGCCGCTCGGAGCGACCACCTCGGCCCGGGCGGCGCGCTTCAGGAGGACGTGCTCGCGCGCCGCGATCACCGCGAACGCTCCGAGCGTGAGGGTGTTCAGGACGTTCCAGGCGAGCGCCACCGAGTACTCCGCGGTCCACTCCGCCTTGAGGAAGCCGACGACGGAGGTCGCGGCCAGGAACACCAGGAAGACCATCTGCACCTTGATGAAGTTGAAGGGCGAGGCGGCCTGCCCGGTCGCGCCCGTCGAGGTCCAGGCCGGCTTCCGGCCCGCGAGAGCGAGGAAGAACGCCTTCGTGTACATCGGGAAGGTGACGGTCGACAGCAGCAGCGTCTCCCACCGGAACGAGCCGATGATGAACAGCGCGAGCCCGATCTGCAGCACGTAGAACCCGCAGTAGAAGAGGATCCACTCGACGAGCGGCACCTCCAGGCTGACCGGCGTGATGTTCAGGTAGATCTGCAGCGGGGGCAGCACGATCAGGCCCAGCGGCACGATCCCGGTGAAGTAGAACGTGACGGTCATGAAGTACTGCACGCGCTGGTCGGTCGTGAGCCGGCGCTTCGGCGAGAACGGGTTGTGCTTGAGCAGGATCTCGAACCCGCCGACGGCCCAGCGGACCTGCTGGCGGACGAAGGCCTCGATCGTCTCGGGCGTGCGCCCGACCGCGAGGGTCATCGGCACGAAGATCGAGCGCCAGCCGCGCTCGTGCACGAAGATCGACGTCCAGATGTCCTCGGACTGCGAGCCCTCGTACATCCCGCCGATGTCGTCGAGGGCCTTGCGGCGGAAGACGGCGTTGGTGCCCACGCAGAAGGCGGAGTTGTACTTGTTCTTGCCCGGCTGGGTGAGGGCGTAGAAGACGATCTGCATGTAGGCGGAGCCGCGCGAGATGAAGTTGTGCGCGTTCCCGTAGACCTGCGGGGCCTGCACGAAGGCGACGTCGTCGTGGGCGAAGAAGGGGAGAGTCTCCTCCAGGAACTCCGGCACGGTCACGAAGTCGGCGTCGATCATCACGGCGAAGTCCGAGTCGGTCAGACGGAGCGCGTGGTTCACGTTGCCGGCCTTGGCACCCGCGCGGTCCTCGCGCACCACGTACCGGACGCCCAGGCGATCGGCGATCGCGGCGACCTGCGGGTCGTCCCCGTCGTCGAGGAGCCACGTCACGTGAGTGCCGCGCATGTCGCGGGCCGCACGGGCCGTCTCCTCGATGATCGCGGGGTCCTCCCTGTAGGTCGTGATGAAGACGTCGACGGTGATGCGGCGGCGGCCGAGGTAGAGGTCCTCGCCGATCGGGATGCCGTCGACCGGGCTCCCGTAGAGCGTCGCTCGGGCGGAGTGGAAGGCGGAGTCGCGCGGGTCGTACGTGCTCGACAGGGCGGTCCACATCGTGAGCGCGGCCTGGCCGATCAGGTACAGCTCGCAGATGATGACGATGGCGAACGGGAGGGGGTCGCCGATGTTGCGCGGGTTGAGCAGGAAGGCGCCGTAGAGCAGCGCGCCGGCGCCGGAGAGGAGCACGATCATGATGAGCGAGGGCGACTGCTGCTTGGCGCGGCTGGTGACGGCACGGGGGCGGCGACGAGGACCGCGGAGGCGGCGGACCTCAGAACGAGCGGGGACACGGCGGAGTGCCTGCTTCCAGGAGGAGGTCGCCCT